>JARGFW010000448.1 GCA_029211085.1 Deferrisomatales bacterium | reverse complement strand
TGAGACAATATGAAGTGCCCCCTCGGGTTGCAAGATCGTGGATCGCCGTCACACTGGTGGTGGTGAACACACCTTGTGTGTGGCGCCACATACAACACGGAGGGGGCAGAGATGTCTAGGGTAGTCTACGTTGGGATGGATGTCGACAAGGAGAAGATCATCGTGGCCAAGCTCGGTGATGGGTCGGCAAACAGCGCCGAGGAGCGGGCGATCGCGAACAAGCCCGCGGCGGTGAAGAAATACTTCGCCGCGCTGGTCAAAGAGGGCGGGGATGTGATGGCCACCTACGAGGCGGGCTGCTTCGGCTTCGGACTCTACCGTCAGTTGACCGAGTTGGGGGTGGCCTGCCTGGTGGCCGCTGCGGGGCTGATCCCGAGGAAGCCTTCGGATCGGGTGAAGACCGACAGGCGACGCCCGCGCCCTGGCCCTGGCACTTCGGGCCGGTCAGCTGAGCGGGATCCACATCCCGACGAAGCAGGATGAGTCGGTGCGGGACTTCTTACGGATGTATGAGGATCTGCGCAGCGATCTTCGAAAGACCAAGCAGCGGGTGCTGCATTTCCTTCTGCGCCGGGGGATCCGCTACGAGCAGGGCGGGCCGTGGACCGAGAGACACAAGCAGTGGCTCAGCACGCTGGAGTTCGAAGGTGATCTTGACCGCGAGACCCTGGATGTGTACCTCGCTCACCTGGTGGAGTTGGAGAGCAAGTGCGGCGAGCTGGCCTCACGGGTCGAAGAGATCGGCGAAGGAGAGCGTTATCGGGAGCCGGTGAAGAGGTTGAAGGCGTTCAAGGGGATCAAGACGCTGATCGCCCTCTCTCTGGTCGCGGACATCGGAGACTTCCGGCGGTTCGCCGGCGCACAGGCCTTCATGGCGTTCCTTGGTCTGGTGCCCTCGGAGCACAGCAGCGGTGGCAAACGTCGCCAGGGTGGGATCACCAAGGCGGGTAACAGCCACCTGCGGCGTCTTGTGGTGGAGGCCGCATGGCACTACCGCAGCTACCATCCGACCAGCCGGACCTTGGTACGCCGCCGGCAGGGGGTCGACCCACAGATCGTGGCCTACGCCAATCGGGCCGGCAGACGACTGAACCGCAAGTACCTGCGGTTGGTCTTCCGCGGCAAGAGATCCCAGGTTGCGGTCACAGCCGTCAGCCGTGAGCTCTCGGGCTTCATCTGGGGAGCGATGGTCGGCCAGGTTTCCTGAAGAACGGGGGAGGAAGAGTAGAGTAGAAGAACAAAGAGCGGCAGGTGATGGGACGGACGGAGAAGGTTGTCGATCGATCGCAGAATCCTCGAGCTCAACCCGCGGTAGTCGGAGAACCGACGAATCCGAGCCATGAGAGTGAGGCAAGCTGCCGACGATCCTATTGGGCTGCGGTAACCAATCCGCGTATATCAGTCTGGTCAATCGTCGATGAGTCCCTTCTCCGTCCTTTCTATCATCTGTCGCCCCAAGGAGGTCCACCGGAGTAGCAGGTTCACGCTTGACGAGGGGCACTTCATATCAAGCTGAGCGGACGCTCACTGTGACCACCAGCCTGACCGCGCTTCAGCCAAATCGGGCGCTTCACCGCGCTCCGCCGCCGATGTCCCCATCACGCTGAGATGGCCATTCCAAACCAATGCCTCGCCTCAGCGAACGATCGAGCGATACCCTGGGCGGCCAGCTGGACCGCCATGATACTGATTAAGGCCTCCCCCTCCGGA
>JARGFW010000446.1 GCA_029211085.1 Deferrisomatales bacterium | reverse complement strand
GCCTCCTCCTCGTAGGCGCGAAGCGCCAATTGGGGAATGGGGACGTCTCGCTGCTCCAGATACAGGCCGAGCATGCGCAGTCCGAAGACCATCACCGCCGCGTTGTGCCGCAACCGGTCTGCAAGTCTGCGGTCGATGTCAACCTGCGCGGCCTGAAACACCTCCCGCATGCGCCCGTCTGACACCGTGAGTGACCAGCGCACGTAGTCGAGCCCCACGGCCTCCAGGTTGACACCTTGGAGCGCCTGCCAGTGCTCCCGCTTGCCCGCCCTCGAGGCCGTCGACAGGAACACCTCCACCACGCGCTCCAGCACGGCTGGCTCGGTGATGTTGTCCTCGCCGGCCAGGAAGATCGGGGCCACCGCTCGGTAGCGTTTGAGGGTCCGACCGTCCTTGTTGCCTCGGCTTCCCTCGAGCTGGTTGTAGGCACGCCGCAGGGTCGAAGAGAGCTGCACCTCGTGGCGTGAGTCCATGGCCACGCCCCGGCCCTTGTACTCGTCGATGCACCAGGGCACCAGGTTCGACGCGGACGCGGAAAGCAGGTGCGTGAACGCCGTCAAGTCGTCGAGCTTCTTCGGGACCGTTTGCCCCCCCGAGTAGAAACGCAGGGCCAACTGCTCCTGGTACTGGCTCTTCCCCGAGCCCCGCGGTCCCCAGGCGAACAGGATCGGGAACTCCGCCGTCACCCTGGCGGAGAGGCGCGCCTTGAACGGGAGCGCCATCAGCCAGCCCACGATCGACGCGGCCTTGCCCGTGGCGTTGAACTCGAGGATGTGTGCCGAGAAGCCCTGCAGATCCTCTCTTCTCGGTGCGGC
The DNA here is from genome assembly GCA_029211085.1 of Deferrisomatales bacterium. Classification (GTDB taxonomy): domain Bacteria; phylum Desulfobacterota; class Deferrisomatia; order Deferrisomatales; family JARGFW01; genus JARGFW01. The sequence goes on along the minus strand of JARGFW010000446.1, from coordinate 944 downwards.
GAGGGCCTCTCCGAGTTCCCACAAAAATCCCGTGTCCCCTTCGGAGAAGTGGATCAGCTCGCTGGTGGACGTGCCGTCGGGAAGCACGGTGCGATCCGTAAACACGCACGCCCAGCCGCCGTCGAGGGGATGGATTCCCAGCACTCGCTCCCCACGCACCCGAGGGCATGGTTCCCGGGAGAGGTGGAGCATGAAGGCCTGGAGTTCGTCGTCGGTCCCGTACCAGGCGAAATCCATCGAGGGGAGCGAGCCCTTGAAGCGGGACCGCGCCTCCCAAGCGTCGGGGGGCAGTGTCACTTGCTCTGCGATTCCCCGCTCCGGACAGCGGATCTCCCCCACCATCAGCTCGCCGACATCCGAGAGGCGCACGCGCTTCAGGGGCTTCAGGTGCCCGGTGAAGATCACCTTGCCTACCACTGCTTCGCCGTCCCGGGTGCGTCGCAGTCGCTCCGTGCCCCGTTTGGTGAGGACGATTTCCCCGTCCGCTGGGCACCGATCGGAGTCCTTGTCCGCTGCCTGATCCGTAGGGGGAGGGGAGGAGGATCTGCCCTTCAGGGTCTGGGTCGGCCTCAGGTCTGCTTCCAGAGCCCCCCGCAGGTCTCGGGCGGCCACATTGAAGACCGGAGCCAGGAGCTTCGCGTAGCGCCCTCGCGCCACCGGGCCCAGGGAAGCCAGCACCGGGGCAAGCTCATCCCGAAACGACCGGTCCAACATCTGGGGCGTCGTGCAGCGTTCGGCCACCCGGCGGGCCAGCCACACCACTCCGTCCTCAGCGGTCTCCACCTGACGGTGAAGCCAGCACCAGGGCAGGGACATCTACGTGAAGCTCCGGCGGTCGTCCGACTGCAAGGACCGCCTCGCGGGCTTCGGCGGGTCTCGCCCTTGTTTTCCTCCCGGAATCTGCCATCCAGTAGCATCGAGCATCGTGCAATCCTTTTGGGCCG
>JARGFW010000383.1 GCA_029211085.1 Deferrisomatales bacterium | reverse complement strand
GGTGGAGGAACGAAGTTGGCATTGCCCGGCCGAGTTCCACCAATCCAGTTCTGCGAGTGACGGATCTCGCCGGGCTGCTTCTGCGCCCCTCGGACTCCGCGCAACAGCCTGCGGTGGGTCTCTGACAGAAGACGCAGCGAGATGGGAAGTCCTGTCTCGCGGCCGAGTTCCTCCCATGCGTAGCTCAACGCAGAGACGTAACCGCACACCTCTTCTATGTCGGCGTCGGTCGGTTCCTCCCCAGACGCCTCGACCTCGAGCAGATCCATCAGGGTCGCCTGGGTGCCTTCGATTTGGGCCGAGAGAACCGCTTCCTTGCGAACGAAGGCGTAGACAAACCACTCGATCGAGGGCACCAAGTCCCCGGCCAGGTCGAGCAACCGTACCTGCTCCTCGGCTCGCGCGAGTAGCGTCGCCAGCTCACCCGTGAACTCCAGGGGAGGATCCCGTGGCGGCAACGCATACGGGATGAAGGCGCTCACCTCTTCTCCCGCCACGGTGCTGCGCTCGTACTCTCCGGTTTTCCTTTTCATTGTTCACCTTCGAAGCGATCGTTTCACATTCCCATGCAACAATAAGCGGTCGCTTCGTTTGCGTCCAGAAAAAGAAGCGACCTCTTATTTTGATGGTGTCCGTGGCGAATTGATACTCACGCCGCTACGGGCAGCTCGTAGAGCCCGCGACAGTGGCTCTGCCAGCGGAAATCGCGCAACTTGGCAGGCTCTCTTGGAGCATTCCCACCGATTTCGGACGGCGAATCGCCGCCAAGCGAGCTGTGGACGCGGTGACGGTTGAAATACACCCGGAAGTCCTCCAGTTTCCTCTCCAGATCCTGGGCGTTCCAGAATGGCACGTGGTCCAGGTACTCGCGGCGAACGGTCCCGATCAGGCGCTCGATGAAGGGATGCGAGATCGGCACATACGGGATGGTTTTGATCTCATGAACCCCCAGGATGCGTAGGTTGGCTTTCCACCGGTGGTACTCGAACAAAGGGTCGTGATCGGAGCTGAGGTAGCGTGGCGAACCTCGCCGCGCAATGGCATGGTTGAACATTCGACAGAGCGCCGGACCATCGACCTCGCCGGCCTGGACACCAAAACCGATGATCCTCCGCGTGAATTGGTCCATGACCACAAGGACCCAATGGGTCTTGAGGATGAGGGACTCGCACCGGAAGAGATCCACGCTCCAGAGGCTATCTTTCATGTGCCCGATGAAGGTCAGCCACGAGGGTCCAGCGGGACCCGGCTCCGGTCTGTAATGCTTGGCCAGGACGCGTTGAACCACATCCTTGTTGATCTCAACACCGAAGGTCTTGCCGATAATCAGGGCGATGCGGGGGCAGCCGAACCGTGGGTTTCGGCGTTTCACCACGACGATGGCCTCAATGAGCTCTTTCGAGGGGCCGTAAGGTCAAAATATTCAGCCGAACTGTAAGTACCCGTTCCGTCAAGATTTGTGGACACCAGACAATCCTAGCTTTCGGCCGATTGACACGCCGAACGTCATGCCGGATGCTGCCCTCATTTGCCCCTGGGCCGCATTTGGTGACCGATGAGTTTCGTCTTGCAACCCTGGCAACTACTGCTCGTCATCCTCGCCGGTTGGGTCAACCGGGAGCAGCAAGCCGTGGTGGAGTACCTCCGCACCGAGAATCAGATCTTCAAGGAAATACACCGCAAGAAGCGGATTGTGCTGAGTGACGATCAGCGCCGCCGCTTGGCCGTCAAAGGCAAGCGGCTGGGGCGCAAGGCGTTGCAGAACATTGCGACGATCGTCACTCCCGATACGATCTTGCGTTGGCACCAACAGTTGGTCGCCGCGAAGTGGGACTACAGCGACCGCAGCAAGAAGAGGCCAGGACGGCCGTCGGTGTCGGAAGACGTGGTCCATCTGGTCCTGCGCATAGCGCGAGAAAATCCGAGCTGGGGCTACGATCGAATGCAAGGGGCCCTCGCGAACCTGGGCCACACGATCTCGGACACGACCGTGGGAAACATCCTCAAGGCACACGGCATTGAGCCAGCGCCAGAACGAAAGCGGCAGACAACGTGGCGGATATTTCTGAAAGCGCATTGGGACGTCTTGGGCGCCATCGATTTCACCACCGTGGAAGTCTGGACGAAGGGCGGCCTGGTCACGTTCTACGTACTATTCGTCATCGAGTTGGCCAGTCGCCGGGTGCATTTCGCCGGTTGTACCCCCAATCCACAGGAAGCCTGGATGAAACAGATGGCCAGGAATCTCACGGATCCGATCGATGGTTTTCTGAACGATTCACGCTACCTGCTCATGGATCGTGATCAGAAGTTCTCCAAGGCGTTTCGTGACTTGTTGGAACGGTCGGACGTCCATTGCGTGCGCCGCGCCTGCCGCCTCGATCACCGAATCTCACGCCGCACATCGAACGATTCATGCGGTCCATCAAAGAGGAATGTCTCCAGCGGATGATCTTTTTCGGTGAGAAGTCGCTGCGAAACGCCACCCGAGAATTCCTTTCGCATTACCACCGGGGGCCACCGGGAACGCAATCACCAAGGCTTGGGCAACCAGATCATCGAACCCGGCGAGGAGCTCGGTCAGCCAAGGGGCGCCGTGTGTTGCCGCGACCGGCTCGGCGGGATGTTGCGCTACTACTATCGCGACGCTGCCTGATCGGCTTCCCCCCAGCCCTTCGGCTGTCAGAGCCAACTGTCGATGGCTGGCCCCAAAAGTTTCACTCCGGGAGGAGGAATCTTGAAGGAAATCAGAGGATTCC
>JARGFW010000456.1 GCA_029211085.1 Deferrisomatales bacterium | reverse complement strand
TTCGCTGCCGTCGCGGCGTTCCACCAGAGGGTGCACCACCTCGGGGATCACGTCCCCGGCCCGCTGCACCACCACCCAGTCACCCACCAGAACACCCTTGCGCGCGACCTCCGAGGGGTTGTGCAGGGTGGCCCGACTGACCACCACGCCGCCCACCGCCACCGGTTCCAACACCGCCACCGGGGTGACCGCCCCGGTGCGCCCCACACTGGGGAGGATCTCCAGAATCCGGGTAACCGCCTGGCGCGGGGCGAACTTGTAGGCGATGGCCCAGCGCGGGGCCCGGGCCTTCTCCCCGAGCAGCCGCTGCACCTCCAGGGAGTCCACCTTCACCACGCACCCATCGATCTCGTAGGGCAGTTCGTCCCGGGTCGCCTCCAGCCCCTGGCAGTAGGTCCGTGCCGCGGCGATCCCCACCACGCGTTGGCGGCCACCGGCCACCCGAAAGCCCCACCCGGCGAGGCGCTCCAAGAGTCCGTCCTGAGAGGCCGCGACCGACTCCCTCGGCCGCCCCACCCCGTAGGCGAAAAACTCCAGGGGCCGGGTCGCCGTCACCCGGCTGTCCAACTGGCGCACCGAACCGGCGGCGGCGTTGCGCGGGTTGGCGAAACGGGGCAACCCCCGTTCCTCCTGGGTCCGGTTGAGGCGCTCGAACGCCGCCAGGGGCAGCACCACCTCCCCGCGCACGTCGAGCACCGGGGGTACCCCCGCGCCCCGCAGCACCAGGGGCACACTGTCCACGGTGCGCAGGTTGGGGGTCACATCTTCCCCCACCCGGCCATCGCCCCGGGTGGCGCCGCGTACCAGGCGTCCTGCTTGGTAGCTGAGTTCCACCGCCAGGCCATCGAACTTCGGCTCGCAGAGGTACGTCAGGGGCTCTTCGCTGTCCAGGAACCGCCGCAGGCGCGCCTCGAACTCGTTCAACTCCTCCCCGCCCATGGCGTTTTCCAGGCTCAGCATGGCCTCCGCGTGGGGAGCCTTGGCGAACTGCTCCAGGGCCGGCGCGCCGACCCGCTGGGTGGGAGAGTCGGGAACCAACAGTTCGGGGTACTGGAACTCCAGCCGCTGCAGCTCGCGCAGCAGCGCGTCGTACTCGGCGTCGCTGATCAGCGGGTCGTCGAGCACGTAGTAGCGGTGGTTGTGTTCGCGGAGCTCGGCGCGCAACTGTTCGACGCGCACCTGGGCAGCTTTGAGGGGGGACAAGCGCACGCTCCTGGAATCGCCGGGGGAACGGGGGTTGGAGACCAAGTTGGGCGATTGTAGCCAGCTCAGGAAGGGAGTGCCAGGGACACGGGGCGGTGCGGGGGCGGCCGTCGCGCCGGGTGCGGCAAGACGGCGGTACGATCAGGGCCCAGGGATCAGCATTGCCCGCCGCGATGGAAGAGAGACCCCAGGATCTTGCGGTCGGCGAGGGAGATGCCCACAAACTCCACGCCCACCTCGATCCGCCCGAACCGCTTGGGAATCTCGTACACGATGCGGCCGCTGCTGCGGCCCACTTGCCCCTGGACCGAGAACGCGACCTCCAAGGGAGTCCCCACGCCCAACGGCTCGTCGTTGATGAAACTGCAGCCGCCCAGGCCCACCACCTGGGTCTTGACGAACCCCTCCTGGCTGCACGCGC
>JARGFW010000468.1 GCA_029211085.1 Deferrisomatales bacterium | reverse complement strand
TGTCGTCTCATCAGGGAGAGAGAATGGGACCGGGGTGAGGGAGCCAATCAAAGCTTGGGACTCGGAGGCTTTCGACAACGGAGCTCCGTTTTGATGGCGGTCACCCAGATGGGTGCCGCAAGGGGATGAGCGCCGGTGTTGTGCGTCGCCCGATTGTGGTCCAGTTAGACGGAGGTCTTCCATCACCCCGTCCCGAGTTCTCTCTCAGGAACTGAAGAATCTATTCGGGTCGAACACCTCCTTTCGCTTGAGCATGAAGTAGACGGTGCGTCCGAGTTTCTGCGCGATGATGGAGAGTGCCTTCGCCTTGCCGTAGCGGCCCACCAGCTTGTGGTGGTAGTCCTTGGCCGGCTTATGGTCGCGCAGGAAAAGGACCGCCGCTTCGCTGAAGGCCCACTTCAGGTGGGCGTTGCCGATCTTGTTGTTTCCCGAGCCGCTCTTCTTGCCCGCCGACTCATGGGGACACTTGACCAGTCGGGCGTAGGAGATGAAGTTGCCGACCTCGGGAAAACGACGCACATCCTGGATCTCGTAGAGGATCACCAGGGAGAGGATCTTGCCGATTCCGGGGACGGTGCGCAGCAGCTGCAGAGCCACGGGGTCGTGATGACGGGCCTGTGTGAGGACGCTCTGCTCGAGGGTCAGCAGAACTTCATGCAGTGTGTCCAGGACCCGGATGTCAGCCTCGATGCTCTCCCTCACCATGGGTTCCTCGAAGTGGTCGGCCAGATCGGTGCGATTGCTGCGCGCGGCGATCCGTTTCTCGAAGGCTGGAAGGTTGTACTGGCTGCGGGTGTTCTGGATATGGGCCAGGAGCTCGCTTTGGTGGTGCATGAGGTAGTTACGCCGACGCAGCAGATCCCGGGTGGAGCGCATCGCCTGGGGGTAGGCGTAGGCCAGAGGGAACATCCCTCCCCGCAGCATCGCCGCGATCTTCTGGGAGTCGATCTTGTCGTTCTTGCTCTTGCCCCCGTGGATCGCTTTCATATACAGAGCGTGACCCAGGACGAAAGGGATCTCAAGCTGGTCGCACAGGTCTGCGATCCAGTACCAGGTGAAGATGCACTCCACGGCGATCACCAGGTCGTCTCTGTAGGAATCTATGGCCCGTACCAGGGCCCCTCGCTCGGTGGGCATGTTGCGATGGACGAGCACCGTCCCCTCCTGATCGATGATGCACAGGTACATGGTTCTTGCGTGCAGATCGATTCCGCAATAGTATCGATGCTGTCGGCTGTAGAAGCGCATCTTGGCCTCCTCCTCGAAAACGTTGAGTTGACGGACGGTAGTCATACTACCGTACCTCCAGAGGGGGAGGCCTTAATCAGTATCATGTCGTTCGACCTGACGCCGTCGGATGGGGCGCCGGCTGCGATGCTGTGGCATACAGGCCGAGGGCGCACCAAGGGCATTCCCGCGGGGCGTCCATCGGCGCAGGTCAACTCATCGTTATGTGGCTTGGGAGTCATAGCATTCCGGCAGTCCTCGCGATAGCCGGATGTTGGATCCGGCGACCATACGGAGGGTGCTC
>JARGFW010000072.1 GCA_029211085.1 Deferrisomatales bacterium | reverse complement strand
CGACCACCCCCCCCAGCAGCATCCCGCACAGGGCGAGGGGGATCACCAGGGAGCTCCTTCGCCTCATGGTTCCTCCGTCAGGTCTAGCCGTTGCAGAATCATCTTCTTCGCCCGGAAGATGCGGATCTTGGTGTTGTTGAGCGAGATGCCCAGGATCTCGCTGATCTCCTGGTAGGGCAACCCCTCCAGGTAGCACAGCACCAACGGGGTGCGATACTTCTCGGACAGTTCGCAGATCGCCCTGGCCAGTCTGCTGCGCTCCTCGTTCTCCTGCAGGTGCAACAGGGGGTCGCTGCCGCTGGCCGGCGCGGTCAGATGCCTGGGATGCACCGCGTCCATGTCCACCTGTCTCTTGCGTACGGTTTCCCGGTGGCGATCGATACAAAGGTTGCGAGCGATGGTGTAGAGCCAGGTGGCGAAGCGGCGGCCGGAATCGTAGGTGTGCAGGAAGCGGTGGGCCCGCAGAAACACGTCCTGGGCGAGATCCTCGGCTGCGGTGGGGTCGCCGAAGAAATGCAGCGCATAGCCGTAGATGGGGCCCTGGTACTTTTCGATGAGTTCGCCGAAGGCGTCGCGGTCGCCGCCGTGGGCGCGCACGGCGAGTTCGGAGTCCTCGTCGAAGTAATGGGGCTGGGTCAAACGGAACCGCCTTCCTTCAGGGGAACCTGTTCGTTCAGCCGTCCGCTGTCAGCGATTTGCCCAGGCCAACAACAACGACGACAAGTCCAGCCACCGCAGGCGGAGTCCTGTTCCTTCCACCGGCCGCGCAGCGGCGCACCGAAGCTGTGACCTCTGCGCCCTCTGTGAGAAGACTGCCCTGCAGAACCCCCTCTCGCCCGCGCCCATGGGTCGCCGGTGCCCGCCGAAAACGCCGAGAGGCACCAAAGCGGTTCTTCGTCGCGGCCCCTGCGCCGCCGCGAGACACCGGCACGTAGGATGCCGACGGCTTTAGGGCCGACGTCAAGCACTGGCGCTCCCTGAAGTGCGACCGCCCTTGCGCATCCGTGGGTAGCACGGCGGTTGGGGCACAGAGGAAAACTGCCTTTCTCTGGACTGCAGCGCACAATGGCGCGGCGATTGGGCCAAACCGCCCACCCGGGCGAGTTGACGGCCCGAAAGGGAGACATCGGTGGACTACCAAGCAAAGCCTATTCCCGATTGAAATTGTTGTAAAGAGCAGGGGCCAGCCTGCCGATCAGTGCCCGGGACCACGGATAGCGATTGACAAGCCGGGACAGCTTGTCCAAGCTATTTGGGCTACTGGTTCGGCACGCCACTTGCTTCGTTTTGGCGCTTTTGTGCCGTCCCCGCTGGCAACCCCTTGCCGAACTTTGGGAGGAAGACCTTGCGCCGCCTGCTTTGTGTTCTCGCCTTTGCACTGCTCGTACCGACCAGTTCCGTAGCCTTGTTTGGCTCCTCGGAGAAACCTGAGGTGGGCAGCGATGCGCCCCGCTTCATCGCCCCCTTGCTCGAGGGCGGCGATCTGGACATCGGCCCGATGATCGGACAAAAGGCGATCATGCTCGACTTCTGGTCCATCTACTGCGTTTCGTGCGTCCAGGAAATGCCCACTCTGGTGGACATCCACAACCGCTACAAGGATGCCGGATTGGAGACGATCGGGGTGGATCTCGACAGTTTCGGCACCAAGCGGGTGGTCAAGTTCGTCCAGGGTTTGGACTTCCAATTGTCTTACCCGATCGTGGTGGACAAACGCCGCGAGGTGGCAGCCAAATACGGCGTGAGCGTGTTGCCCACCACGATCATCATCGACAAGACCGGAAAGGTGATCTACTACCACGTGGGCTACGCCCCGGGGGACGAGGTCGAGATCGAGGAGAAGGTGAAGGAAGCCCTGGGGGTGAACCGATGATCCGCGCCTTTCCCCGCAACAGAGGAGTAGACATTCGATGCAGCGGATGATGACCCGGAAGTGGCTTGTGCCGGTGGCCGCGGCCCTGGCTGTGGCGCTCGCCGGCAGCGCGCCTGCCAGTGCAAAGAGCGCGGAGGGAGGCGACGAGGCCGGCCTGATCGCAGTGGGCTCGGCGCCGATCCCGTTCGCCCTACAGACCCCGGACGGCGACGTGGTGGAGATGCAGGACTACCTGGGGCAGAAGGCCATGATGCTCACCTTCTGGTCCTTCTTCTGCGGGCCGTGCCGAGAGGAACTCCCGCTGCTGGACGAACTGACGAAGAAGTACGCCGACGACGGCTTCGAACTGCTGGCGATCAATCTGGACGGACCCAAACTGGACAAGGCCGTGCGCAAGTACATGGAAAGCAACGGCTACACCTTCCAGGTGCTGTGGGAGGAAATCGAGGGCGTCAACTACAAGACTGCAGACGCCTATGGGGTGGTGGGCACCCCCAGCCTGGTGCTGATCGGCAAGGACGGCACCGTCAACTGGACCCATGTGGGCCGTGAAGAAGTGCCAGTGCTCGACGCCAAGATCCGCAAGGCGGTGGGGCTGAAGTGATAGGGCCGTGATTCGTGATTGGTGAGACAAAATCAAAAGGCCATTCCGGGCTGTTCGGAATGGCCTTCTTGCTTCTGTGACGGGGCTTTCCCGATCACGCATCACGCATCACGCATGACGAGGCATTCCACCTCTTCCGGCCCGAACGGCAACCTCGCGAAGATCTTCTCCTCCACCCGGGTGATGATGCCCCAGTCCTCCCGGATGCGCCGTTCGACCTCAGCGTTGCCGCGCCCGTAGCGCACCAGCAGATCCTCGAACCGCTCCTGTAGGCCGACGATCGTCTCGTGCTGCACCCGCTTGTCACTGTAGTTGAGCAGTTCGGCGCCGGTAACCGGTCCCGAAGGATCCCAGGGCCCGAGCCGCACGTGGCGTCCCACCAGCTCGGCGATCTCCCTCAGCCCCAGCCCGGAAAGCGCCCGGGCCCCCTCCAGTGCATGGTCGCGATGGTTCTCGATGCAGGGCATTTTGGCGATGTCGTGGAGGAGTGCTGCGGCACGCAGCACCGTGAGGTCCAGAGCGGCAACCCCTGCCTCCACCACGGCGCGGCCGAGGAGGCCGGCCACCCGTTCCACCTGCTCGCTGTGGCGACAGATGTGGGGAGGCACCCGGTGCTGCGCCAGCAGCTGCCGGCAGCGTGCCACGTCGGGGGGCGAGGGCACGGCGGAAAACTCCGCCTAGCGTTTGAGGAACTTGCGGGCCCGGGCCACCAGGGTGTCCTGATCCAGTCCCATGCGCCGGTACACCTCGTCGGGATCGCCGGACACGGCATAGCGGTCGATGCCGAGTTTGAGCAGGCGGCACGAGATGCCGCGGGCGGCGATGCAGTTGGCCACCCGTGAGCCCAAACCGGTGCGTACGTTGTGGTCTTCGTACGTGATGACCCGCCCTTTGCGCAGGTTCTGCAGTAGTACCGGGTCGTCCGTGGCGTCCACCAGCTTGGGGCAGCTCACATGGATCACCGCCGGTTCCAGGTTCTCGTCGCGCAGCACGTCCCACGCCGCCACCGCCCGCCACAGCATCGGCCCGGTGGTGAGGATGACGCCGTGGTCACCGGGACGGACCAAGTCAACGTTGCCGTACTCGAACTGGTAATCGCCGGCGAACAAGGGCTTGCCATCCAGATCGGCGATCACCGGCCCCCGGGAACAGCCAATCCCCATCACCCAGTTGCCCGGCTGGGTGAGCATGTGGCGGAACACCCGGTCGGTCTGGTTGGCGTCGGCCGGGAACACCGCCTTCACCCCGTACAGGTTGTCCACCAGCCCCAGGTAGTCCAGGCACTGGATCGCCTTGCCGTCCTGCCCGGCATCGAGCCCCAGGTGGGTGATCACCAGTTTGAGGTGGGCACGGTTGATGTCGAGCATGCGCAGTTGGTTGTACGCACCGTCCAGGGCAAACGCCGCCCGGTCGGCCCACACCGCGACCACACCGTCCATGCTCATGGCACCGGAGGTGGTCGCTGCGCAGTGCTCCTGAAGTCCGAACTGCAGAAAGTAGTCGCGGTGTTCACGGCCGAACGCCGCGGTGCCCACCACCCCGGCCTGGGCGCAGTCGCTCACGGTGACCGGGCTGTCGGTGTTGCCTTTGTTGGCCTCGGCCACGTCGCTCAGGGCGGCGGCGAAGGCCTCCACGCCCGTCGTGTCGACCCGGGGCGGGTAGGTGCGCGGCTCGCCTACCCGGGGCCGGGGCACCGACACCACCACCTCCTCGGGAGCCAGTTCGAAGTCGCCGAACGCATCCCGGTAATCGGCCGGTTCGGACAGGTCAGGGTCCACGCGCAGCTCGTGCATCGCCTCGGCGTACTCTTCGTCGGTCAGCGGGCGACCCTGGTAGCCGGCCTCGTTCTCCATGAACGACACCCCACTGCCCAGCACGGTATTGGCCAACAACAGCACCGGCGCACTCTGGATCTGTATGGCGCGGCGCAGGGCGCGGTAGATTTCGTTGTGGTCGTGGCCGTTGACCTCGATGACGTCCCAGCCGTCGGCGATGTACTCATACTTGACGTTCTGGGGCATCACATCGGCGTTCTTGCCCACCGCCTGCAGTCCGTTGAAGTCCACCAGCGCGGTGATGTTGTTGAGCCGATACTTCTTCGCGAAGCGCCGGGCTTCGGCCATCTGCCCTTTCTGCTGTTCGCCATCGCTCATCACTACGAATACATTGTACTTCAGGCCTCGCAGACGCCCCGCCAGGGCGAAACCGGCGGCAGTAGACAGGCCCATGCCCAGGTTGCCCGAGGTCCACTCCACCCCCGGCACGGTGCGCTCCAGGTTGCCTTCGAAGATGCTACCGGCCTTGCGGAACAGGCCCACCGCGTCGTCCAGGTCGAAGAACTCGCAGTGGCCCAGGGCCCCGTACATCGCCGGCGCGGTGTGCCCGTGGCTCACCACCAGGCGGTCGCGACGCGGGTCGTCGGGTTCCGAGGCACGCAGATCCATCGTCGCCAGCAGGGTCACGTACAGATCCACCGAGGACAAGCTGCCACCCGGGTGGCCGCTGCCCGCCAGGTGGATCATGCGCAGGGCGTCCGCCCGGGTCAGTCGGGACAGGTTGCGCAGCCGGCGTATCTCTTCGGCGGTGAGTTCCTCATCTTTGAAGCCGTTGCCGATCTGGATCAATGGGGCCTCCTCGGGTGCCGGCCCGTCGGGGGGCCGGGAACGCAGGCGCCGGCCCCGGGGGCCGGCGGCGCAGCGAATCAGTCGTCGTAGTCATCATCCAGGTCATCGGCGGGCCCATCGTCCGGGTCAAATCCGTCGTCCTCGTCCTCGTCGCCGGTGGCGCGCCGTGCCACCTGGGTCTGGCGCAACTGGCGCAACACCTTGCGCACAGTGCCGGCCGGGTTGTCCACATTGACCAGATCGTCGGCGTCGATGTACTCCACCAACTCATCCGCCATCTCCGCGATCAACTCGGGGTCTTCCAGGTCGTCCCAGGACATTTCCAGATCCTCGATGACCTCGTCGTCGCAGAAAAAGGTAATCCCGTCGCTGTCGTAGTGGGCCTCGATCGTCGGCAACACCTTGCGTCGCGCCATGCGCACCTCCTGCGAACTCTCCGGAAGCTGGAAAGCCGTGGAAAATAGCACGGAAATTGACAATTGACAACACGGTTGCTCGGTGCTGTGAATCTGTTCTACCCCTACCCCAGGGAATCCAGCAGGGCCGGACACCGGAACTGCAGCGCCTCCAGGACGTGACGGCGTCCCACCCGGTCGCCGCCGTCCAGGTCCGCCAGGGTGCGGGCGACCTTGAGCGTGCGGGTGTAAGCCCGGGCCGACAGGCCCAGCCGGTCCATGGCGTGTTGCAGCACCACCCCGGCATCGGCTTCCGGAGCACAGTACCGGCGCACTGCGGCTGGGGATAGCTGGGCGTTACAGTTGCCGCGCGAGCCGCGGGAGCGCCGGGACTGGGCCTCCCGCGCGTAAGCCACCCGGCCGCGCACCGCAGCAGAGGACTCCTCGGCCACCGGGTCCACCATCTCGCGATAGCGCACCGCCGGCACCTCCACGTGGAGGTCGAAGCGGTCCAGCAGCGGCCCTGACACCTTGCCGCGATAGCGGCGGATCTCCGCGGGCATGCAGGTGCAAGGGTGCAGGGGATCGCCGTGGTACCCGCAGGGGCACGGGTTCATCGCCCCCACCAACATGAAGCGGGCCGGGAAGGTGATGCTGTTCGCGGCCCGGGCGATGGTGACCCGCCCGTCCTCCAGCGGTTGGCGCAGCACTTCCAGCACATGCTTCTTGAACTCCGGCAACTCGTCGAGAAACAGCACGCCGTTGTGGGCCAGGCTGATCTCGCCACAGCGCGGCGAGGAACCGCCGCCGATCAGACCCGCATCGGAGATGGTGTGATGGGGGGAGCGGAACGGCCGGTGCACCACCAGGGGGTGGGCGCCGTCGGTGAGCCCGGTCACGCTGTAGATGCGGCTGGTCTCGAGGGCCTCCTCCCACTGCATCGCCGGCAAGATGGTCGCCAGGCGACGCGCCAGCATGGTCTTTCCAGACCCCGGCGGCCCGACCATCAGCAGATTGTGCCCCCCCGCGGCGGCCACCTCCAGGGCCCGCTTCACATGGCCCTGCCCCCGCACCTCACTGAGGTCCTCCGCAGAAGCGTGCCGGGCCGCAAATAAGGCCTCGGCGTCCACCGTCACCCTCTCCAGGGAGCCGCGCTGCAACCCCTCCACCACCTGACCCAGGGTATCGGCGGCAAACACCTCCAGCCCCGGCACCACCGCCGCCTCGGCGGCGTTGTCGCGGGGCACGCACAGCGCCGAGACCCCCAGCCGCAGCGCCTCGGAGGCGATCGGCAACACCCCGCGCACCGGCCTTACACTGCCATCCAAGGACAGCTCACCCAGCACCAGGACGCGGTCCAGTCCCTCCAACCGTAGGGTGCGATCGGTGGCGAGGATGGCCAAAGCCATCGGCAGATCGTAGGCCGCCCCCTCCTTCTTCACATCGGCGGGGGCCAGATTGACGGTGATGCGGTGGGGAGGGAAGGCATGGCCCGAGTTCTTGATCGCAGCCTTGACCCGGTCCTTGCTCTCCTTGACTGCGTTGTCGGGCAACCCGACCACAGAGAACGCGGGCAGAGCGCGGGCCACGTCCACCTCCACGTCCACGCGAAACGCGTCCACTCCGAGCACACCACCGGAGATTGCACTGGAAAGCATCTTCCCTCCCTGCCGCCCCGCGCCGGGCCGCTGCACTGTACCCGGCGCCCCAGGGACCCGCAAGCGGGCCCCGGACGCGGGTGAGTGGCGCTCCGCGAACCGCCAACGGGAGACGCGGGAGGCGGCAGGGCCCAGCCGCGGGGTCGTCGGGCACCCAACACAGATCGCTGGTCACCGTTCACGGTTCACTGCTACATTCCGCCCATGTCCGACGCCCCCTCCCCTCTTCCCGCCGGTACCCTGGCGGTGGTGGCCCTGCCGATCGGCAACCTGGGTGACCTCACGCCTCGAGCGGTCCAGGTGCTGGCCTGCGCGGATTGGGTGGCCGCCGAGGACACCCGTACCGTCGGGCGCCTGTTGGCCCAGGTTGGGGTCAAGAGCCGGCTGATCTCCTACCACGACTGGAACGAAGCGGGACGCGCCCCCTCCCTGGTGGCTGCCCTCCAGCGAGGAGAACGCGGCGCCGTGGTGTCCGAGGCCGGCACTCCCGCGATCTCGGACCCGGGGTTCGACCTGGTGCGCCTGTGCCGGGAGCAGGGCGTGCCGGTGATGCCGGTGCCCGGGCCCTGCGCCTTGACCGCGTTTCTGAGCACCTGCGGCCTGCCCACAGACCGCTTCACCTTCCTCGGTTTCCCCCCCCGCAAACCTGGGCGGCGCAAGGCGTTCTTCGCCGCCTACGCCGACCGCCCCGAGACCCTGGTATTCTACGAATCACCACGGCGCGTGCTGGCAGCCCTGGCCGACGCGCGCGAGGTGTTCGGTGATCGCCCCTGTGCCCTGGCACGGGAGATGACCAAACCCTATGAGGAGTTCCTGTACGCCCCCCTCGGGGAGGTACTGTCCCAGCTGGAAACCCGCGACGCGGTGCGCGGCGAGATCTGCTGGGGGGTGGCCGGGGCAAGCGAGCCGACCGTTGGCGACTCCCCGGGCCAGGTTCGCGCCACCGCTGCCGAACTGTTGGACCAGGGGCTACCGCTGAAACAAGCGGCCCGGGAACTGGCCCAGCGATGCAGCCTGACCACCAAGACCGCCTACGCCACACTGCGGAACCAACGGGACGCCGAGTCGTCTTGACAGGCCCGCGAACCATCGGGTAGCGTGCACACCGCTTGGGTTCGGGACCGGCGTACCGTGTGCCGGATCGCCGGCCTTTTGTTGCCCTGCGCAGCCCGGCTGCGCATTTCTGGGAAAGCCCAAAAGGAGGAGATCGACATGCACAGAGCCACCATCCTCGCCGCCGCCCTGGTCCTGGGCCTTGCCGCTGCCCCGGCACTGGCCTACGGCCCCCACGACCCCAACTGTGTGGAGTGCCACTCGATCCACGCCGCCAAGGGCAAGGCCATTCTCGCCGTGGCGCCACTCACCAGCGAGAAGAACCCCGCCACCGGCTCGGGTGCCGCAGGCGACGTGTCCCTGTGCCTGGGCTGCCACAACGAGGACGAGGGCATCATGCCCATCGCCTTGATGTCCACCCACCCGGTGGGGATGAAACCCAACAAGGTGAAAGTACCCGCCGACCTGCTGAAGAAGGACGGCACCCTGGGCTGCATGAGCTGCCACGACCCGCACCCGGCCAACCCCAACTACAAGTACCTGCAGGGCAACGTGGCCAAGGGCTCGGACGTCGGCAAGTTCTGTTCCCTGTGTCACCCGGAGCAGGCCGACAAGGGCGCGTTCGCCACCGCCCCCGCCAAGGTTCCGGCCAAACAGTAGTCGTACGACTTCGCACAGGCATCCGACGAGGAGGGCAGCCGCCCTCCTCGTTTTGGTTTACACTGTCACCCTCAGCCGTGAACGGTGAACCGGAATGACGCGTCGCGATTCCGCAGGGTAGTGGAACCTTCAGCGCTTCCCTTTTCACACCTCCCGGTTTTCCCTGTTCACCGTTCACGAATCACGGTTCACATTCTCCCAGGATCCCGCCATGGCATCGACCGATCACCACCGCAAGCGCCGCTTCGTCAAGGCCCTGCGCGACAGCCCTGCAGACGGCCGCCGTCTCACCGACCTGTTCCTGGTGGAGCGCAAGAACCTGGCCACCAGTTCCAAGGGCCAGCCCTACCTGCGCTTGCTGCTCGGTGATCGCAGTGGGTCCATGGACGCGTTCGTGTGGGATGACGCCGCGGCGTGCGCGCGGGGGTTTCGGGAAGGAGATCTGGTACGGGTGGGGTTCCTGGTGCGGTCCCGCAACGACGTGCCGCAGATGCACGTGGACAGCGTGGAAGCGCTGGTGGGGGAAGAACTGGGGGAGATCCGCTGGGACGACTTCCGGCCCGGCCTCGACGCGGCGGAGCGCGACGCGATCTGGAACGAGACCCGGGACATGCTGGCTCAGGTGGCCAACCCCTCCTTGCGCGGACTGGCCATGGCCATCTGTGACTCGCCCGGTTTCCGTAGCGCGTACCTCGACGCGGCCGCCGCCAAGGGGTTCCACCACGCCTACGTGGGGGGGTTGGCCCGCCACACCCTCGCGGTGATGCGCCTGGCCGGAGCGGTTGCGGCGCTCTACCCCCGGGATGTCGATGCAGAGGTGCTCCTGCTGGGGGCGTTCCTCCACGACCTGGGCAAGCTCGAGGAGTTGTCTCCCCAGAGTGGCGGCTACACCGACCCCGGCCGCCTGCTGGGACACATCCTGCTCGGCGCACGCCTGCTGCGCCAACGGGCCGAAGCGGTGCCGGGGTTCCCCGCCGAACTGTTGCTGCACCTGGAACACCTGGTGTTGAGCCACCACGGTCAGAAAGAATGGGGTTCCCCGGTACTGCCCCAGACCCTGGAGGCGATCACCCTGAGTTTCCTGGACAACCTGGACGCCAAGCTCACCGGGGCCGGCGAGTGGCTGGGCGGGGAAGAGGTGGCCACCGGGGACTGGTCGAGTTTTTGGAAGGGGCTGGGCACCGCCCTGTACCGCGCCCCCGGGTCCGCCGCGAGGAACCCGCCGGCCACCGCTGGCGCGGAGCCGTCATTGGGCGATATCGAGCAGGCGTTGCTGGCCCGCGAGGCGGCCGGGAACTCTGACGCGGAACCCTCCCCCGAACCCGGGGGCAGCCCCTCCCGCAGCCAGGGGGATTTCGGGTTTTGACCCGCGGGGCTACTTCTCCCGGGTCACGACGTAGTCCGCCACCACCTGCAGGGCCTCGCGCTCGGGGCAGGCTGGGAACCCAGCCAGTTCCGCCTTGGCCGCGGCGATGCGCCTGCGGGCCTGCTCGCGGGTGAAGCCGATGCCGTCGTAGGCGCCGATCAACTCCTGCACCCGCAGCAGTTCCCCCGCAGCGAGGGGTTCCTCCCGCTCCACCACCCCCTGCACGAACGCTCGCTCGGCCGCGCTGCAGTGGCGCATGGCGTGGATCAGGGGCAGGGTAATCTTGCCCTCGTTGAGATCGGTGCCCACCGCCTTGCCGAACCCCTCGCCTTCGGCCACGTAGTCCAGACAGTCGTCCATCAACTGGAACGCGATGCCCACCTCCAGGCCGTAGCGCTGCAGCGCCCGGGTGCGTTCCTCCCCCACCCCCCCCAGCAGCCCACCGATCTCACAGGCGGCGGCGATCAACACCGCGGTCTTGTTGATCACCACCTCCAGGTACTCGTCCTCGCTGATCTCCAGGTCGCAGGTCTTGAGCAACTGCAGTACCTCACCCTCCGCCATGGCGGTGGTGGCGTCGCTCATCGCCTTGAGCACGCTGAGATCATTGTCGGCCACCAGCAACGAGAAGGACTTGGTAAACAGGAAATCCCCCACCAGCACGCTGGCGGAGTTGCCCCACACCTCGTTGGCAGAGCGCTGGCCGCGGCGCAGGTTGGCGTTGTCCACCACGTCGTCGTGGAGCAGGGTGGCGGTGTGGATGAACTCGACGATGGAGGCCAGGGGAATGGCCCGTTCCCCGCGGTAGCCGCACATGCGCGCGGCCAGCAGCAGCAGCAGGGGGCGGATGCGTTTGCCGCCACTGCTGAGCACGTACTTGCCCATGGCGGGGATCAGGGAGACCTCCGAGCGGAGATTCTCCTCGAACTGGCGCTCGACCTTCTGGAGATCTACGTCCATCAGGGAAAACACGCGGCTCATGTCCATCGTGGGTGTCTTCTCCGCAGGGGTCGGCGCGGCGCTAGGGGTGCTGGTCAATGGCTCGTTCCCGTCTCAGAGGGTGGCCCGAGCCCGCTCGGGGGCGGGCGCCACCACGAAGCGCTCCAGGGCGCGCTGCACCTTGCCCAGGTCCACCCGGGTGTTGAAGCACGGCCCCTCGGGGCGTTCGTTGAGGATGCCGTACACCGGCAGGGGGTGGGCATCCTGGATGCCGCTGGTGAGATCGCGTTCGCAGGCCACCGCCAGGATCAGCTGGGGGCGCTGCTCGACGATGATCTTGCGCGCCAGGGTGCCACCGGTTGCGATGCTGACGTTCACCCCGTAGCGCTCCCCGGTTTCCAGCAGGCCGGCGATGGCGCACTGCCCGCAGCCGCGGCAGTTGTGCACGTCGCCGGTGATGCGCACCTCGCAGGTGTTCACCTGCAGGCAATGTGGCAGCAAGATCAGCACCCGCTCGGGGGGCGCCTTCCAGCGGGAGCGCAGCACCAGTTGGTTGTTGATGGCGATGTAGGAGCGCTCCACCCGCTCCTTGGCGATGCCGAACAGCCGCGCCACCGCCACCATGGGCGGAAAGAACCCGCGCACCAGCACGCCCCGCAGGCGCCGGGTGCCCGGCAGGTCGCGCTCGAAGAGGATCGCGAACAGCAGAATGCCGATGCCCGCCAGCACCAGCAGGCCCAGTGCGCCGATCACCCCCCCCACCAGGGCAGGCAGCCAGGAATCGACCCGGGAGGAGACCCGCGGGACCCACCACACGGCCAGCCCGGCGCCCCCCAGGCACGCCCCGGTTACCAGCAGCAGCCCCAGGAATAGACGCTTGTCCTCGCCGCGCTCAGCCATCCCAGGGCGCCTCCAGGCGGCTGCCCACCGGAGCCCCGCCACCGCGCACGAACTCGGCCCCGGTCATGGCGCGGCGGCCCTCGGGCTGCACCTGGGCCAGCACCAGGGCGCCGGCACCACAGGCCACCCGCGGTCCCCCGGGGTCGTGGCCCAACACCGTGGCCGGCGCCCCGGCGCCAGGCGCCTCGGCGACCCGCAGCACCTTGAGCAGCTTGCCGTCACAGCGACACACCGCCCCCGGGGACGGGGCCAGGGCGTGTACCCGGCCCCGCACCTGGGGCGCCGGCAGGTCCCAGGGCACCGGCCGCAGGTCGCGGGTGATGAGCTGACTCAGGGTCATCGCGGCAGGGTCCTGGGGCCGGGGCGTGATCTCGCCCCGGCGCACCCCGGCGAGGGTGCGCACCAACAGATCGGCCCCCGAAAGGGCCAGAGACGCCTCCAACTCGCCGCGGGTCACGTCCGGGGACACCGCCTCCACTTCCTGCAGCAGCAGCGGTCCGGAATCCATCCCTTCGTCCAGGAACATGGTGGTGTTGCCGCCCTCGGCGTCGCCGTGGAGTAGGGTCCACGCCACCGGCGACGGGCCGCGGTGGCGCGGCAACAGGCTGGGGTGCAGGTTCACCGCGCCGCGCCGGGGGAGTGCCAGCACCTCCGGGCGCAGCAGTTGCCCGTAGGCGACCACCACCAGGAACTCGGGCTGCAGGGCCGCCAGGCGGGCCACGGCCCCGGGTTCGGAGAGGCGCCCGGGCTGGAACACCGGCAGCCCCAGGCGCTCGGCCTCCCTCTTCACCGGAGACGGCTCCAGCTTGCGCCCCCGCCCCTTGGGGCGATCGGGCTGGGTGACCACCAGAGCGAGGGACTCCCCTGCCGCGGCGAGGGTGGCCAGGGCCGGCACGGCGAAGACTGCGGTGCCCAGGAACACCAGCGGCCCGCGGCGGGGGTCATCGCTTTCCCTCAAAGGAGCGTCACCCACGCTGCTCTGCCGCCACCTTCTTCTGGCGAGCCACATAGCGGCTGCGTTTGAGTTGGCTGAGATGATCGATGAACAGCATGCCATCCAGGTGATCGATCTCGTGCTGCAGGGCCACGGCCATCAACTCGTCCCCTTCCACCTCCACCATGTTGCCCTGCAGGTCCTGGCCCCGCACCACGACCCGCTCACAGCGGGTGACGGTTTCCCGCAGGTCGGGTACCGACAGACAGCCCTCCTCCATGCGGATCTTGCCCTCTTTGCACACGATCTCTGGATTGACCAACACCAACAACTGGTCCGGTTCCTCGCCGGCCGACAGATCCACCACGATCAACCGGCTGGACACCCCCACCTGGGGGGCAGCCAAACCGATGCCCGGGGCCCGGTGCATGGTCTCGGCCATGTCTCGAGCCAGGCGGTGGATCGTCGCGTCGATCTCCCGAACCTCGTCGGCTCGCTGGCGCAGCACGGGATGGGGAAACTGGAGGATCTCCAACAGGGCCATGGACACGAACTCCGGTTGCCGAGCGGGGGATGGTTCGAGGGTAGATGGTGAAGTTTATGCGTCCTCGGGGCCGGATTCAAGCGCGTCCGCGGCACCAGCGCCCGATGACTGCCGCAGCGCCAACGCCGCGCCGCCTGCGGCGACTCCGAAACCCAGCACGCTGAAAACCAGGGGAAGACCCCGGGAGGCAAGCAGATCGAAGCCGAACACCCGCACCGCGGCAGCCGCCAGCACCAACACTCCCACGCCACGCACCTGAGCGGCGCTGCGGCGCTGCCCGCCCACGATCAGGGCCAGGCCGGCCAAGCTCAGAAACACGCTCTGGGCGGCGGACAATGCCTCGGACGGGTCGGCCAGCAAAGCCCTCAGCAGCGGGTACAGCCCCCCCCGCAGGGCCAGCATCCCGAACCCCACGGCGGCCAGCAGGGGCAGGGCGCCGGTGTCATCGCGCCGGTCCAGGGTGGCGAAGAACCGGGAGCGATCGGGCGACTTCCGGCGACGCTGGTCCAGGTACTGCAAAACGGCAGCCACCGCGGCGGCGGCGAACACCAGCCCCGCAGCGATCCCGGACGCCTCCCCAGGTGCCAGTCCGGGGGCAAACCAGCCGTAGGCACACCCCGCAGCCGGCAGCACATAGGAGGCCAACCGGGCCCCGCCACTCCGCCAATGCCGGCCTAGGCGCGCCAAGCCATGGGCAGCCACCGCCCACAGGGCCACCGCCGCCACCCCGCCCAGGGCTATCGGCAACCCCAGGAACAACAGCACGGTGGCGCCGACTGCCAGCAGTCCCGTCCCAGTGGTTCCCTGCGGGTGCTCCTGCGCACGTTTCCCCAGACGCCAACCGGCAGCCATCACCAGGCTTGCCGCGCCCAGCTCCACCCACCCCAGCCAGTGGCTCCCCTCCCCCAGGCGCGTCAACACCCGCACCCCCACCACGTGCCCCCACCCCAGGGTCACGGGCAGCAGGCAGGCATCGAAGGCATCGAGCCAGCGCCGGGGCTGCCGCGCCGCCTCCAGCAACGAGGAAAACAGGAAATACAACAGGGTTGCCAGCAGCAGCCACCCGAACCAGCCCGGGGCGAGCCTCGCTGGTACTGCCGCGCCGCTGCGCAATGCCCCGACGAGTGCCAGCCCCCAGACGGCCCAAAAGGACATCAGGGCCAACCACGCCGCGGCGCGAAATACCACTCGCGCGGGCCCCGCGTCCCGGCGCCCGGCCATGGCATTGCCCACCAGCACCAGCACCAGCGGCCACGGTAGCGGCGGCTGTGCCCACAACAGGCCTCCCCCCGCCCCAAACAGCGCTGCCCCCACCGCCCACAGTGTCCCGGAAGCGTTCCGCTCGCGCAGGGCCCAGCCGGTGCCCCCCGCCACCGCGGCCAGCAGGGTATAGGCCAGCGGCAGGGGCACCACCCGGTGGCGGAACACCCCCTCTAGGAGCACCGCCCCCAGCAGCACAGCGCCGGTCCCGCAACAGGTGGGCGCCTGGCCCGAGCGGCGCCGGAACAGTCCCCACCCAGCCACATTGAGCAGCACGGCGTAACCCAGCCCCAGCCAGATGCCGTCATCCACACTGAGCCACTGACTGTCTGCCAGGGTGCGCAGCACCAGCGCCACCACCAGCAGAAAACAGGCCACCGCCGCGCGGCCAAACAGGGTGCTCATCCCCCCCAGGGTGTCCCCGCCGCGAGTGGTTGGAGAAACCACCGAGTCCGTGGCCGGCGGGAACGACTGGCCGCCCTCCAACGCCCGCAGCCGACGCTCCATCTGCGTCACCTGCCGGCCCAGTTCCTCCACCCGCAGCGCCAGCTGTCGATCATCGCGCGCTTCCGTCATCGCTCCTCGTCAGCCCCTCGTGCGCCCACGGCACCCCGGGGAAGTTCCCGGCACCGCGAGTCTACATGCACAAAGGGGGCGGCCCGCTGGCCACCCCCTTTGCTGCATCGGTCCCCTGCGCCCCCCTACTTGTAGGCCGCCGCCGGCAGGGTCTTGATCGTTGAGTAGGTCTGCAGATCTTTGCGCGCCTGATCCAGCAGGCGGCTCACCCGCGCCGCCAAATCCCGTGAAAACGGGATATTGTGCAACGGGTTGCCGATTTGGATCAGTTTCAGGTTCTTCTCGGCGTTGTTCACCAGATCCTGGGCGTCGTAGGTGTACTGGCCGTTCTTGATGGCCCGCAGAACCATGCCCTGGGTCTCCTTGAGGCGCACGGTCAGTTCCGCCACCCCCAGGGCCGCCGCGTCTTCGATCCACTCATCCACCATCTTGGCATAGGCCGGGTCATCGTCGTGGCACTCCACGCAGGTGTCCTTGATGCCGCCGAGGGTACTTTGCTTGCCGTCGGCGATCTGGATGTGGCACTCGTCGCAGGTAACCGCATCCACCATCACGTTGGGATCCCCGCGCACGTCGCAGCTCTCTTCGTCGCAGGCGTTCTGCCCGTTGTAGAGGTTGTGGTTCTCCACGTGGCAGTCCTCGCACTCCACCGCGCCCATTCCCGACCCGTGGTGGCAGTCGTTGCAGTTCTTGAGGAAGGTCTGGCCGTGCTGCTCCCTGGGGCTGTGGCACTCCTCGCAGGCCAGACCCTCGTCCTTGACGTGGACGTCGTGGGGAAACTGCACGTTGCCGAAAGGCACCGGGGTGGTCTCGATGCACTCCACACAGGAGTGGCACAGCTGCGTGCAGCCCGTCGGGGACAGCACATCCTGGATGGCATAGCCGGAGACCACCAGCGACTTGGCCTTTTCCGCCTTCTTCCGCACATCGGCGAGCACCCGCAGGGCGTAGTCCATGTTGTGCAAGCCGCGCCCCACCCGGGCGAAGGTGAGATTCTTCTCGGCCACGTCGAGGACCGCAGCGGCTGTGACCGAGGCGTCAGAACCCCGGCTCTTGGACACCGCCTGGCGAGCTCCGATGGTGGCCTTCTCCGCCAGGTCGAGTTCCTTGTTCAGCAGCTGTTTCCAGTGCTTGGCCATGTCGTCGTAGCCCGAGCCGTGGCAGTCGGCACAGGACTGGATCACCCGTTCGTAGTCCATGCGCATGATCGCCTTGGTGCCCGTCTGGGTGGTCGTGAGATAGATGTGGCAGCTGCCACAGTCGGCGTGCGCCGCGTACATCGGGCTCGGCATATCGGGCACATCGACTGCACCGGTGCCCATGTACATCATCCGGATCGACTCGTGCTGGTCGAAGCTGTGGCACTTGACGCAGTTGGTGTCGTAGTGGAACCCGGCGAGGCCCGACGAACCCATCCGGGTCTTGGCGGGGGTGATGTTCAGGTGCGCATCCTGTGGCCGGACGATGCCGTGGTCGATCTCGGCGTGGCACCGGAAACAGTCCACCTTGTGCTCGGTGATGTGCTTGTCGTGGATCAACTTGCTGGAATAACTGCCGAGAAGAAGATCCGGTTCGGCGTGGCACTGCACACAGATGTTGTCTTTGAGGTGACCGTCACCGGTGACCACGTCGAAGTGGCACTGGCCGCACTGCACGCCGCGGTCGAGGTACTCCTTGTGCACAAACGGCAGGTTCTCGTTGGCGTCGATGAAGATCTTCGCCTTGGTCTGCACGTGGCAGGTCCGGCACTGGGCCATCTCCGGGTATTTTTCCCGCTCGAAGAAGTGGCATACGAAGCAGGTCCGTTCGGTGACCGTGAGGTGCTCACCCTGCACGATCTGGGAGTGGCAACTGACGCAGCGCAACCGCTTCCCGGCGCGGAGTTCCCCCGTGTGGCTCCTGTGGTTGAAGCTGACTCCCTTGAAGGTGACATCCGTAGCGCCCAGGTCAGAAAGGGAGTGGCAGCCCTCACGCAGGCAGCTCTCGTCGCTGATCTGGGTGTGGGACCGGCTCGGTTCCTTGCCGGTGATCTTGTAGACCACGTGGGTCTGGGCCTGCCATTTTCCCTTCAATAGGTTGAGCGTACCGGGTTTGAAGTGACATTCGATGCAGTTGACCTGTTTGTGGGACGACTGCTCCCAGGATTCGATGTAGGTCTGCATATTGTGACACATGGCGCAGAACTTGGGCGACGCGGTGGCCTCGAGCACCACCACCATGAGGGCGATCAAGCCAAAGAACGCGACCACCCCAAAGATCACCATCCCCTTCCAGTGCTGGCGGCTACCACGGGCCATGGCCCCGAAAAAATCCCGCAGGAAGTTCGTCAGGGCTTCCCACATGTCTCTAAGCATCGATCCAACTCCTCTTCTCACCAACAGCAATGACCGGAATGTTCGCGAAACATACCTGCAACACAATTGAAACAGAGCCTGTAACCATTCGCTGTCCTGCCCGAACGGGCCCATGGAAGTAGCACATCCGGGCGAATCGGCGCAAGATGTTTTCCGACTGCCCCGCTGTGCGACGTCTGGCATCGGCGGCAGACAAGGGTTGCTAGCGGCCTTCTACTTCTTGCTTGCAGCAGGAAATCCAGTTATCTTCGACAGGCGCAAACTCACAATATCAAAACTCCTACCCTACCAAATTTATAAAAATTTCATTATTCATGACAACCAAAAACAGTACAAGGTCGAGCAAATATGCGAATATGGGTTCATGTATCAATGATGATTCTTTTTACATTTATATTTATCGGTGCGGCACAGTCAAAAACGAAAAAGAACGGCAACCTAACCATAATCTACTCGGTCGATGAACGGGGAGAAATCCGGCCTTGTGGGTGAAAGAAGAACCCGCGTGGCGGTCTTGCCAAGCGAGCGACCTACCTGGATAAAGTCAGAAAAGAAACTGGGGATTTACTGTTCTTGTGCGCCGGGAATCTCTTTTTCAAGAGGGAATTCCTCAAACCAGAGGGCCGAGGGCCAGCTGCGCGCACGGCTGAACTCATTCTGGACACCTACAACATCATGGGGTGTGACGCCCTCAACGTGGGTGCCTATGACCTGTCGCTGGGTATCGATTACCTGCTCACCCTGCGGAAGACAGCCCACTTTCCCCTGCTGTCAGCCAATCTCACCGACCGGAATGGCACGCTGCTGTTCGACCCGTACCTGATCCGGACCATTGACGGCGTGCGGGTGGGCATCTTCGGGCTCCTCGACACGCAGCTCAAACTGGACAAGATCCCCGGTGGTGACGCGTTGCGGGTGAGCGAACCCGAGGCGGTGGCCGCAGAGATCACTGCACGCCTGAAACAGGAGGGGGCAGAGTTCATCGTCCTGCTCACCAATATGGAGGGGCGCCCCCTGCGGGGCCTGACCCAATCCCACCTGCCGATCGACCTGATCGTAGGCAGCGACAAACGCAACCAGATCAGCCTGCCGATGGTGACCCAGGACACCTTCGTCACCCACCTGGACCGCGGCGGCCGATCGGTTGGGCACCTGGAGGTAGAACCCCTGCCCAAGGCCACCGGTACGACGGGGAGGGGCGAGTCGATCCGGGGCCGCCTATTTCGGCACCAGTTCGTCCAACTGCGTCTCGACATTCCCGATGATCCGAGGGTCGAGGCCCGCGTGGTCGCCTTCGAAACCCATGAGGCAACCCTGCAGAAGGAACAGTTGGCGGGCAACGGTGGCGACGACGACTGTGGCAGTACCTTTGTGGGCATCGACCGCTGCGCCACCTGCCATGCCGACCGCTACCGCACCTGGCAGACCACCGACCACGCCCACGCATTGGCGACCTTGACCGCCCGCAACCGGCAATACGACGAGGAGTGCCTGGCCTGCCACGTCCTAGCCTACGAATGCGACAAGGGCAGCCTGAAGATCGCCAA
Organism: Deferrisomatales bacterium; assembly: GCA_029211085.1. Taxonomy (GTDB): domain Bacteria; phylum Desulfobacterota; class Deferrisomatia; order Deferrisomatales; family JARGFW01; genus JARGFW01. Next base: position 3,076 of record JARGFW010000072.1, on the reverse strand, counting down.
TGTGGAGCAGTTCGCCAATGTGCAGTGTGAATCGTGTCACGGCCCGGGCGACCTGCACGTGGCCTCCGGCGGAGAAGAACCCACCCGACCCCTGCAATCGGTGGAGGAGATCTGCCTGCGTTGCCACACCCCTGAGCGCAGCGACGAGATGGACTTCGCGGCGGTCGCCAAGCGGATCTGCGCCCGTTCGAGCCCCTGACCCGGTCGGCCGGGTCCAGTTCGCCGGGTTCTCGACGCCTCCTGTTCCGAAAGCGACGACGACCCGTCCGCACACTCCGGCATAGCGCCTCATGGTGTGTCGCGGACCGCGTTCTCCAGTAGGTTCGAGACGCGCTTCACCCGCCGCCGTGCCTGGCCCTGGACAAGCACCGAAGCGCGCAGTTCAAGATCGAGCCGCACCGCCTCGGCTCTCCCGGGGCGCGGTTGTCCGCCTCCCCGCACCTGTACCCAATGCGTCCCCGTGCGTCCTCAACGCCCGTGGTCGGCGCATGAAAAAGGGCTGCTGGCCCGAACGCAGGGCCCCCAAAGACCACAAGGGGAACGACGGTCGCCCCGGCACGGTGGCCGGGGCGATCGCCTGTCTCGTCCCGTCGGGTACTGCGCGTGGCGCTAGTGGGCCAGGAAACCCCATACGATCAGGCCGATGCACACCAGCCCCAGCGCCAGGGCGCTGAAGCCGAACAGGTGGCTGACCAGGTCGGTGAGGGGGTGCACGGGCCGGGCCTGCAGCCTGTCCAGTCCTCCGGTCCCCTCCAATCGCCGCACCCAGTCGGCCCGTTCCTCCATGAACTCCCACTTGGGCATGTTGCCGCGGAAGATCACCATGTCCATGGGGAACTTGCCGGGACGGAAATGCGTGTTGAAGAAGTGCACCGTGAAGATGAATCCCGTGGCCAGCAGCGCCTCGTCACTGTGCACGATGATCGCCACGTTGAAGATCCAGCCCGGCATGAACTGGGCGAAGAACTCCGGGAACCACAACAGCAATCCCGAGCCCCCGATGGCGAACATCCCCCAGAACACCGCCAGGAAGTCGAACTTCTCCCAGTAGGTCCAGCGCTCGAAGGTGGGTTCCTCGCGCCGGCCCAGGAACCACTGGAACATGGCCCGGAAATCGGCCACGTCGCGCAGGTTCGGGAACAGGGAGTCAGGCCCGAACAGCTTCTGCAGGAACGTCTCGCCGGTGTTCTTGAACCCCAGATAGTATACGACGTAGGCGAACACGCTGCCGAAGTACACGAAGGTGACCCCCGCGCACAGCCGGTGGATGAACCCTGCCATATCGGGCCCGCCCAGCAGTTGCATCAGCGCCCCGGCCCACGGGGCGGCGTGGAACTTGAGGGGCAGCCCGGAGATCACCAGCCCGAGAAAGCTCACCGCCATCAGCAGGTGCATCACCTTGTCGAAGAGGTTGAAGCGGCGATAGGGCTTGAGGGGCTGCTCGATCTTGTGGTGGTGGTCGTACTCGCCCGCCAGCAGGTGCTCGCGCCGGGCCCAGTAAGCCTTGCGCCACCATAGGAAGGTGTGGATCCAGAACACCGCGAACACGCTCACCAGGAGCGTCGTCATCAGCAACCAAGTGTAGTAGAGGATCGGGAAGTTCTCTTTGTCGGCGTGATCGGCATGCGGCAGGTACTGAGCGAACTGAATGGAGGAACCCGGGTGGCATTCACCACACGTATTCACCAAATTGTCCGGGTGGATGCTGGATGCGGGGTTGTCCCGGGTCAACACGGCGTGGGCGGTGTGGCAGTCGGCGCACCCTGCCGCCAGGTTCGAGCCCATGCCTTCCACCTTGCCGTGGTAGCTCTCCTCGTAGGTGAGCACGGAGATCGTCGGCACCCGGTTGCGCTTCATCATGGCCGTGTCGGCGTGGCAGCGGTGGCAGGTGTCGGTGTGCAGGGCGCGGTACTCGGCAGTGCCCCGCTCGCCCAGGGACTCGACGCGGTGGACCCCTCTGGGGCTGTGGCAGTCGGTACACGCCGCCGAGTCGTCACTGCCTGCGGCCACCGCCCGACCGTGCACGCTTGTCTGGTAGGCTTCGCCGTCGTGACAGCCCAGGCACATGTTCACCACGTCCTGTTTGGCGCCGTTCCACTTCATGATGGCGTGGGCATCGGAGTGGCAATCGGCGCACTTGATGTCGTTGATCATGTGCACCGAGGCGAAGTGATCGCGACCCTCGTCCGGATGGCAGCGGTGGCAGGTCTCGATCTTCTCCTGGGTCTTGGAGCCGCAGGTCTCGTGATCGGCGATATCGATCACGTCGAAGTGACAGCTGTTGCAGGCGTTGCGGCCGTGGACCGACTGGCCGAAGGCCTCGTAATCGATCTCGTCGTGACACTCGATGCACTGACTGTCGTCGACGCTGGCCTGCCCCGCTGGGGGCCAGGCCAACACCACAGCAGCCCACAATACCATTGACAGTCCCAGGTACTGCACGTGACGCAAACCCTCTGCATTGACTTTCATGTCGGCACTCCCCAATAGAAATCACGAGTCAAGCGTCGGCTATCCCGGCGCCGGTCGGCCCTGTGACCAAACTCCACTTCCCCTTCCCTGGGGTACAGACGCCAGCAGCGGTCCCGCTGTCGGCCGTGGCCTCGAACCTCCTTTCTCCCACAGAGATATTACGAAAAGTTTCACAAAACGGGTTCGCCCACACCTGTTTTCGGCCCTCTTCACCCCTCGGGATGCTCGAGAGCCCCGTCTAGGACGGTGGCGCCCTTATTTACCGTGCCATGTCAGGAAATGCAAGATTTGATTAGCCCAATCTGATGTTCTATAGGGCCACACTTCTCCTCGGCACGGACTTGAAGAGTGCACACTGTGGGCAACGCTCACACTGCGAGCACGCACCGTTTGCTCCCGACCTGTTTGCCTGCCTGCACTGTTTGCCTGCCTGCACTGCTTGCCTGCCTGCACTTGACGCCCCCTGCGAGCCGGGGCTAGTTTACCGCCCTTTCCCGATCCCCCAGGCGGTCCGAGTCCATGCCACATCCGCACCTCTCCGGCAACGCCGCCCTGCACGATGGCCGCGTGCGTGTCGTCGCCCACCCGCCGCAGGCGGAGCGCT
>JARGFW010000372.1 GCA_029211085.1 Deferrisomatales bacterium | reverse complement strand
GCCGGCCGCAAGGTCGACTACGCCCGGATCGACCCCGCCGCGGCCCGGGAGATCTTCCTGCGCGCCGCCCTGGTGGAGGGCGAACTGAAGGGCAGCTTCGGGTTTCTCGACCACAACCGGGCGTTGCTCGAGAACATCGACGCCCTGGAGAGCCGCCTGCGCAGGCGCGGCTTGAGCCCCGACGACGAGACCCTGTATGCGTTCTACGACCAGCGGGTGGGGAAGATCTGCGACCAGCGCAGCTTCGCCCGGATGCTCAAGGAACAGGGTTCCGACGATTTCCTGCGCCTGCGGGAGGAGGATCTGCTCGCCGCGGTCCCGGCGCAGGAGGCCCTGGAGCCGTTCCCCGAGACCCTGCGGGTGGGCGACGTGGAGCTGGCGCTGTCCTACCGGTTCGAGCCAGGCCGGGAGGACGACGGGGTGAGCGTGGCGGTGCCGGCGGCCCTGGCGCCCCATCTCCCGGCGGAGGCGTTCGAGTGGCTGGTGCCCGGCCTGCTGGAGGAGAAGGTCACCCTGCTGCTCAAGGGGCTGCCCAAACGGCTGCGCAAGACCGTGATCCCGGTGCCCCGCACCGCGGCCGAACTGCTGGAGGAGCTGGTACCGGGATCGGGCTCCCTGTACGCCCAGCTCCAAGAGCTCCTGCTGCGTCGGTTCCGGCTGCGGGTGCAGCGCAGCGACTGGGCAGTGGCGTCCCTGCCCGCCCACCTCACGGTGCGCTACTGCCTGCAGGGCCCCGACGGAAACACCGTGACCGCCACCCGGTCGTACGCCGAGTTGCTCGCCGCGTGCGACCCGAACCGCGGTGCCGGGGCCGGTGACGCCGGGGGAGGGCCCTCGGCGGGACTCGAGGCGGCGCGCCGGGAGTGGGAGCGGGAGGGCCTCACCGACCACGACTTCCCGGACCTGCCGGAGCGGATCTCCCTGGGGCCCTCGCCCGTGGGGGTGGAGGGGTTCGCGTTTCCAGGCCTGGCACGGGAGGAACGCGGCGTGGCCCTGCGCCTGTTCGGGACCCGTGCCGAGAGCGTGGAGTCCACCCGCAACGGGCTGTTGGCCCTGTACGGCGCGCGCTTCACAGCGGAACTTTCGGTGCTGCGCAAGGACCTGGCGATTGCCCGCAGCCGCTGGCCCCTGTTCGAGGGCCTCGGCAGCCAGGAGGCGGTCAGCCGGGACCTGCTGGCGTTCGTCCTGGCGGAGGCGTTCGGCACCCGGGACGGCAGGCTCCCCGACCGCTCCACGTTCCAGGCCCGGGTCGCGAGCCTCAAGGGGGGCGCGCTGTTCAACCGCTCCCGGGAAGTCCGCGATCAGATCATGGAGGTGCTCCAACTGCGCCGGGATGTCTTGGACCTGCTGGCCCGCCACCGGCGCGAGGGCGGGACCGACGCCGCCCGGGTTCCGGCGCTGGCCGCCGAGCTGGAGCGGATCCTGCCCGGCGACTTCCTGCGCACCCTCCACGGCGGGCGCCTGCCCGATCTACTGCGTTACCTGAAGGCGCTGCACCTGCGCATCAAGCGGGCCCACCTCTCCCCGGCCAAGGACGCCCAGCGGCAGGCCCAGGTGGAGCCCCACCTGGAGCGCCTGGCCGCGGCCCGGGACGCCGGCCCACTCACCACGGAGCAGGCAGACCTGGTCGTCGAACTCGCGAGGATGCTCGAGGAGTTCCGGGTCTCCCTGTTCGCCCAGGAGGTGGGCACCGCGTTCCCCATCTCCGCCAAGCGGCTGGACAAGAAGTGGGAGGAGATCCGGGGGGCGATCGAGATCCGTCCCGGCGGGCCGCGGCGGTAGCCGGTTGGCCGCAACCGCGCTTGCCGCGAGCCGCGCCCCCGCTCAGCCCGCCGGGGGGACCTCCACGGCGGCCGACTGCCCCGCTGGGTAGCGCATCAGGGCACTGAACAGCAGCCCCAGGGGTGGCAGCGCCCCGATCGCGTTCAGGGCCGCGGGCACGCCGAAGCGGTCGGCGATCGCCCCCAGCAGGGTGACCCCGAGCCCCCCGGTGCCGATCGCGAAACCCACCATCAGGCCCGAGGCCACTCCCAGGTTGTCGGGCAGCAGCCGCTGGGCCATCACGATCGTCACGGTGAAGGTCGAGATCAGCACCGCGCCGAAGGTGCCGAGCACCAGGAACGCCGCCGGGCCCCGGGCCACGAGGACCAGGGGGAACAGCACCGAGGTCGCCCCCAGGGAGAGCAGCAGGTAGCGCCGGTGCCCCCAGCGGTCGGCCAGGGGCGAGCCGCCGAGGGTGCCGACCACCCCACCCAGGAGCAACGCCGAGACCAGCTGCCCCGCGCGCACCGGGTCCCCTTGCAGGTGGTCGATGATGTGGAAGGGGATGTAGGTCATCAGCCCGATGTGGGTCCAGGAGCGCATCACCACCGTGGCGATCAGCAGCGCCAGTGCCGGGCGGGTCCCCGGCGGCAACTTCGCCCCCGGCGCCTCTGCCACTTCCTTCGGACCCCGGTGCGCCGCCAACCGGCGCCACTCCCAGCCGATCAGCGCCACGAACAGCAGCGACGGTATCGCCATCGCCGGCAGGGCCGAGAGTCCCCAGCGGCTCACGAGCCACAGGCACAGGGCGGGGCCCACGGCGAACCCCAGGTTGCCCCCCACCGAGAACAGCGACATCCCCGCGGCGGGCCGGGTGCCGGTGAAGTAGGATGCGGTCTTGTACCCCTCCGGGTGGTACGAGGCCACCCCCAGCCCGCTCAGGGCCACCAGGCAGAGCACAGCGCCGTAGCTGCCGGGCAGGGACAGGAGGGAAAACCCCAGCCCCGCGAACAGGCACCCCACGGGCAGCAGCAACGGCTTTTCCCGCTTGTCCGAGAGGAACCCGAAGAGGGGCTGGACCACCGAGGAGGTGAGGTTCGAGGCCAGCAGGATCGTTCCCGCCGCCGCGTAGGTGAGATCGAGTTTGTCCTTGAGCAGGGGCAACAGCCCCGGCAGCGCCCCCTGGTATATGTCGGTCACCAGGTGGCCCGTGGAGAGGAGCAGGAGCACCCGCAGGTTGAAGGCTCGCTTGGTCTTCACATCGACACCCGGGGGCGAATGTTGGGGTAGGGGCGCCAACATCCGCCCAACCCGCCGCCGGCGTCAACCGCTGATGC
>JARGFW010000371.1 GCA_029211085.1 Deferrisomatales bacterium | reverse complement strand
AGCCTCGCGGTCCAGTGCTCCCGAAGCGCCTCCCGGGAAACCCTGCCCTTGGGCAGCCGGGTCTGACTGTTGGCGATCTCCCGCAGGGCCGCGTCACCGGCCTGGGGAAACTCCCCCGCCGCGCGGAGCTCTGCGGTGCGCTCCACGATCTGCTGGCGGCGCTTGGAGAACTCGTCGAGCACCTCGTGGGGGACGCCCCGCACCTCCCAGAGGAACTTCCCCGGCTCGGTCACCTCGACGGCGTAGCCCAGCTCCCGGAGGTTGTGGGCCAACTCCGCCCGGTAGAACCGTCCCAGGACCAGCTGGTCCCGGTACAGGGCGTCGTTATGGAGGGCCCGCCACTCGCCGTCTTCCTTCTGGGTGAGGTTCACCACGAAGGCGTGGGTGTGGAGCTGGGGGTCCGGAAGGGACTCGACACCAGAGGTTTGGGCGGTCGCCCGGGACACCATGTGGGTGAACTTGCCGACCACCAGGTTCCCGGAGGCGACCACCTCGCGCTCGCCCTCTGCCTGCTCGCGCAGGTGGGCGTGGTCCCGCTCGATGTAGTCCACCACCACGGACACTGCGGCTTCGTGCGCCTCCTTGAGCCGACCATCCGCCAGGGCCAGGACCGAGACGCTCTTCGGTGCCGAGAAGGTGAGATCGATTCCGCCCCGGCGCTGCGCCGCTCCGGTCTCCCGGTCGGTCTTCTCCTCCACCAGGCTCTCGCCGCTCTCGGGATCGCAGCCCCGCAAGACCGCCTTGAAGTCCTCGTTGCCCACCTCGCCGGAAAGGCCCAGGGCCTCTGCCCCTTTCCCCTGCCACTCCCCTTTCTCCGATAGGTAGTAATCGTCACTCTTGAAGTAGTGGCCCGCCTTCGCGACGGTCATGGGCTTGGAGACAGTGAGCATGGGCTCCTCCCGCGGGAGTTAAAGACACCGAAGCGCCCCAGAGAGATCTTTTGCTCTCAACCCATAAATCCCGGGAGATGGAACATGGAGGGGGTGAAACTGGGGGAAATGCGCGAGCGAACTGTGGCGGAGCGGTCAGACGTTGAGCCGGGGCGGGCGGGGAATCAGAACAACACGGAAGGTTTGCCGAAGGCAATCCTGGAGCACCACTCAGGGGAACTCTGGTCCGTCGTGGGCCCGGCGTGAGGGAACCTGTCGCCGGGCCCGCCTCGATCAAGAAGCCAGGGCTGCAATTCTCTGGACCCGCTCCAGCACGATGGGCGTCCTGGCTTGGCTGGCTGCATCGGGTGGGAGATGCCCCGCAACCGACTCCAGGAAGGCTCGTTGGCTCGTGAAGGTGACGAAGGCCTCGCCGAGAAACCCCCGAAGGGCAGCTCCACTCGCGGCGACCTCGGCCACGAGTTCCGCCCGACCGTCGAGAACTGCGATTACGTCCTCCATGTCGTGGCTCATCCGGTAGTCGCCCCCTCCCCGGTTTCGGAAAGCCTCGATCTTGGTGGCCAGAAAGTGGGGCGGCGTGACGAGCCGGATCACGAGGTCCTCGGCGATGCGCACCGCGGAGGCTGTCGCGAATGCCTCCGCGTACCAGCGATTGCTGAACCCCAGGACGTCAGGCAGTGTAGGCATCACATCGACCAGCACCCCTGCGACCCTCCAGCGGCACACCGGAGCCCCCTCCTCGGAGACCTCCCGGAAACCCAGCTCGCGCAGGCGGTCCGCCAGACGGTAGTACTCGAGGCGGGATGCCACCTCCACGATCACATCCACGTCGATCGTGGAGCGGACCTCCGGAGCGGCCGGGTCGGTGAAGAAGAGCGAGGTCGCCGCCCCGCCCAGGAACGCCACTTCCGCCCCCAGCGGGCCCAGACACCGGGCCACGGTCTCGATGAGAACCCGGCCGGCCGTTGGAGAGGTCATGTCTGCAACCGGGCACGGAGTTCCCGCGCCGCAACGTCGCGCTCCCGGGCACCCCCGTCGCGGAGGGCGTCCGTGAGGGCCAGCAGTTCGTACAGAGCCTGGTCCTTTTTCGCTGCCTCGGGCACCGTTCGATACAGGGGAGAGAAGGAAAACCCCTGCGTATCTCCTAGCGGATCGGGCCAGACGGGTGGAGGAGAATCCGGTTGGGTGAGCAGGTCCCGCAGGGGTGGCCCTGCATAGGCCGTCGGGACGCCCCGGCTGGGCCCTCCCCTGTCGGGCACAAAGGCGTAGCGGACGCCGTGCACCAGGAACTCGTCGAGCGCGCCGAGGATCGGCCGCTGCCGTGAGGCATCCATGAGCTGCGCCGCGACCGCCCGTTTCACCCCGGCGTGGACCTCGGAGGCGCTCATGCACAGGTCGCCGGCCAAGCTGGGGTAGCTCCACTCGCGCCCTCCCAGGGAAACGAGTTTCAGAAGGATGAACAGATCTTGGGGCTTGAGTACCATGCACGTAGTCTATTCGCGAATCGCGAATTGCGCAAGACCCCTTTCCGCAGGAGGTAGCCGTGGGCAAAAAAGGGGGCCCGAAGGCCCCCACGGTTTCGCCTACTCCCCGGCCTCCTCCTTCTCCTCGAACCCGCGCCCGAGGATGAAGTCCGAGGCCTTCTGGGCCTGAGCCGCGGCGTGGACCACCAGCTTCGGGTCGTCGCCCATGACCTTGCGCCAGCCGTCGATGTAGGCGGCGGAGTTCTCCAGGGTCACCTGCTCGATCCCGGCCACGGCGCAGAGGAACGCGGCGCCCATCTCCGCCACCAGCTCCTCCTGGCTGTAGGCGTGCCCGCCGAACTTCACCACGTCCACCACCCCCGGGCGGTGGAGCCGGCTTCGATGCCCCGTGGCATGACAAAGTTCGTGATAGGCGCAGCCGTAGAACTCCTCGGCGCCCTCGAAGGTCTCGGGGCGAGGCAGGTTCACCCGATCGCCCCAGGGGTCGTACCAGGCCTTGCCGGGCTCCAGGTGGACGATCGGCGGCCGCTGGGGCATCGCATCGACGATCCGTTCCGCCGCCTCGATGGGCTCGAAGTCCAGCACTTCTGCCTGGGGGATCTCGATGCCCTCGGTCTGCTCCAGGTTCCAGACCCGGTAGTAGCGCAGCAGCGGCACCGCCCGCGCGACCTCGCCGGTCTCGGCGTCCGTCTTCTCGATCCACTTCCACAGCACCACGACCGAGCCCGACTCGCCCTTG
>JARGFW010000370.1 GCA_029211085.1 Deferrisomatales bacterium | reverse complement strand
AGGCGGCCGTCGATACGTCGAGGCCCGTGCCCACGTCGGACACCTCCACGCTGCAGGTCACCGTGGTCGCGGACACCCAGGCGTCGGGCGCGAACCCGGCCCATCCGCCCGGCGCCGGATCATACAGGTCCCAGAAGTCGTTGCCGGTGCGGATCGCGCCATCGAGGGGGCCCACGTACTGGAGCCAGTTGGGGTCCACCACCCGGGCGCCGTCCGATGCTGCGCCGGTAGACGAGAACCCGGCCGGGTCAGCCTCGATCAGGTTCGTGTACTCGCACGGGTCCCAGGCGGGCAGGGCGTACGCCCCGTCGGCGCCGCTCGCCGTCACGGCCCGCAGGGTGCCCGGCACCGCCAGGTCGGCCGAGCAGTAGAGCTCCAGCCCCGCCCCCTGGAGGGGGGTTCCGACATCCCCCGGGAACCCGCTGTACACGTGGCCGCTCAGCAGCCACGGGGCGCTCACCGCCCCGTACACGTCGGAGCCGTGGGTGGCGAACTCCCGCTCGTCGGCCCACACCACCAGGGCCGCCCAGCTGCCGTCGGCCGCCACGGCCACGGCGCGCTCCTCGGCACCGCTGGCGGAGACGGCCCGCTCCTCGTCCGGCAGGGACCCGTCGCTGCCCACCCGGCGCCGGTACACGTCGTGGTCCGTGGGGGAGTACGCATACTCCCACGCCACCAGGAACTCCCCGGCCGACGGCAGGAACGCGGCCACCGGCGCCGTCCGGTGGTTGGCGGTGTTGTAGGAGATGCCGAAGCTGCCGCCCACCAGCGCACCGCCGCCGGCCACCAACCGCCCGTAGATGTCGGAGTCGGCCCCGTAGCCCCAGTGGTGGTCCTCCCACACCACCAGGAACCGGTTGGCGCCCGGGTCGAACGCCACGTCCGGTGCCACCTGGTCATACTCCCAGGTGGAGAGGTCGAGCACCGCCCCCGCCGGACCCCCGGCGCGGTCGAGCAGCCGGCCCCGCAGGTCGTACTCCCCCGTGCCCGCGCCCTTGTCCTGCCATACCACCAGATACCGCCCCGCCGCGGGGCCGTAGGCCACCGCCGGGGCCGCCTCGTCCAGAGGGCCCGACGTCACGCTGAAGGCGAAGCCCACTAGCGACCCGTCGGCCGCCACCCGCTGGCCCCGCACGTCGTGCTGGGTGAACTCGCCGGCCCCCTCCCGGTGCTCCCACACCACCAGGTACTGGTCGTCGTCCAGGTTATAGGCCACCCGTGGGCGGGCCTCGAAGTTGGTCAGGGCCGCAACGGCGATGACGGAACCCACCAGGCTGCCGTAGGCGTCGACCCGCCGGGCGTAGATGTGGTGGTCGGACGCCGAGGCCGCGTACTCGAACACCACCAGGTACTCGCCCGACACGGGGTTGTGGGCCACGTCGGGGCGGGATTCCGAAATTCCGCTGACGGCGACCGAAAGCCGGTTGGTCAGGGGGCTGCCGTCACCGGAGAGCCGCCGGGCGTGGATGTCGTGGTCTGCAGCCGACCAGGAGTACTCCCACACCACCAGGTACTCGTCGTCCGCGGGGTTGTGGGCCGCGGAAGGCGCCGCATCGTCCTGGACCTGGTCTGCGACGGGGAAGCCGTCCGCCGAAGCGGGGCCACAGATCCAGGCGAGGGCCAACGCTGCCACCCCCAACACCCAGACGGGCCGGACCTTCATCCCCTGTCCCTGCCTTTCCCCCGGCAACGTGGAAACACCATCCCTCGCCCACGACCGAAGACGCCCCGGCCGTTCATCGGCTGCCATTGCACCCCACCGCCGGAGCCGTGACCCGCGGCGTGCCGCAGACTCTTGCAAGCAGCCCCGCGAGGACCGCGCGCCCAACAAATCGTCGCCGTCAACAACCGGTTTCCATCACCGGATGACGGAGACCACTCGACCCGGGGCGCAGCGTGGACACCCTTGCGTTTGGTGGCGCACCAGGCACTAGCCCCGCTCCCCTGCGGCTGCCTCACAGCCCGAAAAACCGCGCCACGGCCGGCTGGTGCTCCCCCCGGGGGAGCTCCAGCGGACCGTAAACCGGGTATACCGTCCCGTTCCCCAACGGGGGGAAGGTGGCAACGGTATTGGGCTGCCCGTCCTCGTGCGCGTAGAGATGCAGGCCGGGGGAGTTGCAGGTGCCCACCCGGGCCAGATCGTGGCCGACCCGGTAGACGTCGTGCTGGTCGAGGTCTGACGGAGTACAGCGATAGCCCAAGCACCCCGACTGGCCGAAGTCCAGGGCCACGAGGAGCGCCGAAGCCAGCTCGTCGTTGGGTTCCGCGTCCTGCGACGTGATGGTGTAGGTGCCCGCCCCCGGCCTCTCCACCTGGTGAAATAAGCTGCGGGGGTTGTTCCCCGAGATCGTCGCTCGATAGGTCAGATTGGAGGAATCATCGGCCTGGTAGGGCAGCTCGAACTCGGCCGCTTCGTTGGGCCCGAAGTCAAACCACAACACCGTGGCCCCGTCGTCGGCCAGGACGACGGGGTAATAGTGCTTTTCGAAATCCCCCGTGAAGATCCCCGTGCAGTCGTACGCGCCCGCCCGCGGAGCCGGCACCAGGCTCAGCAGCGCACACAACACCAGGCTTCGCATTGGCCAGGTCTCCACGTGGTTCCCTCCCGTACCTGCGCTTTCGAACACACCCCTGCACTGACTCCAGGCGGCTCCGTCACCGGTACCGGCGCGCCGCTGGCGTTCCGCAACAAAAAAAAGGCCGCCCACCGGAATCTTCCGGCGCAGGCGGCCTCTGCTCAGAGTCCCTTCGCGTACTGGTCGGTCATGGCCCCCCCGGCGCGTTGGCGGTTAGCGATGCCATCAGGTTAAAGCAAGTTTCAGGCCTGACTGTGATGTCTTCGTGAAATTGCCTCCACCCCCAACCCAAGAAGGAATCCAGCGAGGGCGTCTCCACCAACGACTTTCGGAAATGGGACAATGTTTTCTCTTATGTGGAAGTGACCTTCCCCCCTGAAAACGGTCCACCCTCGGGTTATGATCCTGGGGTGCCATCAAGCTGTCCATGGCGAATTGATAGTTCCCCTACCAAAACAGGCACCTCGGCAGCATTGCTCCGGACGTCAGTCTGCCCTACCCTCTTCCTCCATGAACCTGCTCGTGCTGCTGGCGCACTTGTT
>JARGFW010000071.1:3567-22586 GCA_029211085.1 Deferrisomatales bacterium | reverse complement strand
TCCCCGTCCCACTGAATGTCGCCCGTCGCTGGTAGGTCTCGTCCGTGGTTCCGCTGGTGCGGTTCAGTTCAACCGAAATGCTCGCCACTGCGAAAGGTTCAACCACGTACAGCGTTCGAGCTGAGCTCCATGCGCTTTCCCGGCCAACGTTGTCGATCGCCTTTACGCGCCAGTAAACGGTATCGTAGGGGATGTTCTCCGTCGGGGTGTACTGGGAGGCAGTTGTGGAGGCGGCAATGTCGCCCCAGCTCAGATCTCCGTCGTAAATCTCGATGTCGTAGCGACCAATGCCGCTTCCACTGCCGTCGCTGGAAGTGGACCAGTCGAAGTACGGCGTCTGGTCATAGACTGTGTTTCCACTGCCTGGAGACAGCAGTTGGGGAACCGACGGCGCGTTTCCGTCGACGGAGAACGTGTGAGAAGAAACGGGGCCGACATTCTGCTGGGGGGAGTCGTCGATGGCACAAACGTAGAACGTGTGGGTGCCATCCGTTTGCGTCGGCAGGGTCACCCCTTCTCCGCCCAGCGTGTTGCCCAGCCACGTGCCGCCAGTCTGCGGCGTCGAATCGTCAACGGACCACCAGTAGCCGAGAATCCCGCTGGTGTCAGTGGCATCATTCCAAGTGAACCTCGGGGTCGTGTCTGTGCTCCAGCCACTGATGCCATCCGTAAGAGAACTGACAGTCGACGGCGGAGTTGTATCCGGGGGGGGGATGATCACTGTGATGCGATACGAGCTGAACCCGAGGCAGTCTAAGTACCCACCGGAGGATGGCTCATACGTCCACCCGGACGTCCAGCTCTCTTGGTTGCTCATCGCCACACGATAGTAGACGTAGAAACTGCCGTAGGCTTTAGGCTGCAGGGTTACTTCCAGTGTTTCGTTTTCGGCGCCGGGGGGCCAGAGATCGCTGCCGTCCCAAACGTCTGTGCTTTGCGCCTCCACCATTACATAGTTGGCATATCCATCCCCACCGCCTGCCTCTGAGCCGAATAGTTCGGCAGCGACTAGATCCGACGACTTGCTATATAAAGAAACTCTAGACTTGTCGGAAGATGACGTGAACTGTGGAAAGCTAAGTGTTATATTGTTATACAGCGGCGGAGAGTCGTCACCGTTGTTTTCAGTTACAATTTTAAATCTGAATGTGCTTCCTAAAACAAAACCATCTAGAGTTATAGATTCACCGGATGATAAATTTGTACCGTTTACATTTACTGATAGAACATCTGGATTCGTTGCAGCCAATGTGGATCCGGCTACAATAATTGACACAAGAACTATTATGGATTGGCACGAAAATTTGGACATCAGGCCCTCCTATCCCTTATATAATTTTCCCCCAGTCTATTCAGACCTCCTAGAAGAGCGGGCAGCGCCGGCCCAGGCATGGATCATTGATCCCCGTTTGCTTCCCCCTGTTACCTTACCGGCAGTCCACCCGCCCCCAGTCCCACATGAGCGTGCGCTGATCCGTCCCGTCCACATCCCCGTCCAAGTCCAAGTCGCCCACACAGTCACCCACGCAGTCAATGCGCCCGAACTCGGGGGCGAACGCCTCCACATCAAACAAGTCCACCCACAGGTCGAGGGTCAGGTCGCCGGCGCAGAACGATGAGCCCGAGGGTGTCTCGCCCGGGTCCCAGCGGCCGTTGCGGTTGGCGTCCTCCACACCGTCGTCGATGCCGTCGCCGTCGGTGTCTGCCTTCGTGGGATCGGTCGTGGTGGCGGGGTCGGCGTCGGCCACGAACAGGGCCAGGTCGGTGTCCGCGCCCACGTCAGCCTGGGTGAGACCGAGTTCCGTGCCATCCTGGACGCCGTCGCCGTCGCTGTCCGCCAGGGTCGGGTCGGTCTCCCCAGAATCCACGACTCCATCATGGTTCGCGTCCTCCTCGCCGTCGGACAGGCCGTCGTCGTCGGTGTCGGCGTCTAGGGGGTTGGTGCCGCTGGCGACCTCCAGGCCGTCGGGGAGCCCGTCGCCGTCGGAGTCGGCCGCGGAGCTCTTCGACCCCTGCTCGGTGCCGCCGTAGGCACCGAGGTTGACCCGACCGAAGTTCGGGAGCGGCTCTTCGCCGACCGGGTCCGCCGGGTCTCCGGCGTCGAGCCCCGGGCTGTCCGCGGCATCCGCAGCCCAGGCGCCGCCGTGGTAGCTGCCGCCGGTGCTCTGCAGGTGGAGGTCGCAGGCGGCCGGGTCTACGAAGCGGGGGTTGTCCGAGAGGCTGTTCGCGTCCTGGCCGGTGGCCGCCTGCCATTCGGCCAGTGTGCTCTGGGGACTTCCCCCCACGATTCCGACCCGCCCTCCCCCGGTCGCGTACAGAAGGTTGTAGTCCGACGCGGCGAGACGGGTCGCGGCGTCCACGTTGAGACAGGAATCACCGGTGCTGGCACTCAACACGATGTTGTTCCGGAGGGTGATGTCGCCGCTGCTTTGTGCGAACACCCCGTCTCCGCCGTTCTCGCGGATGGTGGCGTTCATCAGTCGGGTGCCGTTCGCGGCGCCGAGCCGCAAGCCGTATCGTGTGTTCCCCTCAACCAGCAGGTTGGCGTAGCTTCCGCCGTAGGAGGATTGAACACCGATTCCGTCGAGTCCGTTGCCGTCAGCGTGCAGGCGGCTGAGCGAGGCGTAATGCGAGTCATCCACCGACCAGCCAATCCACGCTCCGAAGACCCGCAACCATCGCTGCAAAACTCCCGGCCGATCCGGTGCAGAACCCGTGGTGATCGCCACGTAGTCGACCGAGTCGAGGCGCCATCCGTAGCTCCCCACTGCGGTCGACCCGCGGTCCAGCGTCACCCCGAACGGGGACGCCAGGAACGTCACCGGCAGCTCGGCGGAGCCGCCGTCTTCCGCTGTGACCACGATGTTCTCCGCTAGGGCGTACCACCCGGTGTCGATGTGCACCACATCGCCGGGTTCCAGGTCGTACGCGGCGAGCACGGACTGTACCGTCGCTTTGGGCGACCACGGGGTGGTGCCGTCGTTTCCGTCGCTGCCCGGGGCCTGGCACCAGAGGTCCTCGGCGACCGAAGCGTCGTTCACGTAGTAGGCCGCGCCGGTCCAACCGCGCAGCGCCACGTCGAGGGCCGGGGCGTCGGGGTCGCCCGTCGGAACCCGGGCGAACGCCACCTTGGGCCCCGGCGGGGTGGGCGCGAAGCGCACCCAAAACTCGCACCCGCCCCCAGGTGGCAGGGTGGTCAGGGAACAGCCGTCGTCGTCGATGACGAAGTCGGCGCCGTCGGCCCCCGCTGTGGCGATCTGCCCGAGGGTCAGGGGCTCGCCCCCTGCGTTGGAGACACCCGCGCGGGTCGAGGCGGACGTGTGGTGGGGGGCCACGTAACCGAAGTCGATGGCCGCCGGCTGCACGCGCCCCTCGACACCCAGCGCCGCCAGTGCGTCGACCCGCGGAAACTCCCTGCCCACCCGCGCATCATGGACCGGTTTTCCCGTGTTCTTGAGAAGCTCGAGAACCTCGCTCGGAGGCGCCAGCGGGTGTTTCTGCAGCAGCAGGGCGGCCAGGGCCGCAGCGTGGGTGGTCGCAGCCGAGGTGCCCCCCGCCGTCTCGAAGCCGCCCCACCGGCGGGTCGAGGTGATGGTTTGCCCCGGGGCGAGCAGGTCCAGGTCGGCCGTGACGTTGCTGTAGCAGGCCACCTGATCCGCCTGGGTGACCGGGTCGGTGCAGTTGCCCGCGTACCCGCCCACGTCGGCGTCGTACACCGCCCCCACGGACACCACGGAGGCCAGGCAGGCGGGAACAAGCATCCGATCGGTCTTGGACTCGTTGCCGGAAGCGGCGACCACCAGGATGCCGGCAGCGCGGGCGGCATCGGCCGCGTCTGCCAGCAATGCGTAGGGCGGATGCGCGTCGCACTGGACCGGAATGGTCCCGAGATCCCTCTGGCCCAGGCTCATGTTGACCACGCGGATACCGTACGCGTCCGCCTCGTCGATCACCCAGTCCAGTGCCGCGGCCACGTCGGACAGCGCCCCCTCGCCATCGTGGTCCAGCACCTTGATCGCCACGATCCCCGCGCCCGGCGCGACGCCCGGGTAGAGGCGGTCCGCCGAGGCGATGATCCCCGACACGTGGGTGCCGTGACCGTCGTCGTCCTCGGCGCTGCCCGGACCGCTGGCCCGGGTGGCGGTTGTACCCGGACACGGGTCCCCCCAGGACTCCTGGAAGCACTCCTCCCACACCAGCGCCTCCTGCAGGGCCGGGTGGTCGGTGTCGATCCCCGTGTCGAACACGGCCACGTTCACCCCCGACCCGGTATACCCGGCGGTGTAGGCCACGTCGGAGCCCATCAGGGGCCCGCTCTCGGTGAGCAGGGCCTCGACCCTGGTGTCCTCCACCACCATGGCCACCTCGGGGTTCCGGCGCAGGGCCGCGAGCGCTTGCGGGCCGATCCGGGCGGCGACCCACGGCACGTTGCCGAACCGGTGGAGCCGCCGGTAGCGCCCCCGGGCCGAGGCGTCAGCCAGCGCCGCGTCGAGGCGCTCCTGGAGCCGCCGGATCTCCCCCCGGCCGATGTGGTGCCCGGGTTCCGTGGCCCGGTCTTGCCGGGACAGCCCCGGCGGGTCCCCCGGCCGCCGCAGCTTGATCAAGACGGTGATCTCGTCCTGTGCGCCGAGCGCCCGGGAGACGCCGGTGCCCACCAGCGGCCCCGCCGCGGCAGGTTGGCCTGCGCCGACCGGTCCGGACCCGGCGGCGAACGCCACCAGGCCGGCAAAGATCACGGCAACACCCCTCATTCCCCCACAGCTCCTCCCCGTCTTGCGGGCGGCGGACAGCGCCGCTCGCTGCTCAAATTTTGCCCTACCCGCTTACCCCCTTCTCTGCCGCTTGCGCAGGGAGCTCCCCCGTAGCAGCGAGTCCGGAGCCGAACAACCACAGCGCTCCCGGGATGGGCACGGGCGGCGAGTGAAGCGCCTCGACGGCGTCCAGGTCCCAGCCGGGGATCGTGCCGGCGTTGCCGAGGCCCACGAACTGCAGATCGGCGACACGGGAAAGCCCCGTACCCGACAGATCCGGACCGAAACTGGTCACTTCAGAACCGGGCATGATGTAGCTCAGACCATCGCTGCTTCCCCACACCCCGATCGTGGCGTTGTCTCCCGCTGAATCCTCGTAGAACCGGAGGTCATGGCCCGCCCCGTCCAACGCTACATTCCCCGGGCCCCACAGCAGAGCGCGGTGCCCGGTCCCGTCTGCGTCGCCGTCGCCGTCGAAATCCCCCCGACAGTCGCTGATGCAGCGGACCCGCCGCCAAGGTAGCCGCCCACACCGCCAAACCGAGTGAGATCGGGAATCAGGGGCCGCCGCGCCCACCGCCTGCCGTATCGCCGCACTCGCGGACACAGTGGGTGCCCGTCGCAGAGAACCTTCGACCGTCAGGGGCCGTCCAGCCTATTCCCGAGTGCGCCTCCTCCTGGAGGCGACAACCGCCGTCAACCCTGATCCCAACAACCAGACTGCCCCAGGAATAGGCACCGGTGTCGAATTGATCGCGAACACCGCGTCCAGATCGTAACCTGAATACGTCCCACCGTTTTGCAGCCCCACGAACTTCACATGAGAAATCCAGTCCAGGCCGTAGTTTTGCAGGTCATACTCTATGGTTGAATCGGTGGTTCCAAGGAATACCCAGTTCAAGGTGTCTTGCCCTGCCCATATTTGAACATCCGAATCCCCATTCAAATACTCGTACACACGCAGGTCGTTCCCTGGTCCGTTTATCGCAAGATTATCCACAAAGGCCAACACCAGCGTCTCTGGAGTATCTATTGAAACAAATTTGTCATCGTTTGGGCCAAGCGCGTTTTCAGGCGGGCCACCTTCAGAAGAAGAATAGGGTGGTCTGTCAAAATACACGACCTGGTCAATCCACCCTGTACCTATAGTTGCAGCATGTACTCCGGAGCTTGCAAGAACGAGGATCGCCATACACATAATCATCTTTTTCATCGAAACCTCCTCATCTCTCTGTGCGATGTGTGCTACTTGACATAAAACCCGCAATGTTATCTTGGGGCCGTGCGTCGAATCGATTTCTTCCAAACGGTGTAAAGGACGTGGCGTACTGCAGCGCAGTCAACCTCCCACAGCCGATTCCCCGACCCCTTACCGGCAGTCCACCCGCCCCCAGTCCCTCATCAACCGGCGCTGGTCCGTCCCGTCCACATCCCCGTCGCCGTCGAGGTCGCCCAGGCAATCACTGACGCAGTCGATCCGCCCGAACTCCGGCGCAAACGCCTCCAGGTCGAGGAAGTCCACCCACCGGTCCAGGGTCAGGTCGCCGGCGCAGAACGACGAGCCCGAGGGGGTCTCACCCACGTCCCAGCGGCCGTTGTGGTTGGCGTCCTCCACCCCGTCGTCGATGCCGTCGCCGTCGGTGTCTTTCTTCGTGGGATCGGTGGTGGTGCTCGGATCGGCGTCGGGGACAAACACCGCCAGGTCCGTGTCCGCACCGACGTCGGCCAGGGTGAGGCCGAGCTCCGTGCCGTCCTGGATCCCGTCCTGGTCGGTGTCGACGTCGCCCGGGTCAGTCTCCCCTGCGGCTAGATCGACCGCGCCATCGCGGTTCGCGTCCTCGGTACCGTCCGGGATGCCGTCGTCGTCACTGTCCGCATCGGTGGGGTCGGTGGTGGTCGACGGGTCCGCGTCGGCGACGAAGTGTCCAGCCTCAAGGTTCGTATCTGCGGTCTCGGGAGCGGTCAGACCGCGCTCGGTACCGTCAAAGATCCCGTCGCCGTCGGTGTCCCAATTCAGCGGGTCGGTCTCCCCCAGATCCACCACGCCGTTGGCGTTGAGGTCCTCGCTGCCGGCGTTGCCGTCCACCAAGCCGTCGTCGTCGGTGTCGGCATCGAAGGGGTCGGTGCCGATAACAAGCTCGATGACATCCGGTAGCCCGTCAGAATCTGAGTCTCGGGCCGTCCTGGCGTACTTCAGGACCAGGTCGTCCGCGTCCCTGTAGGCCACGTGGACCGTGCCATCCGCACCCACCGCCAGATCGACCGCCGGACGGTCCGTCTGCGGTGCCGAAAAACGGTCGATGACCTCGGAAGTCCAGGTCACTCCGTCGAACACGAAGTGGGTCAGCTCGTAGGACCCGCCCACATCCACGGCGTAGGCGACGTGGAATCGGTCGGCCCCATCAATTGCGGTTCCAAACTGGGCGTATGCGGGCAGCGGGAGGGGCACCGTGGTGAACTGCCACTGCCCGGCGTCCTTGACCGCCAGCTTCACCGTGGAGTCGCTGTCGATGTACAAAATGTGCGGCCGGTCCTGGCTGTCCAGCGCGACCGGGTGGGCCTCATTGGCAGACCGTATGGCTCCATCTACGATCTCCGTAGACCATGTCACACCGTCATGGTAGGCGAACTTCAGCGAATGGCCCCACTGGGCGTAGGAGACGTATCTGCGTCCCTGCCCGTCCAGAGCAAGACTCGCTGAGTACCCCAGGTCACCGGACGAGTCCACCGTGGTCACACCCCAGGCGCTGCCGTCCCAGACCCGGTACTCCAAGTTCGTACCCGTGTACCAGGCGATGTGGGAGCGGTCCGAAGCGTCCACCTGAAGTGCCCCGAGGGTCGGCAGGGTCGAGAAGTAGTAGTCCGACCACTGGGTACCGTCCCACTCCGCGTAGCCATGCCCGGCGGAGTAGTTGTCATAGACAATGCGTGGGCGGCTCTGGGAGTCGAAGGCCAGGGAGGTGCCGTAGTTGGTTGCCGACAACACCTTGACGAGCTCAGGCGTCCAGCTTCCAGCGCTGCGCTTCGCGAACTTCAGTTGCTGCGGATAGACCTGATTGGAATAGGAGATGCCCGGGTTGCCATCGCCATCCAGGGCAAGCGAGATACTCCTGCCCATGTCCCCGTCCGCGTCCACGGTTTCCGTCAGCCACACCCAGGGGGCGTCGGTGACGGTGACCAGAAACTGACGGATCGCTTCCTGGCCGGCCGAGTCCGCAATCACCAACTCCACGGTGTACACACCAGGAACCCCGGCGTACGTCGGGTCGACGCTGTCGAAGGAATAGCCAGAAAGGTCCCAACCGGTTCCGTTCACGCTCGTGTCCGTGAACGCGACAATGTCCGCCCCGATTGGCCCGCTCACTCGCATGGTGACGCTGGCCAATCCCAAGTCGTCCCGCGCCAAGCCCGAAAACGGAATGACTCTGGGGATCTGCACCACCGGATCAAGCGTGGGCTCCGGGTCGAAGAAGGGCTCTTGGTCGGGCAACGGCAGCACATCGGTGACCTTTCCCGTGTGCCGCCGGTTCCCATAGGCCGTAGACCAAGGGCCTGCGGCATAGTCCACGGCCGTACCCAGCAGGTAGACGTTGGCCGCCTGGTCCGAGACGAAGAGCCGCCCGCCGGGCGTCAGGGCGACGGTCGAGTACAGGGGGCCTGCCGCCTCGAACATCCAGGTCATCCCGCCGTCGACCGTGTCGAGAACCAGCAGGACGTTGTCGGCACGGACGTACAAATGCCCCTGGTCGTCCACCAGATCCACACCGCGCAGGGTCATCGCTGCAGGAATCGTGAACCGCCACCGCTCCGTCCCGTTGGTATCAAAGGAGACGATGGCATCGACACCTTGATCGCCGACGTACACGTTCCCCGCGGCGTCTCCGACCAGCCACTCCGGCGCGCCGGGCGCCTCCCACACCGTGGTGCCACCCGTGTCCACGACGTTCAGCCGGTCTCCCCCGGACTCCGCCAGAGCAATGCGGTCGCCTCCAAGGATGCCCAGCAAGCGCACGCCCTGGTCCAGGTACGTGCGCGCCCAACGGAGGACCCCAGCGCTGGTGTAGGAACGGAGCTGGTCGTCGTTGCCGGAGCCGTTGTGGGAGCCGTAGTAGACGTTTCCGGCGCTGTCGACCGCCATGCCGCCGGACCCTATGTTGTACCCACCGGAGCGCACCCAGTTGTCGGTGCCGGATGCGGTGTCCACCGAGAACAAGTACGACGAACCAAAGTACGCGGCGCCCAGGGCGTCGTCGACCGCCGGGACCTGCCGGGGATGGGGCGAGTAGCCCACGCCGCTGGTCCCCTGCGTCCACGCGATGCCGCCGGTGGCGCTGTGCAGCGCCGCCAGGTAGCCGTCTCCGCATTGGTTCCAGTCCCCGGTTCCCAACACCAGCCCATCCTGGTTGACGGAGACCGTGTTGTTGAAGTTCGTACACTGCGGAATGACCACCGGCCCCCAGAGGATTGAACCGTCGCCCGGGTCGATCGCCGTGGTGCCGATGCCCGAGGTGGTGTCGCACGCGGGCGAGGTGGCAACGTACAGCACACCGTCGTCGCCCAAGGCGGGAGCAGTACCCCTGACGCAGTAATCGCCGCTGCGCTGCCACACCACCGACGGAGCCACGGCCGGGTCCCCCACGAGCACGGCGAACGACCGCGAGGCCGTCTGGGCGCTGGTGTCGGTGACCACGAGTTCCACTTCGTAGCGCCCCATCACCCCCGCGTAGACCGGGTCGGCGCTGTCGAAGACGTAGGCGGAGAGGTCCCAGGTGGTGCCGCTGACAGACGCATCCGTGAAGGCGACGATGCCCGATCCGACCGGGCCGCTGACGATCATGGAAACGCTGGCAAGCCCGACGTCGTCATCCACCGTACCCGAAAACGGCTGTGTCCCGGGAATCGTGACCCACCCAGCGAGTGCCGGTTCGGTGGCGAAAAACGGGGGATCGTCGAAGCTTGGGCTGACCCACACCCCACCCAGGTCTATGAATGTGTCCGACCCGCCGGGGCCGGTGACCACCAACGTCACCGTGTAGGTGCCGGGCGCCGTGTAGGTATGTGTCGGGCTCTGCTCCGTGCTCGTCCCGCCGTCCCCGAAATCCCAAGCCCAGGACATGATGGTTCCGGTAGATTCGTCGGTGAAGGTGACGTCAAGCGGCGTCGTCCCGGTGGTCGCTGAGGGCGTGAACGCCGCCACCGGCGGGGTCGTCTCCACCACCAGCGTCCCCGTCACACTGGCCGCCTGCCCGGCGGCGTCGGTCACAGTCACCGTGACCGGCACATCACCGTCCGGGAGCCCATTGACCGTACAACTCCAGGTCGTCGGCGTGGGATAGGTGACCTCACCCGCCACGCCACCGCCTCCCACGCTGACCTGGACCGTGGCGCCGTACGGGCGTGTCCCGGTCAGAGTCTGGCTGGTCTGGTTGGTCGGGCCGGCCGGCGGATCGAAGGTAGACGCCGGGAGTACCAGTCGCGAAACCCGGAAGTCATCCGTTTGTTGGTAGTGCCCCGTGGACCACCCGTATGGGTCGATTCGCACCGCGAAAGCCGTGGCGTCGGCCGGTGCGGCCCCCACCGGGTACTCCACCTGAAGAGCGCCGTCGGTGTAGTACTTCAAAATGCCCGTCGTTGGGTCGTAAACGATCTTCTCCTCGAACCACTGGTCCCAGATGGCCGGGGCGGGACCCCCGAACGGGTGAGCGCATAAGCTGTAGGAACCGGCCTCCCCGATGTAGAACCCGAACCGATCGCACGTGTAGGTGTGGTTCGCGTACCAGACACTGAAGGCAAGCGGAAGGGTGTCGAAAGCGACCTGGAGAGAACCGAAGAACTGCGTGCTCGGATTGTTGTGGAGCAATGCCCGCCGCGTGAGCACCAGGGGCGCGTCGCCGTCCAGCGGGAGCCACACGGTGGCCGCCCAGCCACCCCCGTCCGTGGTGTTCTGCTCGAGTTTGAGGATGCCACCCTCCTCGGCGACCCGGTTGCCGCCGTATACCCATTTCGCCGCATCAATCGCGCCGTCGTCGAAGTCGTCTGCGAACAGCACGACAGACTCGATGGTGCCGTTCACGACTATTGAAGTGCTGGTCGACGCCGTGCCCCCCGAGCCGGTGACCGTAAGGGCTGCGGTGTACTCGCCCGGAGTCGAGTAGGTGTGGGTCGGGCTCGCCTCGGTGCTCGTCCCGCCGTCCCCGAAATCCCACGCCCACGAACTGATCGCGCCGGTGGAAGCGTCGGAGAAGGTCAGTTCAAGAGGCGCGATGCCCGTCGTGGTCGATGGGGTAAACCCTGCCACCGGTGCCGGGTGATCCACCTGGATCGAAGCCGTGGCGGGAGTCGATGCCCCACCGGGACCGGTCACCACCAGGCTCGCCGTGTACGAACCCGGGGTCGTGTACGTGTGCGTCGGGCTCGCCGCCGTACTCGTGCCGCCGTCGCCGAAGTCCCAGGCCCAGAATGTGATGTTGCCCAGGGAGGCGTCGGTAAACACCACCTCCAGAGGAGCGGTCCCCGACGTCACCGACATCGTGAAAGCCGGGTCCGGTGGCAGTTCATTCACGAGGATGTTCCCGCCGACCACGTCCGACCCTCCCGGCCCGGTGACCGTCAGGGTCGCCGTGTAGCTGCCCGGCGCCACATAGGTGTGGGTCGGCGTCTGCTCCGTGCTCGTGCCGCCGTCCCCAAAATCCCAGGCCCACGAGCTGATCGCCCCTGTGGAGGCGTCGGTGAAGGTCACGTCCAGAGGCGCCGGCCCTGCCGTGGTCGAGGGCGCAAAAGCCGCCACCGGTGCCGCAAAGTTGACCAGGATGTCGGCCGTGGCCGGGGCCGAGGTCCCGCCGGGGCCACTCACCGTCAGGGTCGCCGTGTAGCTGCCCGGCGCAACATAGGTGTGCGTCGGACTCGGTGTTGTGCTCGTCTCGCCGTCCCCGAAGTCCCACGCCCACGCGGTGATCGCACCCGTAGAGGCATCTGTGAACGTCACGTCCAGCGGCGCGGGGCCGTCGGTGGTTGAGGGCGTAAACGCCGCCGCAGGGGGACCGTAATCAACGGTGATGAAGTTCTGCTCGGTGTGAGGGTCACTGCCACCGGGGCCCGTAGCCACCAGGGTGACCCAGAAACTGCCGGGGTTGTTGTAGATGTGCAGGGGATCGCGTTCGGTGCTCGTTGCCCCGTCACCGAAGATCCAGAACCAAGAGGTCGGGTTGCCGCTCGACTGATCGGCGAACTGCACCGGCAGCGGAGCTGGCCCATTGCGGGGGGTAGCAGTAAACGAGGCCACCACCGGGTCAGCGCGTACGATCCGGAACGACCCGCTGGTGTCCGTCGCTGTGTTTCCCGCATAGTCGGCCACGGTCACCCGTACCAGGGCCGTGTCGGTCCCGACGTCGGGCACCGCCCACAGGTAGGCTCCCGTCCCCGCGGCCGTCGTGATGCTCTGGAACGTAGCTCCCCCGTCGGTGCTGTACTCCAGCGCGGCGCTCGCAATCCCGGTGTTGTCCGAGGCATCCCAGGTGACCAGAAAGTCCTGGTTGGCCGGCACGTCCTCACCGCCTACAGGAGCGATCAAGGCCACAGTGGGCAGCGTCGGGTCGCTCGCTACGTCCGCACTGGTGTGGTAGACCTCGTCGCCCACGTCGAAGTACGACTGCCACACCACGTGCAAAACCTCTCCCGGAGCCATGGACGCGGAAACGCTGTTGGTCTCGTACGGTTTGGGCCGATTCCCGGAGGTATTCAACTGCACCACCGACGACCAGCCCGCCGGCAGCCGCTGACGGTACAGAATTCGGCCGGAATCTTCATACCAGACCACCTGCGGCGTCCCGCCCGGCGTCACTGCGACGGCAACATACTTCTGATTCGTATCGGCGACGGCCGACACCTTCTCCGCAGCAGCCCAGGAACCCGTCGCGTTCACGGCGTAGAACACGTCGCGGGTTGAGGTGGCCACGGAATACTGGCCGAACACCAGGTGCACCGCACCGCTCGCATCGACGGCGAGGTCCTTGGGGCCGTAGTACAGATCCCCAGCCGCTACCACCTGCGCCGAAGACCACGCGGCGCCGTCCCAGTTCGTGTGTTCGATCCCCACCGAGGTCGAGTAGGCCAGGTGCACATCACCGTTCGGTGCGGCGGCCAAGGCGGTCCAGTTGGGTGATGAGCCGGCGGCTGTCCCCGTGTCGGTCGCGGACCAGGCGCCGCCGGCGTCCAGGCTCCGGTGGTACACGCTCCGGGTGCCGGAGACCCCGCAACTGGTGCTCGCATACGTCTGCCCATCCACCCAGGCGAACTGCACCGAATCGTCGGGCGAAACGGCGATGTCGAGATACCGAGATTCGGTCCCGTTGGAGGACACGTTCACCGGGGCCGCCCACGACGCCCCGTCGAACCCCGTGTAGTAGATCTCCGACCCGTTCTGGCCCGTGCAGTCAGGCCAACTGGTCATCGGTCCGTCCCTCACCCAGGCCACCCGAGGCCGACCGGCCGAGTCCACCTCGATGCGGAGATTCCGCAGTTGCCGGAACCCAGTCATGCCGGAATTGGTCGCCAGGGAGTCGCTGAAGAGCGCGGTCGCCGCCGACCACGTGCCGCCGGTCTTCTTCGTGTAGTACAGGGTCTGGTCCATCTGCCGGATGCCCGACCCTGTGATCAGCCCGGTGATGTCGTCGTGCAGGTGCACATACACCAGGTGGACGTTTCCCGCCCCGTCCACTGCCACCGCGCTGGTGCCGTCGTGCTGGGTCACGTAGGTGCCGCCCGGGCCAGCCACAGTGGTGACCCGCTCCGGCACCGGCCAGGGAGCCGAAGGTGCGGCACTGTCCTGCACCGTAAACGAACCGCTATAGATGGAGGTTGTCGCCCCGTTGACGTCGGAGACCTCCACCCGGATCCGAGCGTTTTGCGAGACGTAGCTGCCCACGGTGGACAGAGCCCAGGAGTAGACGCCGGGGTCTCCGCTCAGGCTCACGATGATCTCGTCGTGGTTCTCGTTGACGAAGTAGAGCCGGGTCTGGGCGATGGCGGGCCCGGACGTCGCGGTCCACTGGATGTCGTAGGTGGAACCTAGCGTCCACAAGTCACCCGCAGAAGGAGACTCGACGGACACCGCCGGCCCGGCGGCGGCCGCTTGGTCCACGGTCACGGTCTGCGGGCTCGCCGAGGCACCGGGAGCGGTGATCGTGACCGTCCCGCTGCGGGCAGCGCCAGCGTTCGCGGCATAACTCAGGGTGATCGTCCCGGCGTCGCTGCCCGGGGAACCGCCCGCCACCGCAAGCCACGCCGCATTCGACGAGGCGGTCCAGGCCATGGTGCCGATGCCGGTGTTGGCTACATCGAACGTCGTGGTGCCGGCGGTTGCCGGAACGCCTTGTGACACCGGCCCGACGACCAGTACCGGTCCTGTGACCGGTGCTTCAACGGTGATGTAGGCAGGTCGGACCCTGGGCGCACTGGTCCCCCCGGGGCCCGTAACGGTGAGGGCGATCGTATAGGTGCCCGGAGAGCCGTAGGTGAAGCTCGGGTTCTGCGCCGTGGAGTCGGGGGTGCCGTCGTTGTCGAAGTCCCAGGCCCAGGAGGTGATGGTACCGGTGGACTGGTCGAGGAAGGCCACGGGCAGCGGCACCTCGCCGGTGAGGGGGCTGGCGATGAACTCGGCGACAGGGGCGGCATCGGCCGTGGCCGTGATCTCGCGCGTCTCGTCGTCCGACCCGCCCGGGCCGGTGACCGTGAGCTTGGCGGTGTAGGTGCCGGGGCTGGCGTAGGTATAGCTGGCGGTCGGGCCGGTGGCGTCGACCGTGCCGTCGTTGTCGAAGTCCCACTCCCAGGTGGTGATCGTACCCACGGTCTGGTCCGTGAACGTCACCGGCAGCGGCGCCGGGCCCGTGGTCTGGCTCACGGCGAACAGCGCAGTCGGCACCCCCGCCCCGCCCGTCACGACCTTGGACGTCCGGTTCCCGAAGGGGTCGTACTGGTAGACCGTGACCGAGTCGTCGGGGCGCTCCACGCGGGTGAGGCGGTGGAGGTCGTCGTGTTGGTATTGAAGTGGCTCGCAGAAAGCCACGCCAGTCAATGCTACACTACAGACAAACAAGACCAAGAAAGACGCTGTTATTCTCATGAGGACAATCCCTGTTTGACTATCGAGTCAGATTGATCTTGCCTGCCAATTACGAGCACAAAGAAAAAACTAACACTAGCCGCCAGGTTTCCACTTTTCTCTGTAAGTATAGTCAACAGTAGCTCTGCATCCTCCACCAAGTGAAGGTCCAAATGAATTGTCTCTAGTAAATCCTTCTTCTGACATCTCTTCAGTATGGTTTATCCAAAACTTACTAACTCGCGTACCAAACGAAGAACCATCTTCGTCTGCTCCGCCACCAAATTCCAAACCAAATAAACCAAAAAAATCAACGGAACAGCTAGCACTAACAGAAAACCCTGAGTCTGGCATTTCTCCACTAACACCTGTCTCAACACCAATTTCAGCACCTATACCAATCCCTAGGCCAACGGTTGTGTACCCACCTTCAGTTATAAGAGCACTACCTCCTGCTTCTATATATCCCCCAAAAATGTAGCCTAAAAAGGCACTTGTTTTTGTATATGCCCCGGTTGGATCGATTTTATTCAATGGATTCCCTTGTACATATGAGTACAGGTTCCAGGAACCACCAGCGAAAGACAGCGGGTCATCACTCAAAAATCGTCCAGGTGCTGAGTCATAGAACCTAGCCCTCATGAAATAGAGACCCCCACCTTCCGCCATTACCCCGTGGTGCCCCACAAAGATGAACGAGTTATCGCCCGTCAAATTCCCCGCACCAGCCTGCACTCGCCCGTACTCATCACACGCATAGCTATCCGTCCTCACGCCAGAGTCATCGCTCAACGCAACCGTGTCTCCCCGGTGGTTGGAGTGATAGAACCGCCGCGCGTTGTCCGTGGCGTCGATCCGACTGACCAACCCGTGACCGTACACGTAATACGCCATCACCGCCCCGCTGCCGCTCGTTTCCGCCAGCACCCAACTCATCTCCCCGTTCAAATCCAACGCGTACCGCGTCTCGTCCCCGTCTTCGATCCGCGCGATCCGGTTCCCCATACCGTCGTAGACGTGCTGCACCGTGGGTCCGCCCGGGGTGGTCAGCCCGATCAACCGGTTCTCGTAGTCCCAGCTGTACGTCGTGGTGACGCCACCCGTTGTGGAGGTGGTTCGGTTCCCGTTGTTGTCGTAGCCGTAGCCCAGCCCACCCGCCGAGAGCAGGCGGTTGGTCGCGCGCTCGTTGGAGTAGGTGGTGTTCTCGACCGCGGGCACGAAAGTGAGCGGTTCGTTCACCGCGTCGACCGCGGTGTGGTTGCCCACGGCGTCGAGGGTGTAGGTGTAGGCCCACAGAGTGGCGCCGCCGGTGTCCTTCTCCTCGATCCCGGTGAGCCGGGAGGCGTTGTCGTAGGTGTAGACGGTGGTGATGGTGTTGGTCCCATTCACCGAGCGGCGGGCTTCCTTCAAGTTGCCGGCCGCGTCGTATGCGTAAGTGACAACACCATTCAGCCAGTCGGTCACCGTCTCCATCCGCCCGGCGGCGTCGTAGGTGTAGGTGACCTGGTGGCCGCCCGGATAGGTGAGCATCTCCAGCCGTCCGGCATCGTCGTAGGCGTAGAGGACGTTCTTGCCGTAGGGGTCGGTGTAGCCTTTGACGCGATTCAGTTCGTCATACTCGAAATGGCTCTGGCCGGCGGGGGCGAACACGTCGGTGAGGTTGTCGTTCTGGTCCCGCGCCAGGGTCACCGTGGTACCGTCGGGGTACTGGGTCTCCTGCAGCCGGTTGTGGCTGTCGTACACGTAGGTGGTGGTGACGTTGTTGTAGTCCTGCCGCGTGTGCAGCAGGTCGGTCTCGTAGTAGCCGAACACCTTGTCGAGCCCGCCGGGTTTGATCACCGACCGGAGCCGGTCGCGCGGGTCGTAGGTGTAGCGGGTCTCCGCCAGGGTGCCCTCGTTGACCCACTTCACCACGTCCAGGTTGCCGTTGGCGTCGTAGAGTCGATTGACGGTGCGGAACACGCTGGTGCCGTCCCGCCGGTAGTTGGTGACGTCTTCGGGGTGGTCGTTCTTGTCGTAGGTGAAGGACGTCTTGATGACCTCGGCGTCCTCCACCTCAAGCGTCCGCCCGGCGTAGTCGTTGGTGTAGCGGGTATCATGGTCCAGCGCGTCGGTGACGACCTCCAGATTGCCGTAGGTGTCGTAGGCAAACCGGGTCGAGAAGCCGCGGCCGTCTTTGATGGACGTGACCTGGTCCTTGAAGACCGGGTCGTAGGACAGCTCAACCATCTCGCCCGCCGGGTTGGTGATCCGCCACAGCCGGTTGCCGTTCTCCTGGTAGAGATAGGTTGTGGGGTCAGGCACCGCCCCGGCCGGGTCGTAGAACTCCCGGCTCCACTCGAGGTTATTCTGTGGGTTGTAAAAGAAAGTGGCCACCTTGCCGGCCGCGTTCTTCACCCATTCTAGGTTTCCGCGTACGTCGTACCGGAACTCGGTGAAGTTGCCCTTGGGGTCCTTGACCTTGGTGGGCAGGTTCGGGTTGTTCACGGTATCGGTGCGGTCGATGGTGGCCCAGGCGGCATCGCTGGCCGCCTTGAAGCCGGTGATGCGGCCGTCGGCGTTGAGGTACTGGAAGACGCGATTCTCGGGGTCGGTGACCGTGGCCTGGTTGGCCGACGGATAGGTGATGGTGGCCGCCTCAGCGGTGGTGCCGCCTTCTTTGACGGACACCACTTGCCCCGAGGCATCGTCGTAGTCGACAACGACCACGTTGCCCTTGGGGTAGGTAATGGTCGCCAGCAGATTGTGGCGCGGGGTGCCGGCGTCGTTGACGTAGGCGTAGCGGGTGAGCTGCCCCTCAGCGTCCCGGAAGGTGGCGAGCAGCCCGTCGGCGTTATAGGTGAAGCCGACCGACCGCTTGTTCTCGGTGCCGACCTTGGCCGTGACCAGTTCCAGCCGGTACGGGGCTGCGGAGTAGAAGAACGCGAGACTGCGGCCGACGTCGTCGCTGACCGACATCAGCAGACCTTCGGAGGCCTCGTGATCCAGGGTGAGGCCGTTGCCCGCCCAATCCTCCACGCGAGTCAGGATGATCTTCTCGCGGTTGCACACGGTGAGCCCCGGCTCCGCCGCGCAGAGAGCCGCCAGCCCCGACGGCGGGTTGAGGGTCAAGCGCCGCAACTGGTAGACGGACTGGTTCTTCTTGAGCAGGTTGTAGCCGTAGTTGCTCCCGTCCACGAACTTGCTCAGCACGTCGTGGTTTCCGGTTTTGTCCACGTAGGTACCGGAGCCGTCGCACCTATTTTTGAAGTACGACGCCGAGCCGTTGCCCCAGTGCACGTAGACGTCTGTATCGCCCGGTTGGCACGCGGGGTTCGCGGGTATCCCCTCCTCCGCGTAGATGTCGTAGCTGTGCCCCCAGCCCGCCCCCATGGGGTAGCCACTGGAGCCGAAGGAGTTGTAGTAGTGGGCGAAGGCCAGGTCGGGACCCCGGCCCCGCAGCACCAGATCGAGGCTGTTCAGCCCCCGGTACGCCCCTGTGCCCAAGTCGGCACCGCCGAAATTGGCTTGCGGCCGGCGGTGGGCCAGCGGGTCGCGCAGGCCGTCGGGGCTGACATAGCCCTGGATGCCCTGGGGTTCAAAGCCCCACGTGGCGTTGCCCAGGACGCTGCGGTACTCGCTCTCGCGGGTGCAGAGGAAGTAATGGGTGGGCGCATCGATCGTCTGATGGAGACGGTGCAGCGGGAGCAGCCCGGAGGTGGGCGAGGCGTAGATGTAAGCCTCGACACCGGGAACACCCGTGATGCCGCCGCCGTCAACCACATAGCCGTTGGCGAGCTGATCAGCTCTCTCGGCGGTATCGGTGGTGTAGAAGTGGCTGCTGTCGCTCGTCTTCTTGAGGCGATAGAGCGGAACCCCCCCGGCGAAGGGTGTCTTCGAGACGTAGCCTTCGATTCGCTCGTAGGTCCAATCCGGATCCGCCTCCAGGCTCACCTTCTCAGCCCAGTTGATGGTGTAGAGGTGGTCCTTGAAGTCGGGGGATGGGTAGTTGGATTTGTAGAGGCGGTGGAGGGCGGTGAATACGGGGGCGCCCGCAACCGTTTCGACCATGGTGATGGACCATGGCGGAGTCGGGCCGTAGACGCCCCAGCCGCCCACGTCGCCGGCGGCAATCGCACCCACCTGCCAGTAGTAGGTCGTCCCGGCGGTGAAACTCGCCGCTAGCACCG
>JARGFW010000071.1:0-3467 GCA_029211085.1 Deferrisomatales bacterium | reverse complement strand
TCACACCCGGCCCCGGCTCGAACGGGCTGCCGGCAATCTGGTTGGCCATCGCCGCATCGGTGCAGATCTTCAGCCGGTACCGGGCCGCACCCGACGAGGGGTTCCAGGAAAACGTGATGTTCTGTCCCGGCGCCACATCGCCTGAGGGCGCGACCAGCGTCGGAGGGGGCGGCGGCGCCGTTGAGATATTGAAAGACCTGGCTGACGACCAGTTGCTCCAAATCGCATAGTAGGTCCGCACACGCCACCAGTACGTCCCGTCCGAAAGAGATGGCGGTGTCCAATTAAAGCTGTAGCAGTTCGTGTTCTCCGCTGCGATGTCCGTAAAGCTGGAGTTGCGTGAGACCTGGACGTGGAAGTAACTCGCGCTCCCGCTCTGTGCCCAGAACAGATCCGGGGTCGGATCGTTCAGAGTGGCACCGTTGGAAGGCGTCGTGAGAGTCGGAGGAGGCGGCTGAGGTGCCGTGATCGTGAAAACGTAGGTAGACGACCATGTCGTGCTCCACAGCCCATTCGTGCCATGGGAGCGAACACGCCAGTAATAGGTATTCGGCGTAAATCCCAACGGCTGCCAGGTCGTTCCGTAAACCTGCGTGGCCTCTCGAACGATGCTCGTGAACGAGGAGTTCGTGGACACCTGGGCGTGGAAGTAGTCAACGCTTCCAGAGTAGGTCCAGGAAAAGGTCGGGGTGGAGTTGGTTGTTTGTGATCCGTTCGACGGTTGCTGCAGCGTCGGAGCCGGAGGTGGTTGCGGCGCTAAATAGGAAATTCTGAGCCTTACATACCGTATCGTTGGGGCGTAGGGCGAGCCTAAGGCAGTCGCAAAACGAATGTAGTAATTTGCATTCGCCGCCTGACCGTTCCAATTGCTGAATGAATCATAGCCGTACGTGGCGTCTGCCCCGTTGGTCGGGCTCGAAGGCAAAGAGCCTTGAGAGACGAGGACGGCACCACCTGAAGTGCCTGGGTCCGAGCCCTTGTTGACCCGGGCTGACACGTAGCTTTGCACTCCGTTGTATGCTACGTAGACGAATTGCACCTCTACGTTTGTTACAGTAGATCCGGAAAGGATCTGAGAGGCAGGTTGCACAAATGTAACCAAGGAAGACGACCCAGCGGCCACCTGGATGTTTGAGTAGGTCTCCCAGGTCTTTTGATCAGCCATGGCACTCAATGGAGCGGCCAACAGCACAAAGGCAATAATAAAGAACTTCATGGAGCGCCATTTAACTGTATTCATATTAGACTCCAATCTAAATAAATTATATTTATTCACCAAACACAAGAAACTGGCAATAGGGTCTTTTCGCACAAACCAACATATAAGAACATTGCGCCGTGATGGACTGCCTATCGGGGCACCAATCCGTCCTGTCTATTGCGTTTCAAACCCAGCCTTCAAGAGCAAGCGACGCCCCCGGGGGTGATCCCGCTCCAGACGTGTTCAAGACGGGAGCACCGATGTGGAAATCCCCCAGCCACGATTTGACATCCCCTTTTCGCGCGCGACCGTCATGTGGCCGCTGTGCGAACAAGACAGTTTCAAGAGTGAGGCGTCCAATCACTGCAAAGTCACAACCACCCGTACTGGACCCACCCCCTCGTCCAACGCCTCCAGCGCCTTCCCGATCACCGTCCCAACCCCCGGGTGATCGCTCTTCATCGCATGCCCCGGATTGCCGGACGACACGAGCAGGTCCCCCACCTCGATCCGCCCGTTTCCGGCGTCCACCTTCATCGCCGCGTACGCGCCGAGGGTGACGACGCTCAGGTACGCGCCCGGGGGGATGGGTTCTCCGGCTTGGTCATCCGGTGCTTCAAAAGCCCGATCCACCACTCCGACGACCGCGGTGCTATTTGGGCTCGAAACCTTGCGCACCTTCATCACCGGGATGTCACCGCCACCAGCAACCCGACCCAAAGGCCGCTCACCAGATTCCTTCCTGCCACCGGCTCCCCGACCTCCTCGAGTCCGGTGTTCCCGCTACCAAAGCAACTCACGGAGTTCACCCGCAGAAGCGTTCTCGTTCTCCATCCTCCAAACGGCCAGCCGTGGGCCCGGCTGAGGGTTTCCGTGTTTCAGCCTTGCTTCCCGGCGCCCGCGTTCATGGACAGCCGGTCCGCCCGAACCCGTCTGCGATGCCGGCCAAGTCGTCCAGGTCCACGTCGCCGTCCCCGTCCATGTCCGCCGCACACCCATCCGTGCACGCCGTGCCGAACTCGGCGGCGGCCGCGGCGAGGTCGCTGCCGTCCACGTCGCCGTCGCCGTCCGTGTCCCCCGGGCACGGCGGGTAGGTGCTGACCACCGCGACGGCCGGCGGAGAGGCGCCGCCGTCGTACTCCACGAACGCCTGGGCCAGGTAGGTGCCCTCGAGCACCCCCGCGGTGTCCCAGCTGTCGCCGAAGTGCCGTACCGTGCCCGGCACGAACCCGGCGAACGTCTGGCGCAGCTCCGCCACCGGGGCCCCCGTCGGGTCGAGGACCCGGAACACCACCGCCCCGTCGAGCTCGGTGGTGCCCGTGTTGGTCAGGGTGGCCGCCAGGCTCACCAGGTCCCCCGGGGTGAACGGCCCGGGGGAAGTGACAAACCCCGACAGGGTCGCGTCGGGGAGCCCGATGTGCAGGGTTTCCACGGCCTGGTCGAGCAGCTCGCCCGAGGGGTCGCGCAGGGTGGCACGCACCCGGTAGTACCCGTCGCCGACTCCCGCCGGGTCCCACACTCCCGACCACGCCGCCCGGCCCTGGAGCCCGACCAGGGTGTCCAGGTACAGCGCCGCGACCACCTCCCCGTCCCCCTCGTCCTCTACCCACACCTCCACCACCGCGTCCCCGCCCGGGCCGGTGTCCTCCAGGTCCAGGGTGACCGTCACCGCCTCTCCCGGCCCGTAGGCGGCTTTGTCGAGGGCCAGATCAGCGATCCCGGCGGTGGACAGCGCCGTCTGCACGTCGAAAGCGTAGCGGCGGAAGAACGAGATCTCCGTGGTCCGGTGGTTGTAGAAGAACGGGTACACGGTCAGCGCCAGGGTGGTGCCGGCAGGGGTGCGGACCACCTCCCACTCGAAGTCCTGCTCCGGCCACCAGTCGGGCACCACCGGCGGCGGCAGCTCCAGGACCGGGTCGTCGTAGCCGATGCGGCCCACGGCGGCCACCGGCAGCACCGGTCCCGCGTCGACGACCTCGTCGGTTCGCGACAGCAGCACCACGTCCTGCACCTGCACCCCCGGGGCCAGGTCGTAGCGCACCCGGTACACGGGTACGATCGGCATCCCGGTGACCACCAGGGCGTCGCCCCCGGGGATGTCGGCGTGGAGGTAGCCGGCGTCGTCTACGATCGCGTAGTCGGGGACCACCACGTCCACGACCCCCAGGCTGGCCCGGGGCGCCGCCGCGGCCGCGGCGACGGGTGCCGATCCCGAATTCACGGTGCCGAACTTGGGGTCGCCGAACAGGTGGTAGATCCCCCCCCA
>JARGFW010000070.1:10383-22644 GCA_029211085.1 Deferrisomatales bacterium | reverse complement strand
ATCGCCACGGCGATGAACTGGGCACTGCCGGCGAACACCAGCACCGACATGGCCGCCACCTGCCAGGGCGCCAGGCCGGCTTTCTGGGCCAACACACCGAACGCCAGGCCGATGGGCAGGTAGCCCAAACAGATAGGGCTCGCGGCGCGGGCGCCGGCTATGAGGGCGGAACGGTTGGGACTCGGCACGCGCAGCCTCCGGGCAGGGAAAGCCCCTCTTCTCTCACGGAGACCGCAGCGGTGCAAGCGCTCGAACACAGAAACGGCCCCGTCGGGGGCCGTTTTCAGGTGTGTCCGTGTGCTGCGGAGTGCACCTATTACCTGTGCAGTTCCTCCTCGTCGCCCCCGGCCTGCTGCCCTCGCCAGGTAGTGGTCGCCAGTTCGTGGGTCAGGGTGTCCTCGCGCTGGTGCAGCACGTCCAACTCCCCCAGCAGGTGCGCCACCTCTTCGCGCCCCAGGGCATGTGGGTCACCCTCTAGGTGAGCCTGGTACAGCGCCCGGCCCAGTTCGGCGCAACGGGCGTCGATCTTGCGCCGCACCGCAGAGAGATCCAGCTTGCTCTGGGCCCGTCTGCGCACCCCAGAGGCACGGGCCCCGGCCGACCCGGCCACCCTCTGGGTCGCTCCCCACCAGCGCTCCGAGGCCTCTTTGAAATCGTGGAGGAACTGGTCCGTGGTTTCCCTGAGCCGCTGCGCCATGGCAGTCTCCTTCCTCCCCCCTGGAGGACGAGAGAAGCGTACCCCGAAACACGGATTACACAAGGCCCCCCGCGCGGCTGCCCCCGACGGTCGGTGCAGGCCGATTTGACTCGGTGGTGGCTTCTGCCGGCGGGGTTACGTGCCGGGCCGGGTCACGCAGTCGCAGCCGGGCCTTGTCTCCGACACCGCATCCGCTGCCACCTCCGCTGCCCGCCTTGGCACCATCCCGCACTTGAGCCCCCTCCCGATGCGGATAGCGGTTCCTGTCACCAGCCCTCTGCACCGACTGGTCGCCACCCCGGGGAGGCAGTGCCCATCGCGCCGCCACCGTTACGATTGTCGAGCACATCGCCGTTCCCCCTTGAAATCCCGTTGCGGTTGCCATACCAGATAGGCGCGGAGACCCCCTCGAGGGCTTGCTGTCCGAGCCCGGAAGAAGCGCGCTGGGCGAAAAGACCCCCGGTCAAGCCGTGGGATCCAAGGCCAGATCTAGATACCTCTTCATCGTTCCGTCGAGGCTCGCACGGCGCCATCCGAACGTGCGCCCCTGCTCCGCGCACGGGGACTCCACATCGGGCACTCACACCTCGATGGACTGGGCCACGGTGTGAGTGCACGACGCTGACCGCGCGGTCTCCCGTGGTCCACGTCCCCTGGCCGCTCCTTGCCCCGGCCCACATCGGAGGTAGAGTCCCCCCAGACACAGCTGCCCCGCGCAACCGCTTGCGGGCTGCGGAGGGTCGTGATGGACGACACGAAACCGGCACAAGGCCCCGCCCTGAAGGCCGAGAGCTCTTTCCTGGGAGAGGATCTGTTGCGGCCCACGGGGGATGCCGTGCCCGGCGTGTTCGATCCCCGCTTGGGAGGGTCGCATCCTGGAACGGGCCACGGCCGACCCGGCGTTTAAGACCGACCGGCTCGGGTTCGGAGTAGGCGCCCTCGCCAACCCGCGCCCACCGACCACTCTGTGGCGGGAGGCTGTGGCGGGGCAACAGTTGACAAGGGACCAACGCGGCCTAAACTAACACCATGTTGGTGATCTTTGACCAGGGCCGTCGGGCCCATAGGGGAAAGGAACAACGATGACACGCACCCGCCGCGCAACGCTCTTCTGGGCCACAGCCCTGTCCTGCTTCCTGGCCGTGGGAGGCGCCATTGCCGCGGACGCCCCGCGGATGACCATCGCAGAACTCAACTCCCGGCTCGGCGAGTCAGGTTTGGTGGTTGTCGACGTCCGCGCGGCCGGCGACTGGGAATCCAGCACTACGCAGATCAGGGGTGCCGTGCGCCGCGATCCCAACGCCGTTGCGGCCTGGGCAGACGAGTACGAGCGCGGACAGACCATCGTCGCCTACTGCGCTTGAAGCCGCGAAGCCACAAGCGCCCGGGTGGCGCGAGAGCTTCAGAGTCTCGGTTTTACCAAGGTGTACGCCCTCAAGGGGGGCTGGCGGGAGTGGGAGACGGCCAGCTACCCCATGGAACAGCGTAAATGATGGAAGGTTCGCTGCTGGTTCCCTCGTTGCCGATCGCGCTGTGGGCGGGACTCGCCCTGCTTAGCCTGCCGACCAGGGTGGCCGCAAGGGGTGGACCCGCTCCCGGCCACGGCAACCGACTGAGCCACGAGAAGAGCCCCTATCTGCTGCAGCACGCCCACAACCCGGTGGACTGGTACCCCTGGGGGGAGGAGGCCCTGGAGAGGGCCCGTAGGGAGAACAAGTTGATATTCCTCTCCATCGGCTACTCGACCTGCCACTGGTGCCATGTGATGGAAAAGGAGAGCTTCGAGGATAGCGAGGTTGCGGCTCTGATCAACGCCAGTTACGTGGCGATCAAGGTGGACCGGGAGGAGCGCCCAGACCTGGACCAGGTGTACATGCGGGTGTGCCAGATCCTCACCGGCAGTGGCGGCTGGCCGCTGAATGTGTTCCTCACCCCGGACCGACTGCCGTTCTTCGCCGGCACCTACTTTCCCAAGGAGTCCCGCTACGGGCGCCCGGGGCTGACCACCCTGCTGCGCAACGCCCAGGAACTGTGGCAGGCGGACCCAGGGAAGATCACCGCCCAGGGCTCCCGCCTGGTGGCGGATCTGGGCCGCCGGGACCATTCCGCCGGCGCCATTCCGGCGGTGGACGCCGCAGTGCTGGCCACCGCCGCCAGGCAACTTGCCGGCCGTTTCGACCCGGAGCGCGGCGGGTTCGGTGCGGCCCCCAAGTTCCCGTCCCCCCACCAGCTCACCTACCTGCTCGAGCACCACCACCGGGTTGGAGATCCCCACGTGCTGGCCATGGTGGAGCAAACCCTGGCAGCCATGCGCAGGGGCGGCATCTACGACCAGTTGGGTTTCGGCTTTCACCGCTACTCCACCGACGCCAAGTGGCTGGTGCCCCACTTCGAGAAGATGCTCTACGACCAGGCCGGGCTGGCCACCGCCTACCTGGAGGCGTACCAGGCCACCGGAAAAACTGCCTACGCCCAAACCGTCCGAGAGATCTTCGCCTACGTTGCCCGGGATCTCACCGACCCGGACGGCGGCTTCTACACGGCGGAGGATGCAGACTCCGAGGGTGTGGAGGGACGCTTCTACGTGTGGACCCGGGGGGAGATCCTGGCCGCCCTGGGGCCGCAGGCCGGGGCGGAGTTCGCTCGGGTCTTCGAGGTTCGGGAAGAGGGGAACTTCACCGAGCCAGGGCACCCGTCTCCCGACGGCCGCAACATCCTCCATCGGGAGCGGGATCTGGAGCACTGGGCCACCGATCTGGAGGTGCCAATCGGGCAACTGGAGGAACGGCTGGAGGCGTCCCGCCGCACCCTGCTCGCCCTGCGGGGAAAACGGCCTCGCCCCCACCGGGACGACAAGATCCTGGCGGGTTGGAACGGACTGATGATCTCGGCCCTGGCCCGCGGGGGTGCCGTGTTGGGCGCAGCCGAGGCCACCCGTGCCGCCGGCCGGGCCGCCAACTTCGTGCTCACCCACATGTTCGACGGCAGTCGCCTGCTGCGGCGTTACCGGGACGGAGAGGCAGGGATTCCCGGGTTCGCCGAGGACTACGCGTTCCTGGCCCGGGGGCTGTTGGACCTGTACCAGGCCACCGCCGCGCCGGAGCACCTGCGCCAGGCACTGGATCTGGCCGGCCAGTTGTTCGAGCGATTCGCCGGTGCCGACGGCGGCCTCTACGATACCCCCGCCGACGGAGAGGAACTGGTGTTTCGTCCCCGCGACGTGGGTGACGGCGCCCACCCCTCGGCCCACTCGGTGGCCCTGGAGGTCACCGCCCGACTGGCCCTGCTCACCGGCGACCTGGCTTGGCGGGAGCGGGCCGACCGGCTGCTGAGCGCCTACGCCGAAGAACTGCATAGCTACCCGGCGGCGCTGACCCACCTGTTGCGGGCAGCCGCGCTGCTCATCCACCCCACACGGGAAGTGGTGGTGAGCGGCGACCCTGCGGCCGCGGACACCCTCGCCCTGCTGGCGGCGGTGGCCAAGACCTACGCCCCCGAGACCAGCACCGTGCTGGTCCCTGCGCAGGGCCGGGCGGCGATCGAAGCACTGGCACCGTTTGTGGTAGGGATGAAACCCGTCGGCGGGCGCGCCGCAGCCTACACCTGCCAGAACTTCACCTGTCAGGAACCCACCACCGACCCGGCGACCCTGGTGGAGCGCCTACAGCGGCCCCCGCCGGCCCCCGCTGTCCGTTGAAACCTCGACCTGCGCGGCCCTTCCGACGCCGTCTCTCCATGTACATCGAGCAAGCTGTTGACAAATGGAAATCAGGCGCGAGAACAAGAGTTTCTGTCCATTTCCAGCTTCTGAACAGCCCACAAGTTCCCACTCCACCGTGGCGTGCGGCATTCTGCACAAAATGGCAGCAGGTGCGATGCTTTCCCGGAAGGGCGGGCCCCGCCAGAGGTTATCCACAGGAGTTTCCACAGAGATCTATGGATAGCCAGGGTTGAGCCCTCTGCCCTCACTCGCCGCAGACCACCTCCGCTCGGCCCCACGATCTTCGCTCCTGTACGAATGTCCGTATTCCAGGCAGTCGGGCACGGAGCGCCGTCAGGAAGCCGGGCACACGCAGGGTCGGCAGACGCCGGTCGCTGGCGATTCCCACGAGACTCCGCCGCCGCGATCCAATCGAGGAGGGATCACTGGAGACGGTGGAAGTACGAGGGGATGGATTACTGATCCGGCCGGATGGCGTTCCGGAAGAGCTGATGCCGTGCAATCGATATTCAAGAAATGGGGTGCCAAGATGGGCACCCCATTCTTGAACTCCTAGTCCGTACAGGCTCACCAGGGATCCACCCGCTTTGCTGTCTTCGAGGATTCACTGGCCAATCACGTTCCGTGCTTCTTTGTGGTGTGTCTATTGAGAAGTTCCAGGACCTCCGGTTTGCCTTCCATGGAAGTAATGACCTTAATCTCAAGATTTGACTTATCGACAAAGAAGTTCTCATAGGGAATCCCGGCTCCCCAAAGGTCATTCACCGCGTTCTTCATGGCTTCCGTCGAGGTATAGATCGCCGTCACTGTTGCACTCATGATGTCCTCCTTCCCTTGGTTTGCAGGAAACTTCCAAGAACGCTCATTGTGTGCTGTCGCTCTTCAACGGGGTCGTACCCTGCCGTTTCGCGTTTCTCCCGTCTCTGCCTGCAACGGGGGGAACACCGACGAACGCAGCGGGGGCCGCAGGTTCTCGAAGACCCGCCAGCCGGAGGGTTCCTGCGCACCCCATGGGTACCCCGGAGTCTGCACGCGGTGGCTCCGTTTCTCCTTACTCGCCATTGCACCGGCCTTCGGCGACGATCCTCCGCGGGATCGGGACACCGAACTGCGCACAGGCCCTCGCTGCAGTCCGTATCTCTCGCCGAACATCTGGTCAAAGAACCGGTCCTTGTCCCGTTGGGGTCGCGCGGGGGAACGGCGTTTCCCAGATTCATGCGCATCCAGGGTGCAACCGGTTCCAGAACCAGCACCGGTGCCGGGCCGCGAACGCCGGGCTGGACTGCATACTCAGGAGTTGCGTCACTCCGTGCCGGCAAAACCATCTGCCATTGGTGCGACGTCTGTCGACCCGGGCCCCGGTCGAGGGTGGTGGCCTCGGTACGGCGTTCGTCCGCACGCTGTGTCACCAGGTCGGGGCTCCAGGACTCCGTCGTGGCTCGGCGCGGGGGGTGCAGAAGTCCGACCCGGACAGGTGACATGAAACAGAGCAGACAACACTCCTTGTGTCAACCGGGTGAAGAGCGAACGGGCCCGGCCTCTTACCCAGCCGCGACGGGGCGCGCGTGACACCGTGAAGTTTTCCTATCCGACTGGGGACTGCGATCGGGATTCCTCATTTCCATCCCGCGGCAGCCCACTCGTAGTATCTCCCAAACTTCACATCGAGGATTCTTGGAGGTTCCATGCGCCCCAGTACAACCCTGCTCGCCGCCCTGTTTGCCCTGTTGCTGTGCGCGGTCACCGAGGCCCCCGCGGCCGGTGCCGCCAGCGGGCCCGCCACCGTCAACGGACGGATCACCATGCAGTTCGACCTCTCGCACCAAACCGCGGGCGAGGAAACCCGGCTATGGGTTCCATACCCGGTGTCGGACACCTATCAACTGATTAGCGACGTGCACATCGACAGTACCGGCGCCGAGGCGGCGGTGTACACTGACCGGCAGTTCGGAACTCCCCTGCTGTACGCCCGCTGGCCCGCCGAAACGGCCAAACGCACCCTGACGTTCTCCTACCGGGTGGAGCGCACCGAACGGAGGCACGGGGACCTGCTGGCCGTCGAGGTCCCCTGGGATCCGGCGGACTACGCCCTGTGGCTGGCCCCCACCCGCCTGGCTCCCCTGGACGGTCCGGTGAAGGCCCTCGCCGACCAGATCACCGCCGGCAGGACCACGGTACTGGCCAAGGCCCGGGCGGTCTACGACTGGACCTGCGAGAACACCTACCGCAACCCGGATACCCGGGGTTGCGGCTCCGGCGACGTGTGTCAGCTTCTGCAGGACCCGGGGGGCAAGTGCGGCGACCTGAGCTCGATATACGTCACCCTGTGCCGGGCCGCCGGGGTGCCGGCGCGCCACGTGCTCGGGCTGCGGCAGGGCTCCAAGGCGGGGCAGGACATCACCACCTGGCAGCACTGCTGGGCCGAGTTCTACCTGCCCGGCACCGGCTGGGTGGCGGCCGACCCGGCCGACGTGCGCAAGGGGATGCTCAAGCGGGGGCTGGGGCGAACCGCCCCTGTGCCCGAGGATCTGCGCGAGGGGTTCTGGGCGGGGGTCGACGCCGCCCGGGTGCGGGTCGGCGTGGGCCGCGACCTGATCCTCAACCCGCCCCAGGCCGGCGAACCCTTGAACTACCTGATGTACCCCTTCGCCCAGGTGGGCGGCGCCACCATGGACTGGCTGGACCCCCAGTCGTTCCGCTACACCATCACCTACCAGCCGGGCTGAACGACTGGGCAAGGCAACCACGGCAACGGCAAGAACCTCTTTTCTTGACAGGATTGGCCGGATGCACGGGATCGATGGCAGGGCCGCTACACCCGGGTTGCCGGCTGCTCAAATCCTGTCGATCCTGTCCAGCCGTGGTGCTTGGGATGTGGGAGTGGAACGCCGCCAGAGAAACCCGAAAGGTCACATCCGGAAAGATCAGATTCTGCGGTGGATCGCGGCGATCGAACCACTTCGCAGTATCTGGGTCCTGAGCCCCGATTCTTGCGTCAAGACCGCCTACTACCCCCAGAACGAGGCCGGCACCCCCGGGTCGGACCCCTGGTGCTACGACTCAGGCGGCGATTTTATCGGCCCCGGTACCTTTTTATCCTCTGAGTTTCCATGCCTGACGGCACCCCGAGGCATGAAACGGGGGCGGCCGGGCGCCCCTGAGCATAGCGGGACGCGGCTTTGGCACCATGGGCTGCAACGGTGAGAGAGAGTACCGTTCCCTCGGTGACGCTCGTGAGAATCCAAGATCGCGCAGGGATCGTACCGCGTCGCGGCGGGGTGTCCGGCCGCCTCGGCGGGATGTTTGTTTGTCTATAGGGGCTGAACTACACGGATACAGCGGGACAACGCTTTCTCAGCCGTACCCATTACGCCATCAGCGGGTTGACCTGTCGTTCCTTGCCGTTTCCAGCTACACCTCCTCCACCAGCCACTTCACCATGGAGTGCGGCAACGACAACCTGATGGGAGAGGGCAGCATCGCCCCGGTGCCGGAACCTGCCACCTTGCTACTGTTGGGCTCCGGGCTGACCGGCCTGGCAGGGATGATCCGGAGGTGTAACCGACGGGAAGACGGAATCGCCTCCCCCCTTCGCACTCCAACGCCAACGGGGCGAGCCGAAAGTGACTCGCCCCGTTGGCGTTCCTGGCACGCCGCTCGCTCAGGCCGCCTCGGCAGGGACGGGCTGCGGACTGAGTTGCACAGAGACGACCTTGCTGGTGCCGGGGGAGCCCATGGTGACGCCATAGAGGTAATCGGCGGCCTCCATGGTGGATTTGTTGTGGGTGATGATGAGGAACTGGGAGGTGTCGGACATGGTCCGCACCATCTGGCTGAAACGGCCGATATTGGCCTCGTCAAGGGGGGCGTCCACTTCATCAAGGATGCAGAAGGGGCTGGGCTTGACGGTGAAGATGGAGAAGATCAGCGCCACCGCCGTGAGGGCCTTCTCGCCACCGGAGAGCAGGCTGATATGCTGGGGTTTCTTGCCCGGCGGCCGGGCGACGATGTCGATGCCCGTCTCCAACAGGTCCTCAGGGTCGGTGAGCAGCAGTCTGGCCTCACCGCCGTGGAACAGCCGGGGGTATAGCTCCTGGAACGTCTCGCTCACCTTTGCGAACGTAT
Source organism: Deferrisomatales bacterium (assembly GCA_029211085.1). Lineage (GTDB taxonomy): Bacteria > Desulfobacterota > Deferrisomatia > Deferrisomatales > JARGFW01 > JARGFW01. Next base: position 14,101 of record JARGFW010000070.1, on the reverse strand, counting down.
CCCCGAAGCGCTCCCGAGAGACCCGGTTGATGCGCAAGATGGCTTGGTGCAGGGAGGCCAGGCTGGACTCCAGATCCTGTTTCTGCCCTTCCAAAAACTCGTAACGCTCCTTGCGCTGCTGGTGTTCCTCGATGGCCAGCAGGTTGATCTCGCCGAAGCCGTCGAGCCGAGCGGCCAGTTCGCGGATGCGCTCTTCCATCGGGGCCGGGTCGAACGCCTCGGGCAAGCCGCCGCGGGCCTCTTCCTCGATCGCTATCCCCAGACGCTCGCGGCAGCGTTCCTGCAGGTTTTCCGATTGTAGAACCAGCTCACGAACATGCAGCTCGGCGTCGTTGAGCTCGCGCTGGCCTTCGTCGGCAACGCGCCGAGCGCGGGCCGCGGCTTGTTCCTCTTCGGTGAGGCTGCCCCGGCGGGCGTCGAGCCCCTGGGCCAAGTCCGCCAGGGCGGTCTCGTCGCGCTCCAACTCGGCCAGCAGCACCTCGGTCTCGCGCACCAACTGGGCTCGCTCCAGCTGGCGCTTGCCCTGCAACTCGGCACACTCACGGGCCTCGAGGAGCAGTTTCTGCACCCGCTGGGCGATGTTCTCCAGGCTCCCCGTCAGGGTGCGGATACGCTCTGTGAGCCCGTGGCGCTGCTGGAGGTCCGCCGCTTCCGCCACCTGGCGTTGGGTCAGTTCGGCGTGCACGGAGGCCCCCCGCTCCCGGGCGGCCTGCAGGGACTGTTCGGCTGCGGCAACCTGCCCCTCGATCGCCTCCTGGGTGGCCAGGAGTTTCCCCTTCTCCCCTTCCAGGGACTGCGCCTCCTCACGGAGCCGGTCCCGGGCCTGGGTCAGGTCGTCGCGCTCGAACTCCATGGCCTCGCGGCGCTCCCCGAGCCGGTCGCGGCGCTCCCGGGCCTGCTCCAGATCCTTGGCGATGTGCACCACCGTCAGTTCGCTGCGATGGACCCCCTCCCGCGCCGCCTCCATCCGCGCCTCGGCGTCCGCTAGCGTCCCGTCGGCCTCGGACAACGCTGCCTCTGCCGCGTCCAGCAGTCCCTGTCGGGTCGCGACCTGGGCCTTGAGCTCGCGGATTTCCCGGTTCCTGCTCAGCAAGCCCGCGCCATCCGTGCGATCAGCGCCCCCGCTGATCACTCCTTCGGGGCTCACCACTTCCCCGGACAAGGTCACCAGGGTGGTGCGGATACCGTTTTGCTGCCACAGGGACAAAGCATGGTCCAGGGTCTCGACCACGAACACGTCGCCCAGCAGACACTCGGCCAGGGGCCGGTACGGCGGCTCCACCTCCACCAGGTCCAGGAGTGGCCCGTGGGCCCACTCCGGCTCCCCCGACGGGAACACCGCCACCGGCGCAGGACGCAAAGACAGGGGAGCGAAGCTGGAACGGCCCGCACGATGGCTCTTGAGGTGCTCTACGGCCTGCAGGCCCCGGGCCGGGTCCTCGACGATGACGTACTGCAGCCGTTCACCCAGGGCCGCCTCCAGGGCGGACTCATACTCTCCCGGGGCGGAGATGGTGTCCGCCACCACCCCGTGCACCCCGGCGGCCCCGCCGTCCCGGGCGTCGGCGAGGATGCTCTTCACTCCGGCGCCGTACCACTCCAAGCTGTCCTTGAGCTGTTCCAGCCCCCGCAACCGCGACTGGTCGGTGTGGAGTGCCTTGCGGGCTTCCTCCACCGCCGCGGCCTCAGCCTTGCGCCGGGCACGCGCCTGTTGCAGCGCCTCCTCTGCTCCGCCGCGTTCCTGTACGGCGAGCCCGCGGGCCTGCTCGGCAGCCGCCAGTTCGGACTCCCGCCGGGCGATCTCGGCGCCCACTCCCTCCAGTTGCCCTGCCAGTTCGACCTCCTGGCGCCCCATCCCCTCCAACCGCCGGGCGGCGTCGGCTTCCTGGCGCACGGCGTGGTCCAAGCCGTGGTTGATGCGGGAGAGGTCGCTCAGGGCCGCCATCAGGCTGCGCTTCTGTTGGTCCTGTCGGACCTCGGCAGCCCGCTGGGCCTCCTGGGCCCGTTGGTGCTGCTGCTGTAGTTCGGCGGCCTCCCCGACGTGACGCTCCAGGCGCCCGGAAACGGCCTCCAGCTCGACCTCCAGGCCTTCCTTCTCGGCAGCGAGGGACGCACTGCGCTGGCGGAGGTCCCCGGCTTCGCGGGTCGCCCGCTCTGCCCGTTCCGCCTGGGATGTGGCGTCGTGCTCCAGGAACTCGCAACGGCTCTGGCGCTGAGTGATCTGATCCTTCAGGTGATAGACGCCGCGCTGGCGCGCCTCCAGGGCCCGTTCCTGGTCCAGCACCGCCAGGCGTCCCTGCTCCAGCCCGGAGCGGATGCGGTCCGCTTCCGCCCGGGCGGCGACCAGCCGCTCGCCCTTATCCCGCAACTCGGCCTGGGCTGCCTCCCGCTGCAGTTGCAGTCCGGTCCACGCGGCCACCAACAGATCGCGCTCCAGGGAACGCTTTTCCGCGCGCAGCTCCTTGTACGCCTCGGCCCGAGACGCCTGTCGCTTCAGGGAGTTCATCTCCCGGCGCACCTCGCCGATGACGTCGCCGAGGCGGTGCAGATTCTGGGAGGTGTGCTCCATCTTGCGCAGGGCCTCTTCCTTGCGCGTCCGGTACTTGGTGATGCCAGCGGCTTCCTCGATGAGGAACCGGCGGTCCTTGGGCTTGGCGCTGAGAATCGAGTCGATGCGGCCCTGCTCCACCACCGAGTAGGCGCGGCGACCCACTCCCGTATCCATGAACAGCTCGGTGATGTCCTTGAGCCGGCAGGCCACCTTGTTGATCAGGTACTCGCTCTCGCCGCTGCGGTGCAGGCGCCGGGTCACCGCCACCTCGTGGTAGTTGCCGAACTTCTCGGGCAGGTGCCCCTCCACCTCGCTCAAGGTCAGGGTGACCTCGGCGAAGTTCAGCGGCTTGCGGCTGTCGCTGCCGGAGAAGATCACGTCCCCCATGGAGTCGCCGCGCAATCCCTTGGCGCTGGTCTCCCCCATCACCCAGCGGATCGCGTCGATGATGTTGGACTTGCCGCAGCCGTTGGGGCCGACGATGGCGGTGACGCCGTCGTGGAATAGCAGCTCGGTGGGGTCGGGGAAGGACTTGAAGCCGCAGAGATCGATCTTCTTGAGTTTCATCCCGGCCTCTCGTGGGGGGGGAGCGGGAGCGAGGTTGTCGAGATACTACCGGAGGGAGGGGGTGGAGTAAAGGGGAAAGCACTAGGTGCAGTGGATCCTAGGCGCGGATGGCACTATATCTTGTGGCCACCCCCTTCTCCGCCGCGGGGACCGCCGAACGCCGCGAGCCACTCGTCCACCTCGTCGGGGTCTGTGACAGGCTCCTCGGCGGGCTTGGCAGAACCGCGGCGCTTTTGGAGTCGAGCCCAGAACGCCTCGCAGCTCTCCCAGCGGGCACCCAACCCCAGTGCCCGGTCGGCGAGTTGACGATCGGAGGTGATCACGGTGACGGTGCGGGGGTTGTGCACGTGGACCCGGCGCAGGATCTCTTCGTCGGCGCTACCGTGCGCTGGCGCGTATACCACCTTTACCCCGCCGAACCCCTTTTCCTTCGCCGACCCCGGGCGGTTGCCGTCGAACACCACCACCACCCGCTCGCCCCCGCTGCCCTTCGCCGCAGCGACCCGCTGCAGCACCTGCTCCCGGGAAGCCTCCTCCCGGGCCAAGCTGAGGCCGGGGGTGCGGCCGATCAGGTTGTGGCCGTCCACCAGGAGCATCGGC
>JARGFW010000070.1:5951-10283 GCA_029211085.1 Deferrisomatales bacterium | reverse complement strand
GCTGAGGCCGGGGGTGCGGCCGATCAGGTTGTGGCCGTCCACCAGGAGCATCGGCGCGCTGGGCTCCTCAGCCCACCGCGGTGGCGGCCAACAGGGCGCGACGGAACCCCGGCAGACTGCGTTCCACGGTGGCGTAGGAGCAGCAGTAGGCGAGGCGGAAGTAGCCCGGGCCGCCGAAGCCGCTGCCCGGCACCCCTAGGATGTTCTCCCTTTGTAGTATCCGGACAAACGCTACGTCGTCCGGGATCGGGCTCCGGGGGAACAGGTAGAACGCCCCCTCGGGCCTGTGGCAGGTGTAGCCGGCCTCCACCAGGCCCTCGTACAGGCGGTCGCGGTTGCGCCGGTACAGGCCGATGTCCACCGTGGTTCCCTGCAAGCGCCCCACCACCCGCTGCATCAACGCCGGGGCGTTGACAAAACCCAGGATGCGGTTGGTCAGGGTGATCGCACCCACCAGGGTTTCCGTCTCGGCAACAGTGGGGTTCACCGCTACGTAGCCGATGCGCTCCCCGGGCAAGCTGAGATCCTTGGAGTAGGAGGAACAAACCACCGCGTTGGGGAAGATGGAGAATATCCCCGGCACCTCGATCCCTTCGTAGGCGATGTTGCGATAGGGCTCGTCGGCGATCAGATAGATGACCCTCCCGAGCTCTGCGCTCTTGCGCTCGATCACCGCCCGCAACCGCTCCAGGGACGGGCGGGAGTACACCTTGCCGGTGGGGTTGTTGGGCGAGTTGAGCAGCACCGCGCGGGTGCGGGGGTTGATCGCCCCCTCCAGGGGTTCGAGGAGCAGATCGAACTCGGCGGAGGTGGGCACGGTCTTGAGCACACCGCCGTGGTTGGCGAGGTAGAAGTCATACTCCACGAAGTAGGGTTTGGGCACCACCACCTCGTCCCCGGGGTCCAGGATGGCCCGCAGTACGGCGTTGAGGGCACCACCGGCCCCCACGGTCATGACCACCTGGCTGGCGCCAACGGTGGTCCCCTGGTCGCAGCTGACTTGGGCGGCGACGGCCGCGCGCACTTCTGGATACCCGGCGTTGGGCATGTAGCCATGGCACCCCGGGGGATCTTCCTCCAGAAGTTCATGCAACACCGTCCGGAACGCCTCCGGAGGGGAAAGGTTTGGATTGCCGAGGCTGAAGTCGAAGACGTTGTCGGCACCGAACTCGGCCTTCAAACGCGCCCCCTCTTCGAACATCTGACGGATCCAGGAGGAGCGTTCCATCGCCTCCCGGATCTTGCTCGCAATCGGCATTCCCCGTACTCCTCTCTCCCCGGGATCTCCGGGTTCACGTACTGATATTTTCCTACACCGCCTGGGCGCCGCCCGTGGCCTTGAGCTTGCTCAAAGATCCACGCGAACCGCCCCGCCCCGCACTGTGCGAGGCCGCAGGGCGACGAGTATAACCTCCCGGGCATCGCAAGGAAATCGCTTCATCGCGTTGACTCAAGCAATGTGCATCTTTATAGTGCGTCAATTCGAATCTCCCCAGATCGAATTCCGCAACGGTGCGGGTCTTCGTCTGGGGATTCTTCATCAGTGGGAGAAGACAAATGAAAATTGCACAGCACACCTATGTGCGTATCGATTACACCCTCACCCTCGAATCCGGCGAAGTCGCCGACAAGTCCAGCGAGGGAGAACCCCTGGGCTTCCTATTCGGCACCGGTCAGATCATTCCGGGTCTGGAAAAGGCACTGGAGGGGATGGAAGCGGGACAGTCTGCCCAGATCACCGTGGAAGCTGCCGAGGGCTATGGGGAGACCCGGGAGGAGTTGTTGCGCGACCTGCCTCGGGAGAACTTCCCGGACGATTTGAAGTTGGAACCCGGCATCGGGTTCGAGGCCAAGGGTCCCCACGGTCCGGTCACCTTTCGCTTGCGGGAGGTGCGGGAGGACACCGTGGTGGCCGACTTCAACCACCCCCTGGCCGGCCAGCGACTGCACTTTGACGTCGCGGTCACCGAGGTGCGGGAGCCCACCGCCGAAGAACTGGCGACTCTGATGAACACCGGAGACAGTTGCAGCCCGTCGGCGTGCTCCAGTTGCGGGGGCGGCTGCGGCTGAAGTTGCCGCGGTTTGGCGTGTAGAACCGGAGGGCTCCCCCGCGGGAGCCCTCCCTGCGTCTGGCCTGAGGTCCCCCGGGCCAACAAAAAAAAGCCTCGGTCCCAGGAGGGGGAGGCCGAGGCAAAAGGGGTAGTGCTTGGTGCCTTTTTAGAGTAGGCACTATTGCTTACTTTGTCAATCCGAATTCTGTTTTTTCTGATCTACAACTCCTATCCACCAACTACACAATCTCTAGCCCTGCACCCCGTACCCTGCACCGCCCACGCCTTTTTGGTGTCGCGGTCCTCCGGTGGTACGGTCGCGTTCCCAATCGCGCCGCGATCCGTCGAAGAGGCTGTTTCCCTCCGCATCCCGCCGCCCCGTTCGCAGGAGCCCCCATGTCCACAGCCACCCCCAGCCACAGGGAAGAGATCCGGAGCCGGCGCGGCCATGTGCTGGGCGGTCTAGCCGTGCGACCGGCCGGGACCCAGACTGCGCCCTGGGCTCTGATATCCCACTGTTTTACCTGCGGCAAGGACCTGAAGGTCTATCACACCCTATGCCGCAATCTGGCCGCGGAGGGCTGGGCCAGCCTGCGGTTCGACTTCACCGGCCTGGGGAAGAGTGGAGGCGAGTTTGGGGACACGGACCTGGACAGCAACGTGGCGGATCTGGAAGATGCAGCAGCCCACCTCGACGAGTTCTACGCTCCACCGCGGCTGCTGGTCGGCCACTCCCTGGGCGGCGCTGCGGCGCTCCTGGCAGCCCCGCGGCTACCGTCCCTGCGAGGCCTGGTGCTGCTCGGCGCGCCCTCGGACCTGGAGCATCTGGCGGAGGCGGTGCCGGCGATCCGCGCAGCCGCAGAACGCGGCCGACCCGTCGCCACCACCCTCGGCGGGAAGCGGGTCGAGATGGGACCGGGCCTGCTCCCCAGCCTGGCCCGCCATGACCTACGCGCGGCGCTGGCTGACCTCCCTCTCCCCCTGCTGGTCCTCCACGCGCCCGGGGACTCGGTCGTTCCGTTTGTCCACGCCGAGCGCCTCGCCCGGTGGGCTGGCCCCCGCGCCACCTTGATTCCCCTGGACGCGGCCGACCATCTGCTCACTTCGCCGGACCAGGCCGCCAGGGCGGCCCGGGAGATCGTCACCTGGGCGCTGCCGTTCGCTGCGCCCCGGTAGCCCGCCAAACAGCTGTATACGGCGCTTCCCGATTGCTTTTGTGGGGCTCTCCCCCTACTCTTCAGGGGTTGCCGTACCAGGCATTTACATCCCGCTCCCAGCAGAGGAGACACCGTGATGGGCATACTGACCCGATTCATCCGCGGCATCGACACCGTCAACCGCTGGGTCGGCCACATGGCCGGGTGGGTGTCGCTGGCGATGGTGCTGGTGGTGGTCGCCGACGTGGTGATGCGCTACGCCTTCGACACCAGCTTCGTGTTCGTCCAGGAACTGGAGTGGCATCTGTTCGGGGTTATGTTCCTGCTCGGAGCCGGGTACACCCTGCTACAGGATAGCCATGTGCGGGTGGACGTGCTCTACCAGCGCTTCAGCCCGAAGACCCAGGCCTGGATCAACCTGATCGGCGTGTTGCTGTTCCTTCTGCCCGGCTGCCTGATGGTGCTCGACACCTCCTGGGCGTTCTTCAGCCATTCCCTGGCCATGAACGAAGGCTCTCCCGACCCCGGTGGCATCCCCGCCCGCTACATCCTCAAGTCCTTCATCCCCTTGGGCTTTGCGCTGCTCACCCTGCAAGGGGTGTCCATGGGGCTGAAGAGCCTGCTGGAGATCTGCGGTCGGCCCTACACTGAAGGGCAGGAGGTAGCGTCCTGATGGAAGCGATCATGGAAGCCCTCCCGGTGATCATGTTCGCCGTGCTTACCGTACTGCTGATCTGCGGGTTCCCGGTAGCGTTCACCATCCTCGGCACCGCCCTGGGGTTCGGGCTGATCGGCTTCGGCTGGGATTTCTTCAACCTGCTGCCCCTGCGCGTCTGGGGCATCATGACCAACTTCACCCTGCTGGCCGTGCCCCTGTTCATCTTCATGGGGGTGGTGCTTGAACGCTCCGGAATAGCGGAGGAACTGCTCGAGACCATGGCGCTGGTGTTCGGCCGCCTTCGGGGGGGCCTGGCCGCGTCAGTGGTGATCGTGGGCATGCTGCTCGGCGCCTCCACCGGCATCGTCGGCGCTACCGTGGTCACCATGGGCCTGATTTCCCTGCCCACGATGCTGAAACGGGGCTACCACCCGGAACTGGCCACCGGCACCATCGCGGCCTCGGG
>JARGFW010000070.1:0-5851 GCA_029211085.1 Deferrisomatales bacterium | reverse complement strand
CTGGTGCGCGCCCTGCTGCCACCGGTTCTGCTGATGACAGCGGTTCTAGGATCGATTCTGGCAGGGGTCGCCTCTCCCACCGAAGCGGCCGCAGTGGGCGCCATGGGGGCGCTGATCCTGACGGCTCTCAACCGCAGACTGACCCTTCCGATGCTGCAGCAGGTGATGCGCTCCACTACCACGCTCACCTGCATGGTGTTCATCATCCTGGTCGGCGCCGGCGCCCTGGGGCTGGTGTTCCGAGGGCTGGGCGGCGACCACCTCATTCGCAACTACCTCCAGCATCTCCCCTACGGCAAATGGGGCGTTCTGGTGGTCGTGATGACCTTGATCTTCTTCCTCGGGTTCATCCTCGATTTCATCGAGATCACTTTCATCCATATTCCCGTGCTGGCCCCGATCATGGTCCACTTCGGGTTCGACCCCCTGTGGTTTGCGATCCTGTTCGCAGTGAACCTGCAGACCTCGTTTATGACACCGCCGTTCGGCTTCTCCCTGTTCTATCTCAAGGGTGTCTCTCCACCGGAGATCAAGACCGGCCACATCTACCGGGGCATCATCCCCTTCGTGTTTCTGCAGCTCATTGGCTTGATCCTGGTGGTGGTGTTTCCCCAGCTGGCCACCTGGTTTCCGCGGTTCGTATTCGGACCGTAGGCCCGGTTTTCCACGTGTCCCTAAAAAAAAGCCCCTGGCCAAACGGCCGGGGGCTTTTTCTGTCAGAGGCCGCGTTGACGCTACATCAGCTTGCTGTAGCGCTCCGCGATCACGTCGAAGTAGGAGCGGTCGGCTAGGTCGCTCCAGGCACCCCACTGCTTCTGGAACTTCTTGAACGCCTCGTTGACCTTGCCGGCGATGGGGGATTTGGCGGCTTCTTCCTCCAGGGTCTCCACGGCCAGTTTGCGCAGGTCGGCGAGAACCTCCGCCGGGAAGCGCCGCAACTGCACGTTGTGCTTGGTCACCAGCTCGGTCAGGGCCGCGCCGTTGCCGGCCTCGAACTCGCACAGGCTCCAGGAGTTGGTTTCCGCGGCCGCAGCGTCGATGATGGCCCGCAGATCGGCCGGCAGGGCATCGTACTTGCTCTTGTTGAACATGACCTCCAGGCAGGTCCCCGGCTCGTGCCACCCCGGGTAGTAGTAGTACTTGGCCGCCTGATAGAAACCCATGCGCAGGTCGTGCATCGGACCCACCCACTCGGTGGCGTCGAGTACGCCGCGCTCCAGGGAGGTGAAGATCTCGCCTCCGGCCAGCAGCACCACCGTGCCGCCCGCCTTGGAGACGACCTTGCCTCCCAGGCCCGGGATGCGCATCTTCAGGCCCTTGTAGTCGGCGATGGACTTGATCTCCCGGTTGAACCAACCGCCCATCTGCACGCCGGTGTTGCCCTGGGGCCTCGGCACCAGGTTGAACGGGGCGTATACCTCCTCCCACAGCTTCAAACCGCCGCCGGAGTAGAACCAGGCGTTGATACCCTGGGCGTTGACGCCGAACGGCACCGCCGAGAACCACTGGGTCGCCGGCTCCTTGCCGCCCCAGTAGTACGCAGCGCCCGAACCGCACTCCACCGTGCCCTGGGACACCGCATCGAAGGTACCCATGGGCGGCACCAGCTCGCCCCCGGCGTAGACGTCGATCGTCAGGCGACCGCCGCTCATCTCGCCGACCCGCTGGGCGAAGCGCTCGGCGCCGGTCTGCAGGACCGGCAGCTTGGGGGGCCAGGTGGTGACCATCTTCCACTTGTACGTCTTGTCTGCGGCGATGACCGTCGGCGCCACCACCGTGGACGCGGCAACCGCCGCCGCACCACCCACTGCCGCCTTCTTCAGGAACGCCCTTCTCTTCATGGACTGCCTCCTCTCCTGCTGATGAACGTTGCCCCAAACAAACGGCGTTGCCAGAAGGCCTCCGCCGCTTCACCGCGGAATTGAGAGAACACGCCTTTTCGTGCGTTCGGTCGAGGGTGGGAGCAGCATACACGCCAATACCGACAAATCAAGACACAATTTGGGACCGCCGAGGGCCCGTGACTCTGGGCGGTTACCGCATGGCAACCGAGGAGTAGGGTTATGCTGAAAATACGGTTTCTGTACGTTGACGCTTTCGGGAGGGGGGAGTTGACTCGAGCAGCCAGGGGTGTACATAGTCCAACCCCAGTGCCTACGGTCAGATGGCAGAAAGGAGAAATTGCGATGAAGTGGTATCTGGTCTCCCTGTGCGCGGTCGGAGTTCTAGCAGGCTGCTGAAAAACCACTTTGGACCGCCCAGAGTTGCTCGAATGCGTCCACATACTTGCCAGAAAATCCAGTCCGAGTGTTTTTCTGCAAGATCTGGTAACAGGTTTCACTCCGCGAGAGGTGGTTCCCGGACTTTTTCAGCAGCCTGCTAGCGGTTGGGTGCGGAGGAGGTGGAGGCGGCGGAAGTGACGGCGGTGGGGTCGCGTACACCGGCCCCACAACCCCAGCCGCCGTCAGCGCCGCGAACGCCGTGGACCTCAGCGAGTCCGCCCTGAACGGAGTGGAACTGAGCGATGTCGGGTCTGGGCTCTTCCGCGACGCCCCCGGAGCGGTGGAGCCCGGATCCCCCGGCCCAGGGTTGGTCTCCACCGCGCGCTTCTTCCAGCAGTTGGTGGAGCGCACCCTTTTCGCCCCTGCCGCGGCCCGCAGCGCAGCAGCCGTGGTAAAGGAGAGCGGCAGCGAACTCGGCTCCTGCGGTGGCGAAATGACCTATACGGTGAGCGCCGATGACGGGACCGGGGCCTTCCAGGCCTCGTTCACGTTCAAGAGTTTCTGCGAGGCCGGCAGCGTCATGAACGGCTCCCTCACCGCCGGCGGGGAGATAGATTTGGTCCGGCAGGAGCTGGAACACATGACCATGAGCTTCCAGTCCTTGACCATCGCTGACAACTCGGACCAGTTTTCCATCGGGGGCACCATGTCGATGGACCTCCGAAATCTCCCCACGTCCACGGCAGTGATGAACCTCAGCGTGCGCGACGACGCGGAGCAGAAGAGCTTTCGCTTCGATGACTACCGGGTCACGGCCACCGAGCTCTCGGGTACGACCGAAGTGACCGTCTCGGGTCGCGTGTACCACTCGGACTACGGCTACGTGGACATCCAGACGCTCCAGACGTTCCACGTCGCGTGGTTCGACGACAACCCTTCCAGCGGAATTCTGGAAGTTGCCGGTGCAGGCAATACGAAGGCCCGGATGACCGCCCTCTCATCCGAGACGCTGAGGATCGAGGCAGATACGAACGGCGACGGAGTCTTTGACTGGGATTCGGGCGTGTTGCGTTGGGAGGATCTCTAAGCCCGGAGCTTGGCGGACCCGAGGGAGGCAAAAGCCCGCGTCCCTGCGGCGGGACGCAGGGACCCACCCGGATCAGTCGCCCCAGCGCCGGCAGATGACGCAGGCGTTGATCCCCCCCACCCCGGCGTTGACCTTGCCAGCGATATCCCCCTCCACGACGGCACCGGCAGTCCCCACCAAGCGGTCGGCGTAGGGTCGGACCTGGGGGTGCAACTCCCCCTCGAACAGATTGACGGGAAGCACTCCGCCCCGGACCATCCCCAGGTGTTGCGCTGTCAGTTCCCACCCCCCACACACCGACATGCCGTGGCCGAAAATGCCCTTACGGGCAGTCAGACGGCAGACCTCAGGAGCGATCTCCAGGGTATGCTGCAACTCGTTCCAGTCGCCGGGGGTGGCGGTGGCGTGCATATCCCAGGTAGCAACCTGCTCGGGGCGGACCCCGGCCGCCTCCAAGGCCAGTTCCAGTGCCATGCGGGGGCCGTCCTTGGAGGGGGTGATGATGTGGTCCGCATCGGAACTCACGCCGACCCCCAGTACCTCCAACCCCAGTGGTTCCATGCCGCGCGCAGCCATGAACTCGGCGTCGCCCACCACCCACACGCAGGCCCCCCCGGCCACGTGGGTGCCCCGCAGGCCGGTGAACGGCTTGGATGCGCGGCCGTCGTTACACAGCACCCGAGCGTTGTAGAAGGTACCCACCGACAGGGGATGGGGTTCGGGGTCGGCTGCGCCGACCACCACGGCCTTGGCCTGACCCAACTGGATGGCGTTGCAGGCCATCCACAGGGCGGTACCGAAGGTGGAGCACGCCGCCACCGGGGCCAGCGTCGGCCCGGTGATGTGCCCCAGCATCGAAACCTGGGCAGCCGGGATGTTGGCGATGTTCCACAGCAGGCTGGCATCCACCGCGTTCCACGGTTCCACCGGGGCCCCGAACCGGGCCGACAGTTTGCGCCGCGATGCCATCTTGCGGCGGATCACGTGGCCCTTGGAGGCCTCGATGTCGGCACCGACGTCCTCCCCCTCGATCTCCCGCAACTCGGCCAGGTACGCGGCCAGTCCGGTGGAGCGGTCCAGCCAGAACTTGTACCATGCCTCCCGGGCAGCCTCCCGGTCGAACCCATCCCCGTTCACGGTGTCGGGGTCTGGCGGTGCACCGACCGCGGCGCGCAGCGCCTCTTGCCCGACTGGGTCGGCTCGCCGGTACTTGGCCAGTTCCGGGTGGTGCGGATCCCGACACCAGAACTCGTCCCAGCGACGCTGGGCGGCCTCGTAGCCCCGGAACAACTGGTACTGCTTAGCGTAGTCGCCCAACCCGGTGCCGATGTAGACGTGGGCCTGGGACCCGAGTTCGGCAAGCAGCGCTTCCAGCCCGGCGTTCTGCCCGAGGGACTGGATGAACGCGCCGATGGCATACTTCACCATGTTGCCCATCTTGTCGTCGAGCTGGGCAAACCGGCGAGGTTCAAAGCGCTCATTGATCCAGGGTTTGTAGGTCTCGAAAGAAAATTCGGGGGTGCCCACCAGGAAGTTACTGGGACCGAAGCCGGTAAACGGCTCCAGCCAACTCTCGGCGGATTGCAGATTGCGTTCGAACGCCGCCACATTCGGGGAACGCGGCGCCACCACCCCCCAACCATAGATTCCGACCCTTCTCTTCATGCATCCGTCTCCGCGGTTTCGGTTTCGGCAAGACTCTGATGATAGCGGAGTCGTCCCCGGGGCGCACCGCAAAACGCCGGCGCCTCCTACCGTCCGCTCTTCCGTCCGGTTCGGCGCCACCACCGCCGCAGTTCGGGGAAGACCATGTCCGCGATCAACTGCAACCGCTCGGCGGCGGCTGCATCAAAGGGCTGAGAGTGTGCGCCACCGGAGTCGGGGGCGAGCCAGACAAACCTACGCGAAAGCCATTGCCGCTACCCACCAGGAGACCCCTATGAGCATGGAGATCTATTTCCCCGGCGGCGTCGCCGTCACAGCCCAGCACAACGGCTTCACCATTGCCACCGACCAGCCCGAGGGCAACGGCGGCGCCAACGGCGCCCCCTCCCCGTTCGACCTGTTCTTGGCATCCCTGGGCACCTGCGCCGGCTTCTTCGCCCTGCGTTTCTGTCAGCAGCGTGAGATCGGCACCGCGGGGCTGCGCCTCACCCTGGACTCCGAGCGGGATCCGGAGACGCACCGGGTCTCCCATGTGCGCATCGAGATTCACCTCCCAGAGGGATTTCCCGAGAAGTACCGCAAGGCGATCGTGCGCGCCACCGACCAGTGCAGCGTGAAACGCCACATCCTGGAGCCCCCAGCGTTCGCAGTGGTGGCGGTGTAGGCTGGTTCAGGAAAGCGTGTCCAGCTGGGCCAGCAGTCGCTCGCGAGCCTCCGGATCCACGGACAGGAAGCGAATGCCCATGCCAGCCGGAACGGCATCGGAGTGCACCAGGTTGGTCCACACCACCAGCCCGTCGGCGTACATGAAGCCCCGGTCCCCCGGGGTGTGAATGGTCAGGTCCAGCCGGGAGCCCGGCGCCAGCGGCTCACGGGT
>JARGFW010000369.1 GCA_029211085.1 Deferrisomatales bacterium | reverse complement strand
ACGACCCGAAGGCGTCGTCTCAATCCATTGTTCAAGAAGCCCGAGTTTGGTCACGATCTTTCAATATAGGGGATTGGTTTTCAGGTGGGTGGGGTCGATGGCCCCGGTGGGGGAGAAATGAACCTGCCAATGGGGCCTAGCGGGCCCCTTGACGGCGCCAAGAGGGCAAATGCTAGTAAAAATACCCTCGGATTTCCTGCCAAGTTACCTCATTTTCGCACGTTGGGCGCACCGGTGCCTTCCTGCACAGAAAGAGGTTCTGGGCAGACCATTGAGGGTCCGACATGGGGTTTTCGAGAGGTGCAGGGAGTTTCTACCCCGTCCGCGCCTGCTTCTCAGGTTTGCGTTTCGGTGGCAAGATCAGACGGTACCCCTCAAGTTCTTTCCCGCACTGCCGACAGCTTAACGGCGGTTGTGGTTCCGGCATCACCTTCGGTACCGTGACGGCAAAGCCGTGGGCAATCTGAATGCGGGCGCGAACCTCCGCAAGAGACATGCGGCATCCAGGGCTCAAGAAACCGTAGTAGCGCACCTTCATAAAGCCCCAGGGCAGCACATGTTGCAGGAACAGTCGGAGGAACTCCAGGGCGGACACTTCGCGGGTGCGTGGTCGACTGCTCCCCTTCTTCTTGTAGCTGAAGGTGACCCGGCCCTTTTCCACCGAAACGATGCGACTGCTGGAGATCGCCACACGAAAGACGTAAGGCGCCAGATACTTCAGCGAACCTTCGGCGTCGCCGACGGCCTGGCAGTTGACGTTCCAGCTGGCTCTCCAGACGCTGACGGGGATCTCGTTGAGCCGGCCGGCTTTCTTGATGCGCTCGCGGAACTTGGCGCGAACGATGAGTGAGAGGGCCTGAACCGGCAGGTAGAACTCGTTGCGAGACGGCATCCATTACCCCGTAGTCGAAGCGATAGCACCGCCGGTCACCACATAATGAATATGCGGGTGGTACTGCAGCTGGCGGTCCCAGGTATGCAGCACGCCGAAGAAGCCCGGCAGATCGCCACCAATAAAGCGGGGGTCTTTGGCTAGCAGCTTCATCGCCTCCGAAGAGGCGGCAAACAGCGCCGAGTAGGCCAGCCGCTGGTTGCTGCGCATAAACGGACGCAACTGCTCGGGGACAGTGAAGGTCACCATAAAATGCGCCCCCGGCATCTGGCGTTCCAGCTGTCGTTCGAGCCACTGACGCCCCTTGCGATACTGGCAGATCGGGCAGTGGCGGTTGCCGCAGCCCAGATGGAGCACGTGGTCCTCGCCGCAGTGCTCACAACGGTAAATGGTGGTGCCGCTCTCAGGAGTCCGGCAGCGTAAGATCGCTTCGATCACCTTGCGGTGTTGAGGCGGGACCTTGGCACCGTGTTGCTGAAGATATTCGGGGCCGTAGGTGCGGAAGATCTCTGTCAGCTTATCCATGGAAGAGGCCCTCCATGAGATTGTTGATCAGCGCGTAGGCATTCTCGTTCCCCTTCTGGGTCAGATGCAGGTAGATCAGGGTCGTGTCGAGGGAAGAATGGCCAAGATACTTTTGGATGACGCGGATGTTGACGCCCTCCTCAAGCAGATGGGTCGCGTAAGAGTGGCGCAGGGTGTGGATCTTGACCTCTTTTTTATGGATGCCCGCCTCGCGCACGGCGTTCTTCATGGCCCCCTGAACACTACTGACAGCCATGGGGTATTGAGATTTATGGGCATTCTTACCGTTGCGCCCCAGGGCCGGGAAGAGCAGGCGCGGATGACGGTGAGTCGCCCAGTATTTGCGCAACAGCTTGTAGGTGCTCATCGGTAGCGGCACGTAGCGGTCCTTGGCCCCCTTGCCGCGATAAACATGAATCATCATGCGCTGCCTGTCGATGTCGGAGACTTCTAGATGCAGAGCCTCCTGCAGGCGCAGGCCGCAGGAGTAGACGGTGGTGAGAAAGACGCGGTTGTGAAAGGTATAGGCGCAGGCCAGAACGCGTTGCACCTCCTCGCAGCTGAGTACAGTGGGCAGGCGTCGCTCCTTCTGGGCACGTAGGTATTCAAAGGTGCGCCAGGAGCGATCGAGGACGTTGGTAAAAAAGAAGCGGATCCCGGCATGGCAGATGCGCATGGTGCCGGGAGACCACTCGTCGATATTGATGCGATGGAGGAAGTAGTCCTGCAGTTCGGTTTCGGTGATGGCATCAGGAGTTTTCTCGTAAAACTCTACCAGCTTGCGCACCGAGCGGGTGTACATCTGCTGAGTTTTGTCGCCCTTGCCGGATAGCTGTAGGGCCCGCATCGATTGTTCGTACCAGTCGGTCATCATAATGGTTCTCCTTTCCACAGTTGAGGTTTCGCCGCGGAAGACGGCTTGTGGATATGAAAAACAGATGATCGACTGGTACGGAAGTATTTTGTTAGGAAAAATGAGAAGGCAGGATGGGGAGAGCAGGAGAGAAGTTGCTGATTTTAGGAGCTTCTGCCGCGAAGCGGCTTACTTGAACCATCGGTTATGGGCTTCCGGGCAAACCTGGCTACACCTACACCCGCCCTTTTGACTATTTTGATTTCCAATTCACCGCCGCCGGCAGCAACGTCTTCGAGAACATCATGAGTCGCGGCCTGCTCTTGGGAACAGACTACTCTCTTGGCGACAATTACCGAGGTGTGTATGGCCTTTACGGCACTTACGACTACATCGCGCCGCAAATCTTTCGCGTTTCCACCTCAGGTTTAGGGTTCGGTACCACCGCTCAATGGTGGCTCTCACGACGCGTGGCACTGCAAGGCACAGCCCTCGCTGGAGTCGGCTATGGTTCGGCCGGCACGATCCATGGCGATGGTGAACGCGACTATCATAATGGGCTGAGTCCGCAGGGTCTGCTGGCGACGCGGTTCATTTTCGCCGATCGCGCATCACTCGATTTTGAGCTGCGCGATTTCTATATAAGCGGCCTGGCCTCCAAAGAGTCTGATGGGTCGGAGAATATTATCCGTGGCGTCGCCACTCTGACCGTGCGCGCATACAACCTTCATGGCATCACGTTCAGGTACACGATCTCGCAACGGGATGCACAATATAGCGACCTGGCCGACACACGCCAGACCGTAAGTGCCGTAAGCCTTGGCTACACCTATCTTGGACAAACCCGCTTCGGCGCCGTCGACTGGCGGTCTAAACACGACGGCGGCC
>JARGFW010000368.1 GCA_029211085.1 Deferrisomatales bacterium | reverse complement strand
TGCCGGTGCCCGGCTCGCCCTTGAGGATCAGCGGCATCTCCAGGGCCATGGAGATGTTGATGATGCGGGCCAGCTCGTCGTCGAGCACGTAGCGCTTGGCGCCGACGAAGGGTTCGACCGCGGGGGCTTGGGACATGGGAACCTCGTTCTTGGAGTGGTCGTTGTCGGGATGGCAAGGGGGCCGGCGAGCGGCCCTGCCGGGCACGGCCGGGTAGCATAACAACTCCGGTGCCCCAGCACCATGGAGACTTGGGGATGCAGGACGGGTGTTGGTGCGGAGGCGGGCGGTTCGAGGGCTGCGGGTTCCTGCGCAGTGGATGGGCGGTTGCGGTTTCGGGGCCCCGTGGTCGTCCGCGGTGCGCCGGACTCAGTCCTTCCCTGCCCCGGGCGCGGCAGCTGCCATCACCTGACGCAGGACCCGCACGAACTCCTTCCGGTCGATGGGCTTGACCAGGTAGGCGTCCGCCCCCATCCGCATTCCCCGGTCCTTGCGGTCCACGCAGGAGAGGATGACGACAGGGATGTCGCGGGTCGCCGGGTCCGCCTTGAGCTCTTCCAGAACTTCCCAACCGTCCACTGCGGGCATCAGCAGGTCCAGGGTGATGGCCCGCGGACAGACGCTGCGGGCCAGGCGCAGCCCCTCGGCTCCGTCCGGGGCGAGCACCGCCTCCAGTCCCTCCGCCTCCAGCACCTTCTGGATCAACTCCAAGGCGGAGGGGTCGTCTTCGATCACCAGTACCCGCGCCGACCCCCTGGGGTACGCGGGCCCCTCCACCGCTGCCACCGCACAGGGAGCCAGGGGCACCCAGAACTCGATCCGGGTGCCTCTGCCGGGTTCGCTCTCCAGTGCCATTTCCCCGCCGAGGAGAGCTACGAGCATGCGGCACAGGGGCAGCCCCAGCCCGGTGCCCCGGTGTTCGCGGTGGTGGGTCGGGTCGATCTGGTAGAACTTGTTGAAGATCTTCTCGCGCTCCTCCGGGGCGATGCCGATGCCGGTGTCCCGCACCTGGAAACGCAGCCGGTCCCCATCCCGTACCGCGGTGCACACCACTTCCCCCGCATCGGTGAACTTCACCGCGTTGGCCAGCAGGTTGATGAGCACCTGCTTGACCTTGTCCCGGTCTGTGCGGAACGACCCGCCCCCTTCCCGGGTGTCGCCCCGCACCTCGATGTGCTTGCGAAAAGCCAGGGGAACCACCGTGTCCACCGCCTCATCCACCACCTGGGCGACCTCGAAGGCCCGCGGCTCCACCTCCATGCGTCCGGACTCGATCTTGGTCATGTCGAGGATGTTGTTGATCAGCTTGAGCAGGTGGTGGGAGCTGGACAGGATCTTCTCCAGGTCGCGGGCCTGTTCCTCGACCACCGGCCCGTCGATCCCGTCGCGCAGCAGCTCGGTGTAGCCGATGATGGAGTTCAGCGGACTGCGCAGCTCGTGGCTCATGTTGGCGAAGAACTGCGCCTTGATGTGGGCGGCTTCAGCCACCTCCTCCACCTGGGTCTGCAACAGTTGGTTGGCTTCCGCCAGCTGCCGGGAGGTGGAGCGGATCTCCTCCAGGTGCAGTTCCTGGTAGACGTCGCTGAAGCGTTGGATGGTCTCGTCCACGGTGCGAGCCAGGAGGCCCAGAGCGGCCTCGAGTTGCTCTCCAGTGAACGCCCTGGTGAGGAGCGGCCGCACCACCTCGCGGAACGCCGCGAAGGCTCGTTGCACCTCCGAGAGGGGGAACCGCAGCGGGAAGCGGAACTCGGCGATCTCGCGGATGAACGCATCCATGGGGCCCCAGTCGCCGGCACACAGGATGGCCAGGTACCCGGCGATCGCCCGCTCCGTGGTCTCGCCGAGCTCCTCCCGGGAGCGCTCGGCGTAGTGCGGCCCCGCGTGGTGGAGCAGCTCTTCGATAAAGGCCTGCCGGGTATCTTCCCGGTGCCCCTTCAGAAGCTCACAGACAACCGTGTCGATGGCGTCGACGGAATTCACGGGCATCACCCTGGGGCCTGCGGCCGGCGGCAGTGGACATGTCATGGCTGCTTAGCACAGGGTTGCGGTGACCGCAAAGGACTCAACCCCTTCACGGGACCCTGGTCTCGGGCCGGATTCGGCCGGGTGGGTGGCCGGATTCGGCCGATCGGGCGGCATGGGGGGCCCAGGAAACCGCTTGCGAACCGGTTGCCGTCGGCTGGCACGGGGCTTGCTCAGACATTGGCGTCGAACCGGATGCCCGGTGGAGGTGCGCCGGCACTCGGCGTTTGACACCTGCTGGGCCCCAGACTAGCTTTACCCACCCTTCGTCAGCCGTTTACCCAAGCAAAGGAGATCTCCCCATGAAGAAACATTGGTTCAGTCTCGCTGGTGTGGCCGCCCTGATCCTGGCCCTGGCCCCGTCCCCGTCTGTGGCCAAGGACCGCCTGGCCTTCTCCGGTGGCCCGGAAGGCGGCACCTTCCAGTACTTCTCCAACGGCATCGCCACCCGGCTGTCCAAGAACCTGGCCGACGTGGAGGTCTCGAACATGGCCTCGGCCGGTTCCCTCGAGAACCTGCGCCGGGTCAACTCGGGTGACGCGGACTTCGGCATCGTGTACTCGGGCGACACCTACCTGGGCCGCAACGGCCGGCTCACCAACGACACCAAGCAGTACAAGAACGTCCATGCCATGGCCTACCTGTACGGCGCCCCGGCCCACCTGATCGTTCTGGCAGATGGCGGGATCACCAAGGTTGCCGACCTGGCGGGCAAGAAGGTCGCGGTGGGTCCGGCCGGTTCCGGCGCCGCCGGCGCCGCCGAGCGCTACTTCGGCAGCCTGGGGCTGTGGGACAAGATGGAGCCGCAGTTCATCGGCTACAGCGAGGGCGCCTCGGCCCTGGGGGACAACAAGATCCAGGCCCTGTGGGTGTTCGCCGGCTTCCCGAACTCCTCGGTGATCCAGGCGGCGGCCAGCAACAAGATCAAGATCCTCGACGTGGTCGAGGCCGGCAAGGCGGGTGGGTTCTTCAAGGACTACCCCTTCTACAGCGAGCTGACGATTCCCGCCGGTACCTACAGCGGGGTGGACTACGACGTGCCCTCGTTCCAGGACTCGGCCCTGTGGGTGGCCGGCAAGCACGTGAAGGCGGAACTGGTCACCAAGGCCCTGGAGGACATCTACTCCAAGGAAGGCCTGGC
>JARGFW010000367.1 GCA_029211085.1 Deferrisomatales bacterium | reverse complement strand
GTGCGGATCTACAACGTCAACAACGGCGAGCGTTTCGAGACCTACGCGATCGAGGGGGCTCCCGGGGGAGGGGAGGTCTGCCTGAACGGCGCCGCGGCGCACAAGGTGTCCCCAGGCGATATCGTCATCATCGCCTGCTACGGCATGGTGGCCGAGGAGCAGGCCCGGGGCTGGCAGCCGGACAACGTGTATGTGGATGCCGCCAACCGCATCGCCGTGTGCCGGGCCGGGCGCCAGGCGGCCTGAATACCCCCTCCCTGTGTCGAGTTGACGAAACTCGAACGTCGGCCACGGACGCAACGAGGGCCCACCCCAGGGGTGGGCCCTCGTCCTGTCTTTCGGTCCGCCTAAGGGGGGCTTAGCGGCGGCCGCTCATGCGCTTGCTGGCCTTCAGCGGGTTGAGGGCCTTCTGGACACCCGCCTCCTCGAGCTTGATGTGGGTCGCCATGTTGCACATGCCCAGGTTCCAGTGCTTGTCCGGTGCCGGGTAGGAAGCGCAGTATTTGCCGGTGGGCCACTCCTCCGTCCGGTTGCAGCCTTCGCACTTCTCCACCACATTACGGCACTGGCCGCCGGGAAAGGTGCACTCCTCGGCCCAGAAAAAGCAGTCCTTGTCCATCTTGATCGTCTGACACTGCATCGTCAGTCCTCCGCGAGAGTCTGGTTCGGTTGGAGCTGCTGCGCGAAAAATAGTTCACAATAATAGAGCTATCAGGGGCCCTATGTCAATCGCTGTCCGCACCGAACTCGCCGGTCTGCTGAGCCGGCACGGCCTGCTTGGGGGCGACCTGTTGGTGGCCCTGTCCGGGGGGCTGGACTCGGTATGCCTGTTGCAGTTGCTGGTGGAACTGCGGGAGCAGATGGGCGGGCGGGTGGAAGTGGCTCACGTGGACCACGCCCTGCGCCCGGACTCGGCGGATGACGCCGAGTTCTGCCGGTTCCTGTCGCTGGAGCTGGGCTGCCTGTTCCATGTGCGACGCCTGGGGCCCGGGGTGTGGGGTGGCGGAGAGGGTCGTCAGGCGGCGGCGCGGCGGGCGCGGCGGCAGTTTTTCGAAGAGGTGTCCGCGCGCCGGGGGCTGGCTGCGGTGGCTTTGGGGCACCACGCCGATGATCAGGCGGAGACGGTGCTCTATCGACTCCTGCGGGGCGCCGGGTTGCGCGGCGTCGGGGGCATGGCGGAGTTTTCCCCACCGTACGTGCGCCCGCTGTTGCACCTGGGTCGCGCCCAGTTGCAGGCACTCGCCGTGTCCCTGGGCTGGGAGTACCGCGACGACCCCAGCAACCAGAGCGACTGCTATGCCCGCAACCGGTTGCGGCACCACGCCCTGCCCCTGCTGGAACAGGTGCACCCCGGCGCTACCGCGGGGGTGTTGCGTTTCGCGCGGCTCGCCGCCGAGGATGATCTCGTGCTGACCCGCCTGGCACGGGAGGCTCTGGGGAAGTTGACGGTCGTTGAGCCCGAGGGTGCGCGCTTGCCGGTGGTGGGACTGGCGGCCCTGGAGGCTCCCCTGCGGCGCCGGGTGTACCTGGCCCTGTGGTGCGGGGCTGGTTGGCCGGCAGAGGCATTGAGCAGCCGGCACCTGGACGCGGTGGACGGGCTCCTGAAACCAGGCCGCGCCCATCGCTTCGCGCCGATTCCCGGCCCCGGTCGTTTTGCGGTCAGCTACGACCAGCTGTGGCTGTTGCCGCCACCTTCTCCGCCCAGCGCCCCGGTGGCCGCCCTGCTGGAAGGCCCCGGGTGCGGGGCTGTTGCGACCCCGATCGGGACGCTGCGCTGGGAGCGTTCGCTGCCCCCCGGCCGTGCCGGCCTGGGCGTGCCGGCCGGTACGCACCGCGGGGTGTGGGTGCGCGGCCGTCGCCCCGGGGACCGTGTGGCGCGGCCCGGACATGGGTCGCGCAAACTCAAGGACCTGCTGATTGCCGCCCGGGTGCCCCTGTGGCGGCGCCCCGATGTGCTGGTGGTGGGTGACGGGCAGCGTGTGCTGGGTGCGCTGGGGAGGGGCTTTGTCCATGGAGGGGGAGAGCCGGCAGAAGGCTGGTTGTGGCTTGAATCCGATCCGGATGGGGCGGCGGGAAACGGATAGGGGATGGCAACGCGGCCTGCCCGCCCTGCGGAAAGGCCACCACGGCCGTTCCGTAGGGGGGTAGAATAGCACAGTGGCTCCACTCCTATCTCCGAGACCGCCGCAAGGCTGCGGCAGCGGACGCGGGTGCCCCGCCGCATGACAGGTCCCGGAAATGCTGTTGTCCGCGGGTGTTCCAGGTTCCCGGCTTCCCGACGGCTTTCAGGAAGGCTGCAGGGAAAGGCGTTGTCGTATTTCGGCACCTTGTGTTATCTAAGGAAGTTGTCTGTCGCCCGTCATTTACCTTGAAATCAAGGTTATCTCGCTGCTTTCCGAGGAGTCTTCCCCATGGCCATAGCTTCCAGGCCGATGAAGCCGTTCTTTCGCAACTTGGCACTATGGTTGCTCATCCTGTTGATCCTGCTGCTGGTGTTCCAACTTTTCCCCGGCAACCAACCGGTGCGCAAGGAGATCACCTACACGGACTTTCTACAGACGGTGGAGAGCGGAGGGATCAGTGAGGTCACCCTGCAGGGTCGGGAAATCTACGGGGTAAAGACCGACCGCTCGGCGTTCCGGAGCTTTAGCCCGGACGACCCGGAACTGGTGGGTATCCTGCGTCGGAACGGGGTCTCCATCGTCGCCAAGCCCGACAAGGAGTCCCCCTGGTACCTCACCGTCCTGGTTTCCTGGTTGCCCATGCTGTTGCTGATCGGCGTGTGGATCTTCTTCATGCGGCAGATGCAGGGGGGCGGGGGCAAGGCCATGACCTTCGGCAAGAGTCGCGCGCGGTTGCTCAACCGGGACGAGCAGAAGGTCTCGTTCGCCGACGTGGCCGGCATCGACGAAGCCAAGGACGAGGTCGAAGAGATCATCGAGTTCCTCAAGAACCCCAAGAAGTTCACCAAACTAGGCGGTCGCATCCCCAAGGGCGTGCTGCTGATGGGTCCGCCGGGAACCGGCAAGACCCTGCTTGCCAAGGCCATCGCCGGCGAGGCCGAGGTGCCGTTCTTCTCGATCTCCGGCTCGGATTTTGTGGAGATGTTCGTGGGCGTCGGTGCCAGTCGGGTGCGCGACCTGTTTGTGCAGGGCAAGAAGAACGCCCCGTGCATCATCTT
>JARGFW010000069.1 GCA_029211085.1 Deferrisomatales bacterium | reverse complement strand
CCTCCCAGGGGCTCTTCCGGGCCCGCTGGGCGAGGAGGTCGGCGGTGATATCGGCCACGGCGGCCAGGTCGCGGACCCCGAGACGGAGCAGATCCACGGGGGTGAGCACGTCCAGGGCCACCCCGGCGCCGACGCCGAACAGCTCACCGGCACGCACCCAGAGCTCCCGCCGGCCGCTCACGGGTACCACGTCGATGGGCGTCTCGGCCCGGGCCCGGTTCACGTCCCGCAGCACGAACAGCCGGGGGGCGTCCAGGGCGTCCACCCACAGGAGCCCGTCCTGCCCGGTGCCGGACAGATAGAAGCGATCCACCGTGCCGGTGACCAGGGCGCCCCGGAGCCCCCGCTCGCGCAAGCGCGTCTGCAGCGCCGTGATCCGAGCACGGATCTCCCCTTCCGGTACGGTGAGTTGGCAGCCGTCTTCCGTCACGCGTACTCCCCTGATGCGCAGGTTCGGGTGAGAGTGGCCTGTGGTGTCGTCGCACCCGGGGCCGGTCGTCTCTCACCGTTACGGCGTCCCGAAGTCTCTTTCCTTGCGAATTGCCTTCACCGTCCCTTGTCTTTCGTTATTCAGGTAGTCACCCCCGAGTTGTGCATCGCCCTAGCCAACTCCGGCGGTGCGGGAGTTGGCGCACCGGCTTCCTAGTCGGTCCAGTTGGCGCACGGTCCGCCGATCACACGATGGGACGAGCTCGGTCTGTGACTACTGCCCTCGTGGGCCCCGGTGTCCTCGTGAAGTACGATCGTGTTCTGGTACTGCCAGCCACAACCCGCCGAGCTGGCGGAGTGCCCGTAAGGGCCCCAAATCTTCGTCCAGCTAGTTTCATTGGAGCCTCTTCTGTAGATGCGAAACTTGCTACTCGCCGCCCCACAGTCCCCGTTGCCAGCGGTGAAAGAGAGAGTTAACTTGTTGCTCTCATCAAAGTCCCCGCTGTCCGTCGTGTAGCTCCCCGACCCGTAGGTGTATTTACCGGTCCAGATGTCGTAGCTACCCTTCTCCCATGTTTTTTTGTCGTAAGTGTTATTGTCTGTATCGTTACTGGTGCAAATAATTCCGTCCTTGTCCAGGTCGTGCATGGTGGCCTTGAATGTATAGGGTCCTTTGCTGCCTTCGGGCGCGGGATAGCAGTTCTGCGAATCATAGCCGTACACCACGTCGGGGGTTACGTTGTGCCAGAGCTCATAATTGGCCGTCTTCGGCGGCGCGGCATACGAAACGTCAACCCAGAGCGGGACTGCTCCGGTGGCTTCGTCGGCCGTGGGAATACCGAGCAAACTGAAATTGGTGAGGGCGGTCGTGAGCTCGGCCAGCGTGAGAGTTTGGACTCCGTCTATTTGGTCCAAACCGACAAGCGCCGCTTTGCCTCTCAGGAATACCTCGACTTGTCCGTCGGACAGCACGTCCTTGACGGTCAAGGTCGCTTCGCCGTTGATGCTGGCATCCGGTCCGTTTACCGCCGCCCCAATCGCCGCCTGGATTGTATCCTCGTCGAAGGTGCTCGAAGCGCGGTAGAACACCATCGAGCCGTAGGTCACCGAAGATACCACCAAGGGGGGATTGTTCGCGGCGGTGGCCTTGGTGCATACGTCTTGCTCGTCGGCGAAGACGCCGCCAGCGGTCGTCGCGTCGAATCGGACCGTGTACAGCGGGATGAGCACGGTCCGCACGACGGTGTTGTACGAGGTGTGGCTCTGGTAGGAAAAGTTGGTTGAGCCGGAGATGCCGCTGAAGTCAGTGGCTAAGGAGCCGCCGGTGGTACCCTTGACGCTGAGTCCGACGGCCAACTCGTTGTCGCTGTACGACGTGTGCCACTTGGCGATCTGGTTCAACTCGGGCTTCTCGAAATCGTTGCCCACTGCCGCATGGATTTGTGCTTGCACCCCTCCTTGATTGAGTCCTGCCGGAAGGGCCTCGGTGAGGCCTTCGAGTCCCGTGGCGTCGAAGTAGCTCAAGGAGCCGCCCTGTGTTTCATAGCCGCTCCCTTCGAAACGGCCCGTGGAGTAGAAGGCTTGTCCGTCGATCACCGATCCCGGGTAAATGACGTTTTTCGGATCGTCGAGCACTAAGAACCTCTGCGCCGCACTACCGATGACGGTCTTCACGCCCGTGGTGACATCACAGATGATCGTATCGCCGTACGGTGTTTGGCTCGTTGTCCCGGGCTCATCCTGGGCCGGGGGGATCGGCAGGACCAGCGTGGACAAGTCGCACGAGGTTTCCGCGCCCAGCAACGGGGCGGCGCCGTCCTCGGGCGCAGCACCGCGTCTGTAGGCACCCCAGATGCCGCTGATGTCAGAGGCGCGGCCGTGTTCGAACGTCCCGTTCATCCGGGTTGCACTGACCGTTCCCTCGAGGATTTCGTCCGGCGCCGGACCCGCGTCCTCGCCCGTCTCGGGGTCGTACAGTGTACCTTGCGAGCGCGAGAGAGTGATTCTGCCGTCGGAGACCACCCCCGTAAAGGGTGTGGCGTCTCCCCGCGGGGAAAAGGTCACGATGTTGCCCTGCATCGTCACATCCCCGATGAACGTCGTGTCCTGGGGCTCGGTATCGAGGCTGAACTGCCACTCGCCGGAAAGCGAAACCTTCCCGGAGTCGTTGTCATTGTCGCCGCAGCCGATCAACGTCGGGAGGAAACACAGGATTGCAGCGAGTGCGCATTGGATTCTCGTCATTGTTTGTCCCTGTTCCGTGGTCGGTGAGAGGCATCTGGTTGTGCCCCGAGTGGTGTGCAAAAAGACCATGGCAGCGAGCGGGGTTGGTTAGGCTGCCTGCCGTTGGCGCATTGGTTGCTTTTTGAGTTCCTGCAGCAGATCCCTGTTCAGGTAGCTCCAACCAGCCTTCGTGGGTCTGGGCGGCCATGGCCCGGAATGTCGGGCAGCTGGACGAAAGCAGGGCCCACCTACGGCATGGGTTGCCGATCAGCGCACCGCCCCCGAAACCTGGACATCATCGACAAAGCGGAGCAATACCGTTAGGTGGGCACCCGGAAGCTCTTTGGGGCGTTCGAGCCACGGTGGCATGCTGAGGGGTGCAAGGCGAACGTGGCGAAGTGCATCGAGCAGAAGGACCCCGTTGCCGGGAAGCCACCGGGGGCGGGAACCCACGGGAGAACGCCCCTGCCGAATCATTCCAATGCGAAGCGGTGTACCAAACGCCTTCCGTCGCGTCCCAGGGGGGCGTAAAGCGCAGTGCGTCAGGGGGTGTTCAGAAGTCGTCCCACCGACTCGGGCGGCTCGCGCAGGCTCGCGCACCTCTCGCGGCCGCGCGGCTGGCTCCGGAGTCGGTCAGACCCAGCACGCGCCCCCCCTCGGTGCCGTAAGCGAAGGGGTAGCGTCTACCCATCTGACATTTCAGGCGATCTTGTTAGATGTGTAGCCCTGATCCTCTTTAGCCTTCAGACAAGGCGTGCCAACATACTACGAAACGACCAGCGTCCCGTCCTCGGCCCACAGGAGCCCGTCCTGCCCGGTGCCGGACAGATAGAAGCGATCCACCGTGCCGGTGACCAGGGCGCCCCGGAGCCCCCGCTCGCGCAAGCGCGTCTGCAGCGCCGTGATCCGAGCACGGATCTCCCCTTCCGGTACGGTGAGTGTGCAGCCGTCTTCCGTCACGCGTACTCCCCTGATGCGCAGGTCTGGGTGAGATGGGCAGGGTGTCGTCGCACCCGGGGCCGGTCGTCTCTCACCTGTACAACGTTCCGCAGGCTCCGCTTCCTTCTCACCGCAACGCGGGCCGGTGAAATGCGAGAACGCAACGACTCCCCCTCAAGCCCCCCCGGCCCAGGCGGGGCCCTCCCCCGCCCCGTCCGGCCCCGCCAGCGGCTTCCCGGGTCCGGCAGAGTTCTACAGCAGGAACTGGACCGCCCCTTCCAACAACGGCTGCCTCCGCACCCGATACTCCTTGGCTAGAAACCGATTTTCCCCCACCGGCTCCACCTCGGCCAATCCCAGCAGGCCGGTAAAGTTGTGGAGCACGATGTAGTGGTACATGAAGCGGAACCCCGCTTCGGGCGTGATGTACTGATTCCCTGCAATCTCGTCGAGCACCCGTGGGAAGGCATGCAGGAACGCATCTTCATAGCGGGTGGCGGGGCTCCATTCGCTCCCCAGCCGTGTCAGGAGGTACAGGGTGAACAGAAAGGACTGTTGCAGAAACGGCACCTCCGGGAAGCGCGTGCCGTACCACCAGTTGAGTTTCACGACGTAGGCCCGAAACAACGCGGGGTACAGGGCCTCGATGCCACCCTCGGCGAGCATGCGGCGGCATGGGCGGCTGAGAACGAAGCGGCCCTTGTATTTGCGCAGGAGCCCCGCCAACTCGGCGACGACCCGGGTCACGTGCAGGTCCGAGAAGTCTTCCTCCTTGTTGATGTCGCGGAAGTGGGTGTTCTCCCGGTAGGTCTCGTCCCCCCAGCGGGTCAACGCCGCTTCCCGGCACAGGGCCCGCGGCAGATTGCCCTTGGCGGTGGGCTTGAGCCCCTTTTCCCCGACCGCTTCGGCGATCACCCCGAAAAGGGTGAGGATCGGCGCCGACAGCGGGCCCTCGATGGGATCCGGGAAACGGACGAGGTGGGGGGAGGTAAACGGAAAATGGAGCAGACGGTGCATCTGTTCCGGGCTGAGCCCGTGGAAATCCGTTCGCGCCTCCCGGTTGCGCCGACCGGCCACGTTCGCGATCAGGGTCTGCAACCCCTCCATGCTGTCCACCGGGTGCGCACCCAGGATCTCCCTGATCTCGTTGCCCACGTCATCGGCCGGAGAAACCGGGGCCCCCCCGTCCAGGAGCAGGAAGCAGCACTTCTTGGCCTTCTTCCCGCTGCCACAGGGGCACGGGTCGTTGCGACCGATCTTTCCCACGGGGAAGACCCTCCAAATTCCGTGTGGCCAACGTGCCCAAGGCGAGAAATCAGGATGGGGTGTGCCCCCCGGCCTGCGGGCGCAATCCGCAGGGCCAACAGCGCGTGTCCCCAACCGCGCTTATGGTCCGTCCCGGAGGGCCGGGTCGTCAACGACTCGAGGGCGTCCCCCCTGGTCCGGTCCCGGCACCGGCGCCGGCCCCTCCAGGTGCCGGGCAGCTTGCGCCTGCTTCCGGGTTGAGGTCCAGGGAGGCGGTCCGACCAACGGGAGCTTCACCACGCATCGCGGAAACCGTGCCACACACACTCCCCTGCCCCCCCGGCAAGCACCGTTTCGCCCGTACCGGACCTACGTGCCCCTCAGGGGAACGAGGCCTTCGCCACGTCAAGGAACCTTGCGAACCCAAGCAGCGTCCCCGAAGCCTTACCGGTGAAATCGGCCCGGCGGTGGCGGTGCGGGGTACCATCAAGTACTTTGGAGACTGGTAACCGTCCCCGGGCGCCGGGTGCAGCCCCGGGGCAGGACAGGCATCGCGCCAGGCCAAGACCGTGGACCGTGTCTACCCTACGATCGACCCCCGGTGCGGATCGCCTTCGGCGCGGACAACCGCATGACACTGCCCCTGCAGGGACTCGACCGCCCCCACGCCCTGTCGCCGACGGAGGCGCTGGAGCAACTGGGCACCGGCCCCGGTGGCCTGAACCCGGCACAGGCGGCCGAACGGCTGGCCATTGCCGGCCCCAACGCCCTGCCCCGCGACCAGCCGCCGTCGCTGGTCAAGATCTTCCTCAACCAGTTCAAGAGTCCGCTGATCTACGTGCTGCTGCTGGCGGCCGTGATGTCCCTGTTGCTGCGGGAACTCTCGGACGCCGGCTTCATCTTCGCGGTGCTGCTGCTCAACGCCGGCATCGGCACCTTCCAGGAGTTCCATGCCGAGCGCTCGGCCCAGGCCCTGCAGGGGTTGGTGTCGGCGCGGAGCCAGGTGCAGCGCGACGGCGAGATCCACGAGATCGACACCGAGCAACTGGTGCCCGGCGACATCGTCCTGCTGGAGTCGGGCGCCAAGGTTCCCGCCGACCTCCGCCTGCTGGACACCCACGCCCTGACCATGGACGAGTCCCTGCTCACCGGCGAGTCCGAAGCCACCACCAAGCGGGCGGTGGCCGTACTGGACGCGGCCACGGTGCTGGGCGACCGGGCCAACATGGCCTTCGCCGGCACCATGGTGAACACCGGGCGGGCCCGCGGCGTGGTGGTGGCCACCAGCCTGCGCACCGAGTTGGGCCGCATCGCCGCGTCGGTGGTGGGCAAGGCCCCCGCCAAGCCCCCCCTGCTGCTGCGCCTGGAACGCTTCACCAGGGGGATCGCCGCCGCGGTGGGGCTGGCGGCGTTGTTGGTGGCCGCACTGGAGCTGTCGCGTGGCTCGCCCCTGGCAGACATCTTCCTCCTGGCGGTGGCCCTGGCGGTGTCCGCGATCCCCGAAGGGCTGCCGGTGGCGGTGACCGTCGCGTTGGCGGTGGGCATGCGTCGCATGTCCCGGCGGGCGGTGATCGTGCGCAAGCTGGTGGCCGTGGAGGCGCTGGGCTCGTGCACCTACATCGCCTCCGACAAGACCGGCACCTTGACGGTGAACCAGCTCACCGTGCGCCGCGTGCAGGTTCCCGGCCAGCCCCCCTGGGAGGTCACCGGTGAGGGCCTGGCGCCCGAGGGGGAGGTCCGGCTGCCATCGGGCTGCGACCCGGAGCACCACGGCCCGCTGCTGGCACGGCTGTGCCGCGCCGCCACCCTGGCCAACGAGGCGGTACTGGCCAGGCGCGATGACCAGTGGCACGGCCACGGTGACGCGGTCGACCTGGCCTTGCTGGTGCTGGCCCAAAAGGCCGGCGTGGCGCCGTCGAGCTGCCAGCACGCCTGGCCGCAGCTGGACCTGATCCCCTACGAACCCGAACGCCGCTACGCCGCCAGCCTGAACCGCCACGACCAGCACGCCTGGATCCACATCAAGGGCGCGGTGGAGACCCTGCTGCCCATGTGCGCCGCCATGGCCGGCGGCGAACGCGACCTGCCCCTGCGGGCTGAGGAGATCCTGGCCCAGGCGACGCAACTGGCCGCCGGCGGGTTCCGGGTGCTGGCGGTGGCCGCCGGCGCCACGGAGGCGCCCGGTGGCGAGTTCTCTTCCGCCGACCTGGCCGGCCTGACCTTCCTCGGCCTGGTGGCCATGAGCGACCCGCCCCGCGCCGAGGCCCGGGAGTCGATCGCCGCCTGCCAGGGCGCCGGCATCACCGTGGCCATGGTCACCGGCGACCACCCGGTCACCGCCGCGGCCGTTGCCCGGGACCTGGACCTGGTGGAGGGGGACGGCCAGGTCACCACCGGCCTCGAGGTGGCCCGGGCCGTGGGCCAGGGAGAGACCGCCCTGGACAGCCTGGTGCGCCGGTCGCGGGTGTTCGCCAGGGTTCAGCCGGAGCAGAAGCTGCAGATCGTCCAGTCCCTGCAGCGCAGCGGCCATTTCGTGGCCGTCACCGGGGACGGCGTCAACGACGCCCCGGCCCTGCGCGCCGCCCACGTGGGGGTGGCGCTGGGCCGGCGCGGCACCGACGTGGCCCGGGAGACCGCCGAGATCATCCTCACCGACGACAACTTCACCTCCATCGCCGCCGGCATCGAGGAGGGCCGCATCGCCTACGGCAACATCCGCAAGGTGATCTTCCTGCTGGTCAGCACGGGCGCGGCCGAGATCGTGCTGTTCCTGCTGGCGTTGTTGGCCGGGCTCCCCCTGCCGCTGTTGGCGGTGCAGCTGCTGTGGCTGAACCTGGTGACCAACGGCATCCAGGACGTGGCGCTGGCCTTCGAACCGGGCGAGGGGGACGAGCTGCGCCGTCCGCCCCGTCCGCCCCGCGAACCCATCTTCAACCGGCTGATGCTCGAGCGGGTGCTGTTGTCGGCGCTCGCCATGGGGGGCGCGGCGTTCGCGGTCTGGGCCTGGATGCTGCAGTCCGGCTGGCAGGAGGACTCCGCCCGCAACGCCCTGCTGCTGCTGATGGTGCTGTTCGAAAACGTCCAGGCGTTCAACAGCCGCTCGGAGACCCTGTCGGTGTTCCGCCACAACCCCCTGCGGAACCGGCTGCTGCTGTTCGGCACCCTCGCCGCCCAGCTGGTGCACATCGGCGCCCTGTACACGCCGGGGCTGAACACGGTGCTGGGCCTCTTCCCCGTGTCGCTGGCGCTGTGGGCCAACCTGCTGGTGATGGCGCTGGTGCTGTTGGCGGTGATGGAGCTCCACAAGCTGGTGTGGAAGCGGCTGCGCCGCTGAACGCCGCGGGCCAGAGCACGCACCGCACCCGTCGGGGTTGCCGCCCTAGCGTGGGTGGGCGCGGGTAAAGTCTTCGCGGCTGCGCGGGGGGCACCTGCCGCTTCCGCCTTCACTTCTGACATCTCGGGCCGTCTTGTCAGCTGTTTAGACCTGCCCCTCTTCAGCCTTGGTTTGGGTGAGAGTGGCAGGGTGTCGTCGCACCCGGGGCCGGTCGACTCTCACCTTTGCAGAGTCCCGAAGTCTCCCACCCACCTCCAGCCGAATCTGTGATCTGTAGACCTAACCCCGGTGCCCTTCCAATGTCCGTTGCACGGTTTACGCCGCCATCCCCCACTCCCGGCACACCTGCTCGGCCTGCTCGATCACCGTCGCCACGGCATCCTCCCGTTTGTCCGGCGGGTAGCCGTGCTTGCGCAGCAGTCGCTTGATCTTCGAGCGCATGCGGGCGCGAACTGCCTCCTTGCGGGTCCAGTCGATGGTCACCGAGCTGCGAATCGCCTCGACCAGGTCGTGGGCGATCTCCGCCAGCACCGCGTCGCCCATCACCTCTTTGACGCCGCCGTGGGCCACCAGTGCGTCGTAGAAGGCCATCTCGTCCTCGGTCAGCCCCAGTTCGTCGCCCCGGTGGCCCGCCTCGCGCATCTCCCGGGCCATGGCGATCAACTCCAGGATCACCTGGGCGGCCTCCAGCGTACGGTTCTGGTAGGCGGCCAGGGTGCGCTCCAGCATCTCGGAGAACTTGCGCGACTGCAGCACGTTCTTGCGGCCCTGGCTGCGGATCTCGTCATTCAGCAGCTTCTTTAGCAGTTCGATCTGGAGGTTGCGGTGGGGGTCCTTCTCCACCGTGGCCAGGAACTCGTCGGAGAGGATCGAGATGTCGGGTTTCTTGAGCCCCGCCGCCCCGAACACGTCCACCACCCCCTCGGAAGCGATGGCGCCTGAGATGATTTGGCGGATGGCGGCGTTGATCTCGTCGGTGCCTCGGGTCTTCTGTGATTCACCCACCTTGAGGATGGTCTTGCGCACCGCCTGGAAGTAGCCCACCTCGTCGCGCATGACGCGGGCAGCCTCCAGGTGCAGCGCCAGCGCCGCCGCCTTGTTGAGCGCCAGGGCCGCGTCCAGGTACCGTTTCTTGCCGTCGTCGAGGCCCAGGATGAAGTCGGCCCCGGCGGTGAGGGCCTCCAGCCGGTCCTTGGCCGAGCCCGAGAAGTACGGGGTGTAGTCGAAGCCGTGGAACAGGTCGCGCACGATTCCAAACTTCTCCC
This sequence comes from Deferrisomatales bacterium, assembly GCA_029211085.1. Lineage (GTDB taxonomy): Bacteria > Desulfobacterota > Deferrisomatia > Deferrisomatales > JARGFW01 > JARGFW01. The sequence goes on along the minus strand of JARGFW010000069.1, from coordinate 13,414 downwards.
GCAGGATCAGCAGCGCCTGCTCCACCGGCAGGCCCGGCCGCTCGCCCTTGTGGCCGCCGTAGGTGCCCACGGCCTTGCGTAGTTGCTCGGCCAGTCCCAGGTAGTCAACCACCAGCCCGCTCGGCTTGTCGCGGAACACCCGGTTCACCCGGGCGATGGCCTGCATCAGGGTGTGGCCCTTCATGGGCTTGTCCAGGTACAGGGTGTGGGCGCAGGGCACGTCGAAGCCGGTGAGCCACATGTCGCGCACGAGCACGATCTGCAACGGGTCGTCGGGGTTCTTGAACCGCTTCTCGATGTCCTTCTGGCGGGCCTTGGAGCGGATGTGCGGCTGCATCGCCTGGGGGTCGGAAGCCGAGCCGGTCATCACTACCTTGAGGGCGCCCTCCTCGTCCTTGTCGGCGTGCCAGTCGGGGCGCAGCTTCACCAGTTGGTCGTAGAGGTCCACGCAGATGCGCCGGCTCATACACACGATCATGGCCTTGCCGCCGATGATCTCTGTGCGGCGGTCCCAGTGGTCCACGATGTCCTGAGCCACCAGCCCCAGCCGCTTCTCCGAGCCCACCAGCGCCTCCAGCTTGGCCCAAGTGGTCTTGAGCTTCTGGCGGCTCGCCTCCTCCTCTCCCTCGGTTACCTCCTCGAAGTCCTCGTCCACCCGCGGCTTCTCCTCCTCGGGCAGGTCGATCTTCGCCAGCCGGGCCTCGTAGTAGATCGGCACCGTGGCGCCGTCCTCCACCGCCTGGCCGATGGGGTAGGTGTCGATGTAGTCGCCGAACACCTCGGGGGTGGACTTGTCGTCGAACTCGATGGGCGTGCCGGTGAAGCCGATGTGGGAGGCGTGGGGCAGCGCGTCGCGCAGGTCGCGGGCGAACCCCTCCACGAACTCGTAGTGGCTGCGGTGGGCCTCGTCGGCCATCACCACAATGTTGCGCCGGTTGGAGAGGAGCGGCATCCGCTCCCCCGCCTGGGTGCCGAACTTCTGCAGGGTGGAGAAGATCACCCCGCCGCTGGCCCGCGCCGAGAGCAGCTCGCGCAGCTCGTCGCGAGTGTCGGCCTGCACCGGCGTCGGCACCAGATCCTTGGTTTTGGCGAACTGGCCGAAAAGCTGGTCGTCCAGGTCGTTGCGGTCGGTGAGCACCACCAGGGTCGGGTTCTCCAACTCCTTGGCCAGCACCATCTTCCCGGCGAACAGCGCCATGGTCACCGACTTGCCCGACCCTTGGGTGTGCCACACCACCCCGATGCGCCGGTCGCCGTCGAGGGCCGACGCCTTGACCGTCGCCGCCAACGCCTTGTTGACGGCGTGGAACTGGTGGTAGCCGGCGATCTTCTTGATATGACCGTCATCTGTTTCCCAGAAGGCGAAGTGGCGCAGGTAGTCCAGCAGCCGGTTCTTCTGGAACAGCCCCTCCACCAGCACCCCGAGCTGGGGCACAGACGCGGGGGCCAGCTCGGTGCCGTCCACCGTACGCCAGGGGCCGAACCGCTCGAACCCGGCGGTGAGACTGCCCACCCGGGCCTCGGTGCCATCGGAGACGATCAAGAGCTCGTTGGTGTCGAACAGGCGCGGGATCTGCGTCTTGTAGGTCTGCAGCTGGTTCCACGCGCCCTGGAGCGTGGCGTTGGGATCTTCGGGGTTCTTCAGCTCGATCACGGCCACGGGCAGGCCGTTCAGGTAGACCACCACATCGGGCCGCCGGTTGTTCTTGCCGTCGATCACCGTGAGCTGATTCACCACCAGCCAGTCGTTGTTGTCGGGGTGGACGTAGTCCACCAGCCACGCCAGGTCGCCCCGGGTAAGACTGTCCCGGCGGACTTCGACTTCGACGCCCTTGGTCAGCCAGCGGCGGAAGGTGTGGTTGTTCTCTTCTATGGCGGGGGACTGGGGGCGCAGGAGTTTCCGAGCCACTCCTTCCACGGTCGCATCGTCCAGGTGGGGGTTGATCCGCGCCAGGGCCGCACGCAGCCGGCCAGCCAGCACCACCTCGCCGTAACCGGCCCGCTCCGGCGTCACGCCGTCCGGGGCGATGTCGATTCCGTTGGCGTAGGTGTAACCCAGCTCCCGGAACCACTCGATGGCGACCTGTTCGACTTCGCTCTCCGTCATGGGCGTCGCTGTGCCTTTCGGGTACGGTACAGGCGTTCGGTGAACCCGCCCTCGGTGGTAAAGGCGTCAGCCTGGGCGGCCAGCTGGCGGTCGAGCAAGCCACAGGCTACGGCGATGAGCACTAGGGCGGCGTTGGCGGCCAGCTCAGGATAGGTGGACGGTGTGGACAGCGTGGACGCAGTGGACGTTGTACCCCGTCCAGCCAGTCCACTGCGTCCACCTTGTCCAAGGCGCTGCTCCTTCACCCAGGCCGCCACCTCATCCGCGGTCGTGCACCGCCGCGCGATCAGCGCGGCCCGGCGCGGGTCTTCGCGGTCCCAAATCGGCAGCCCCCGCTGCCGCAGAAAATCTTCGTAGTCCAGGCGCAGCTCTTCCAAGCTCGCCCGCGCCACGTTGGTGAGCTTCAGTTCGGTCTTCTTCGACGTGCCCGAAGCCTGGCTGCCCTCGGCGATGTTCTGCACCCCGCTGCGCGCCGCCTGCACCATCTGGTCGCGGGTGCGGCTGAACCGGTCCACGTAGCGCTCGCAAAACCGCACCGTGACGTCGTAGACCAACTGCGCCACCTGAAAGCTCTTCAGCTTCCGGTAGCCCCCGTGTTTCGGGATCAACGGCTCCCCGGCCATCGCGGCTCCTCCCCTGGGCTGCAAGCCGTCCGTGAGTGCCCAGTGCAAATCCCGCCCCACTGCCCCGCCCCACAATGTCCACCCCGTTCAAGGGGTCCACGGAGTCCACCAAGTCCACCCGGTCCACACCGCCCCCGTACCCCATGCGCCCGAAACAGAGTTACCCAGGCGCCGCACCAATGGGACATGACACATAAACAAGAAAAATCTTTCACCCCTTGTAGTTAGCTACCCACACACTTCCCACGGAGCAACTGTGCGCTAAAGAACTCGAGGATCGCACCCTCGGCTTCGGTCATAACGGTCAGTGCTCTCCAAAGTCGCACATGCCATAAACCAACGCCGCCCCCGTGAGGCGCTTCTCCTCCCGGCATCGCTCGCAGAGGGACATGGACTTGTCACCGGTCACAGCGCTCGCGACGTCTTCGAGGATCTCCAGCCCCGAGGGGGTGGCACTACCCGGCTCGCCGACTGGCACACCGCACTTGTCGCAGGTCTTCATCTTCACCTCGCCTCGTACACGACAACGCCGATGGACTCGCCGCCCCACGGCTGCGAGTAGTCCAGGAGCTCCATCATTGCGGTCGCTTCCTGCAGGTGTGTCCTCGCGAACTCCCGCTCGGCCGTGCGGTAACGGTCCGGAACGATCAGCAGCCCGATGGCTTTGGGGTCTCTCCGTTGCCCCGCGGCGATCTTCAAGATGTCGTGGATCATCCGCTTGACCTCCGTCTTCTCGATCTCGATGAGTAGGCGAAGCCCCTCCGGCGTCGTGGCCGCGATATCGACCGTGTACTTGGCCCCGGGGAGCACCGTGTGGGTGTCGAGCTCCGAGACCGACGTGCAACCGGCCTCCTTCAGCGCTTCCTTGATCCCCTCGTCGAACGCCCGGCCCTTGGCGGCGAGGAGATCCCCGTTCGTCGCGGTCGAGACGAGGCCGAAGAACGCATCGATTGCCTCGATGACAGCCTCCTCCGGAGGGTTCCTGAGCCACTGGACCTTGTGGAAGACCAACGCCCTGTCCTGCGCCGGAGGCACGGGCTTGCGCGCGACGACAAGGGGCGTCTTCACCCCTGGGGCTGCAGGGCGCGAAGCCTTGGGAACGGCCGGTAGCTCGGCGCTCCTCGTTGCACTTTGGCGGGAGAAGTGGAACATCTGCATGGCTGCCGACTGGAGGTCTTGGGGGCGGCCTTTCGGCCCCCGCAGCGGTTTCCAGAGTGCGCGCAGGTAGTCGTCATCCAGGAAAGCGGTCCGCGCCATCTCCATGAGCACGTCGAGCGCCGTATGTGCTCCGGCTCCGTTCGTGCGGGCCGCGGTCATGTTGTAGCAGAGGTTGTTGACGTAGGAGATGTACGACTTGCCACTGTTGTCGGAGGTTAGTCCACCTTTCGTCCGCAGGTACCTGAAGAACTCGTCCCGGTAGGGCGAACCTGTCAACGACCCAGCCATTACCCACACCTCCCCTGCGACATCAGTTGGCTCCAGCCTTTTCGGGCATATCCCATACCTGACGGGCCAGACCCGCGAGCACCTCCTGGCGAGCGAATACTTTCCCCTCGTTCCACTCCATAAAAGGCTCCAGGTCTTCAACTGCCTTGTCGATCTTCGTCGCCGAGCCCACCTTGGGCTTCTCGGCGAGGGCCCGGGTGAGCAGAAGCTGTGACTGCTTGTAGATGTCTCGCTTCTTGGAATACGGCAGGTTCCCCAGGGACGCATTGATCGACTTCTCAACCAGGGCAAGGTTTCCGATCCTCTGCCCGATGGTCTCGTCGCCGGAGGTTCCGAACTCTGCTTCTGCCTCGGGGCAAGGGTTCTGCGGGAATATGTGCTCGATCTCGAAGCCGCTGCCGGAGTAGCGGGACAGCCACATGGTGCTAGGTATCTCGCCGTAGGCGGCGATATCTATGGATTGGGTCAATTTGGCGAGAACGTAGCGTAGGCGGTACTGCTGGACCGAGAACGAATAGAGCCGCCGCATGGCGTCATCAAAGCGATCGGAGAGTTCCTTCTTGGCCGGGCGGAAGCGGCTTGCGACAAAGGCCTCCAATTCTTCCTCGGTTGAGATCTTGCGAAGCTCGATGGCCCACTTGGCGAAGTTCTTCTCGAAGTCTCGCGTGGGTTCTCGGGTGATCGTATACACGAAGAAGAGGTTCTCCACCTCCCGCGCTAGCCGATAAAAGAGTTCATCGGCCAAGTGTCGACCTGCGAGGAGTAAGATCAGGTGCTGACGGGCCGCCTTGCCGCCCAGTATTCGCATGTTTTCCAGATAGCGATTCGGCGCCCCGCGCTGGTCCTTGCCCTCAAGGATATTCCTGTAGGCGCGGGCGGATTCAAGCAACTCCTTGGCAAACAGTACGGGCGACCCGGCGTAACCGCAGATCTTCTCGTTCTTGGAGAACCAGCTGTAGATTTGATCTTCTCGCAGCAGTTCAACATCGTAGCGGCTGAAGATGAAGTATCGAAGAAAGCGCAACGGCTTTTCGCCCATCTCGAAAATGGTGTCTTGTAGCTCCTTCCATAGGTTCTTCAGCTTTTCAAAATCGGCCCGACTCGCCTTCATGAACAGCAGGTTCTTCAGCAGATCCATGGAGTTGAGACCCACGCCACGATCGTTGATCGTCTCGAAGATCTTTAATGCCTTGGCGACATCCTCCGTCTCGATGCGGATCAATTTCACCTTGTTGGTCAAGTACCCGTAAAACCCCCTCAACGGCTTGGGGTCCGAGTCGAACTCATTGGCCAGAAACGTCACTGCGACCGTGTAGGCGTTCATCATGTTGGCGATGGACTTGGTCGCAGCCTTGCTGCCCCCAATGCCCTTCTCGTCGGCGATCTCAACCAGGATCTCGCCGCTGTCCTCATATTGAAGATCCAACCGGTAGAGGTGGCGGTCTTCACCTGCTGCGTCGGTGGACACCGCCGCGATTTGGGGCGCAAGGGCTCCCGGCGGTTTCTCCCCCAACATCTTGATCCGGTCGCGGATGGCGCAGAGCAGAATGAAAAGAGTGGTCATGCGCTGCTGCCCGTCGATCAACTCAAAGACCCCAGACTCCGAGGGGCAAACCACGACACTGCCGATGAAGTACTCCGGCGCAGCTTTCGGGTCGGCCCCATTGAGTTCCGCGTTGATATCGTTCAAGAGTTGCTCGACCTGGTCCGTCTCCCAGACGTACTCGCGCTGGTAGTCCGGTACCACGTAGAACGATTGGAACACCTGCGCGACGTTGATGTCTTGGCTCTGGATCGTTTGCTCACCCATCGTTACTAAGTAGTGCATTGACTACAGGACATATGGTATGATCTCCCCATGTCCCAACTCGACGGCAGAAAGCTTGATCACAAGACCCGTGAGGCGATCCGCATCCGCGCTGTCCAGCGCGTGGAAGCCGGAGAGAGCCCGGAAGTCGTCGTCAAGGCGTTGGGGTTCAGCCGCGCCCGGATCTACGAGTGGTTGGCTCGCTATCAGGAGGGCGGGATCGAGGCCCTGCGGTTCAAGGGCATCCCCGGCAAGAAGCCCAAACTCTCGGGAGCCGATCTGCGCAAACTCGCCCGCATCATCACGGAGAAGAATCCCCGGCAGCTCAAGTTCGAGTTCGCCCTGTGGACTCGGGCCATGGTGCGCAAGCTCATTATGGACGAGTTTGGTGTCATCCTCAGTGAGTCCCAGGTGGGCCGGTTGCTGCACAAGATGGGCATGAGCCCCCAAAAGCCCCTGCACCGGGCTTGGCAACGCGATCCCGCGCGGGTCCAGCAATGGCTCGACGAGGAGTATCCCGCCATTCAAAAGCTGGCCAAAAAGCAAAAGGCCCAGATCTTCTTTGGCGACGAAGCCGGTATCCGTTCGGACTACCACCGCGGCACCACCTGGGCCCCCAAAGGGAAGACACCCGTTGTAGAGACCACCGGAGCACGGTTCAGCGTGAACATGATCTCTGCCATCTCTGCCAAGGGCCAGATGCGGTTCATGACGGTCGAGGGCACCGTGACCGCAGCGCGGTTCGTCCAATTCCTGGAACGTCTGATGGACGGGCAAGAGCGTCCCGTGTTCCTCATTGTGGACGGTCATCCCGTGCATCGATCCAAAAAGGTCAAAGAGTTCGTCGCCAACACGGGCGGCAAACTGCGACTGTTCCGTCTGCCCTCGTATTCACCGGATCTCAACCCGGATGAACTGGTCTGGAACCACGTCAAACGCCACCGTGTGGGGCGTATGCCGGTAGCCGGACCCGATGATCTGAAGAAGCGTGTCATATCCGCCCTGCGTTCCCTGCAGAAGTCCCCGGCCAAGATCCGGGGGTTCTTCCATGCCCCGTCGGTGCGTTACGCGGCAGCCTGATGTCCGCTAGTCAATGCGGGCCTTAGTATCTCAATCTCCCTTTCTCATCAGACAACATCCTCCACCATTTCCTCCGCTTGAGGTACCCGCAGTTCGCCGGAGATGAGCTTGGGCAGCAGGGTGTCGCGGAGTTCGGCGAGGGTGCGGGACTCGCGCTCGTTGTTCACGATCCGCTCGAACATTGGCCCCACCACGTCGTCGAAGCGTTGGGAAAAGACTTCCGGCGGAACGACTACCTGGATCGGGCGAAAGTTGCGCTTGCTGATCTCCTGGAACGTGGTCCCGCCCGCCCGGGCCTTGATCCTGTCCATATTGGCCCCGGCCCAGAACAACATCCACAGCGGACTCAGGCGTCCCCCGGGGGGAATTGCGATGTAGCCCTGGTTCACTGCCAGAGGCACCTGGGCGATAGCGAGGTAGCCCACGGGCGCCCTTGATGATAGGAGCAGGGTTCCTTCTGGAAGGAGGCCAGACGAGATCTTTCCAAGCCCCGCCTCTGTAATCTTCCGTTCGGTATCGAGCAGTACCGGGCTGGTCAGCGACGAGAGGTCTTTCGGCGTTGTCCAATGGATCGTGCCGCCCTCCCAGAACTCGGGCTTCTTGGTGCTTGGCGTAGCTCCACCAAAAGAGGGCGCGACCTCCTCAACCGGCTTCACCTCCCACCCCCTCGGAATCAACCCGAGTTCGGACTCCACCAGGTCGCCCCCGCTTTCGATGACCCCGTCGAAGTCGACGAACCAGGCCTTGAAGATCGCGCTCGCCATCTCTTCCAGCGTCTTGTTCATCCTCCGGTTCAGCTCGATCTTGTCGTCCAGCGCGCCGAGGATGGCGGCGATGCGGCGTTGCTCGGGCAAAGAAGGAATGGCGACGGGCAACCCCCGGATTGTGGGAAGGTTCAACCTCTCAGCGACGCTGCCATCCCGGAACCCGTGGACGTGGCGCTGCATCTGCGGAGAATTCAGCCACAGGCGCAGGTACCGTGCGTCTACCAGTGATGCATCAGGCCGGAGCAGGACCATCCGCTGGCCGAGGCAGACCTTGATACCATTGGGAACCTCTGCCGCTATCCCAAAATACGTGCCTTCTCTGCTGTATAGTAGGTCACCCATCCTTGGTTCGGCCTGCCGAGTTCTCTCCAGATAGGTCGCCTCGGGGACCCTCGCCGCCTGTTCGACCCGAAAGACACCCCCCAACACGTCCTGTGTCCGCACCATCAAGTAACTACTTCCAGAGACGATTTTGGGGGTTGAGTGCGGGCAATCAACAACGCCAATGCACGCATTGCGCAATGGTGACCAACGCCATGAATCCGGTACGGATCTTCCCCAATCGGGAACGATCACAGTCTGGGGTACCCTGGACTCGCTACTTTGCATCGCCCAGCGCTCCTAGCCCATTGGTGACCTTCGCGGCCAGGCCGACTCCCTCCGCGTTCTCCTCCCCCTGTTGTGTAGAAAAGGCCTCGGGAACCGGCTCCAGGACAGGCACTTGCTCGGTGAAGACGCAGGGGGCGTGCCGCCGGCCGCCGCGACCCTTTGAGGTGCCAAATTGGCATTTCAAATTCTCCAGCTCACCCTCCGATGGCTGGAACATGAAATCCTCTGGAAAGCGGTCGAGGTTGGTCTTCACGTCCCGCGCCAGGACGCCGGTCTCGACGCCGTATAGCGCGGCCAGGTCGGAGTCGAGCGGACGGCGCGGTAGCTTGCGCCAGTCCTCCGTTAATGTGGTTGTTAGCCAGAAATGTGCGACCTCCAAAACCGATAGGGAAGCAGTTTCGGCGGTTTGACTGACAGCCGCATCTAATCTCATGCTTGCCCTCCCATCCTCTCGTCATCCTCAATCAAAACTGCCGCGGCGATCTTCTTCGCGATGTCCGCAATAGAGTCTCGTGCCGTGGTGAAGCCCGCCAGATCAGGAAGAATCCCGCTGTATTGCTTCACGTCCTCAAACGTAACGTTGTGCAGAACGGGGATCAGCGTCTCTTTGCTCAGCAAGGCCCCGAGTTCCCGTTCCGTCCAAAATCGGCCGGCCAAGTAGGCCGGCGTCAACAAAGCAATACCGGATCGAGCCTTGCGGAGGCCAGCGTCCATCTGGAGCGCCTGGCTACGGCCCGGAACGATAGCCACCTCGTCGAACCATACAGCAACCCCAAGACTCTCAAGGTTGGCTCGAAGGTCGCCCGCTACGTCAGCGCCGTCGATGCGGGCATAGCTGAGAAAAGAGTCGTACTCTCGAGAGTCGATCGTTGCGACCGCCCCGTGCACTCGATCCGCAAGCCGACGTTCTGGCTCAGTGTAACGAATGCTGCTCGACGCGGACCGCAGCTGTCGATTCAGGTCTGCGATTACCTTCTTGTTGTGCGCGTCCGCCTTGCGGTTGTGGTCTCTGACATGCGCATTGTGATCGGCGATGACCTTCTTATTGTGTGCATCTACTTTGCGGTTGTAGTCATCGACGACTTTCTTGTTCGCCCGATTGACTCGGTCCACTTCTCGTTTGAGCTGTTGCTCCGCTCGACGCTGGGCTTCACGCAACTTGCGGTTGAACTCATTGGCATTGAATGTCGCCATGATCTGACTCCTTGCCCCTTCTCGAATGTCTTACCGCGCATCGCGGCCGCCCTTAATCCAGGAGCCATCGTTCTTGTAGAACGTTTCCGCTGGCTAATAACACCTTGTGCCCCCGAATCGCGAGGATCGCCCCCTCGATGCCTTCGACCGCAACGAGACCCTGCTCGGTCATCGTCGCCCTCCATAGCCCAGTTTGCTCAGATTCTCCGCAATGGCGGTATCCAGCCCAGCCCCCTCGGCCTGCTGCGCCCACAGCATCGCTGTGAGCCGCGACATCTTCTCCTCGAACGGCTCCCCGTCGTCCTCCACATCCTCCGCCCCCACGTAGCGCCCGGGCGTCAGCACGAAGTCGTGAGCCTTGACCTCCTCCAGTTTGGCCGCTTTGCAGAACCCCGGTACGTCCGCATATTGCCCCCCCGGACTCCGCCAGGCGTGGTACGTCCCGGCGATCCTCTCCACGTCCTCATCATCCAGAACCTTGTGTACCCGGCTCTCCATCCGGCCTACCTTCCGGGCGTCGATGAACAGGGTCTCCCCTCTGCGATCTCGGAACTTCCCGTTGTGCCGATCCTTAGCCAGGAACCACAGACACACCGGGATCTGGGTGGCGTAGAAGAGCTGGCCGGGGAGGGCGACGATGCAATCCACCAGGTCGTCCTCGACGATGCGGCGGCGGATCTCGCCTTCGCCGGACTGCATGGAGCTCATCGAGCCGTTGGCGAGGACGAAGCCCGCCACGCCGCCGGGGGCGAGGTGGTGGATGAAGTGTTGCACCCAGGCGTAGTTGGCGTTGCCCACGGGGGGTGCGCCGTACTTCCAGCGCACGTCGTCGCGCAGGGTTTCGCCGTGCCACTGGCTGATGTTGAACGGCGGGTTCGCGAGGATGAAGTCGGCGCGGAGATCGGGGTGGAGGTCTTCGCGGAAGCTGTCGGCGTGCTTGGCGCCCAGGTGGGCCTCGATGCCGCGGATGGCCAGGTTCATGCGCGCCATGCGCCAGGTGGTGAGGTTGGACTCCTGGCCGTAGACCGAGACCTGATCGCGCTTGCCGTCGTGGGCGGCGATGAATTTGAGCGACTGGACGAACATGCCCCCCGAGCCGCAGCAGGGGTCGTAGACCCGGCCCCGGTAGGGTTCGAGCATCTCCACCAGCACCCGCACCACCGAGGTGGGCGTGTAGAACTCGCCGCCCCCCTTGCCCTCGGAGCTGGCAAAGCGGGCCAGGAAGTACTCGTACACCCGGCCCAGGGTGTCCTTGACCCGGTGCTCGGCGGAGCCCAGGGCAATGCCGCTGACCACGTCGATGAGCTTGCCCAGGCTCTGCTTGTCCAGGTTGGGCAGGGCGTAGACCTTGGGCAGCACACCCTTGAGCGTGGGGTTCTCCCGCTCGATGGCGTCCATGGCGTCGTCCACCAGGCGCCCGATCTCGGGCTGGCGGGCGTTGGCTTTGAGGTGCGACCAGCGGGCGGTCTCGGGCACCCAGAACACGTTCTCGGCGGCGTACTCGTCCCGGTCCTCCAAGAGGTCAGCCGGGTCCTCGCCGTAGTAGTCGCTCTCCGGCTCGGCGCAGGCATTGGTGAGCACCGCACCCCGGTCGTCGAAGGCGTCGGAGACGTACTTGAGGAACAACAGCCCCAGCACCACGTGCTTGTACTCGGCCGGGTCCATGTTGGAGCGCAGGAGGTCCGCGGTGTCCCACAGCTTGGCCTCGAAACCCAGGCTGCCGGTCTTGTCCTCGGCCTCCGAGGCGGCCCTGGGCGCCTTCGCCGGTTTCGCGGGGAGCTGGGTCTTCTCCTCGGCGGGGTAGACCGCCGCCGGGCCAGCCTCGCCCAGCACCTGTTCGAGCTTTTCGCGCTGCTCGGAGCTCGGCACCGCTTTGCCCCGCTCCCACAGGGACACCTGCACCTGGCTGGCGCCCACCTTGTCACCCAACACACCTTGGCTCCAGCCCTTCGCTTTCCTGCCGGAGCGAATCCATTCCCCTTTACCCACCTGTACCCTCCTGCCGCGAAAACGGCCCCGCGGGGCCATAACAGACAGAGCCACCGCCGCGGTTCTCCCGCGCGACGGTGGCTCTGGCGATCCGTGCCGATTGTCGGTCCATGGTGCCCCCTCGAAGGAACTCTCTGGTGTTCTACACCCGCATCGCCGATTCGTTCAAGTTCTTCAATAAACTAGAACAGTTATTGGTGTCGGGTGTCGGGTGTCAGGTTGCAGGGGTCGGGGGGCAGGGGGCAGGTGTCGGGACGAACAGCGCGGGCACGGGGGATCCACGTCGACGGAGAAGACGCCTTTGCGGTCGCCGGTTTGTGCGTGGCAGCGAGCCGGTGGCAGGCGGGACCGGTTGGCCAGCCACCCGTTGCCCCGGCTCAGGGGCGGAGGCGCGCGGCCACCAGGGAGAGCCCCGCCGCCAGGAGCAGCAGCGCCGCCGCCAGACCCAGGATGGCCTGGGTGCCCATCAGGGGGATCAGGTAGAACGACACCGCCAGTGCCCCGACGATGCTGCCCACGGTGGAGATGCAGTAGATGGTGCCGGCGGTGCGGCCCACCGCCTCGATGCGCGAGGCCGTGAGGCGGACGACGTAGGGAGAGACCATGCCCATGAGCACCGAGGGGGCGAGAAAAAACGTGGCCGACGCCAGCAGCACCGCGGCGCGGAAGTCGAGTTGGCGCTCGGCGATCCAGCGGCCCACGGGGTAGGCGGCGAAGGGCAGGACCAGGACCAGCAGGCCTGCCCCCAGCAGCACCCAGGCCAGGCCGCGGAAGGAGGGGGCGCGGTCCGCGACGACGCCGCCCAGGGCGTAGCCGACGCTGAGGGCGAGGAGGAACACGCTGATCAGGCTCCCCCACACGTAGACCGAGCTCCCGAACCACGGGGCCAACACCCGGCTGGCCGCAATCTCGAGCCCTAGCAGAACGGCGCCGGACAGGAACGCCACCAGGCCGGCCACCGCCCCCCTCACCGGGCCTCCGAACCCACCAGGAAGTTCACCGGCGCGTAGTCGTCTACCAGCACCGGGGTGTCGGCCGGCCAGGAGAGTTCCCGGTCGAAGTGCCTCTCCAGTAGGGTCGGCAGGTCGAGTTCGGCGAACGCCTTGCGCCCCTGGGTCTCGGCCATGCGCCGCTGGAGCTCCGGGTAGGGCAGGTCGACGCCGTCCTTGCGCGCCACCACGATCCGGTTGTCGGCCTCCCGCCCCAGGTAGCTGTCGAAGCTGCCGAAGACGGCGGCGTAGGTGGCCGACTCCCGATGATAGAGCTGCTGGTGCGACCAGGTGTTGGCCACCACGGCGCCGCCCGGGTTCAGGCGCCCCCGGACCAACTCGAGGAACTCTCGGGTCAGCAGGTGGAACGGGATGTAGTCGCCGTGATAGGCGTCGAGCAGGATCAGGTCGTAGGTGTCGGTGGTGCGGGCGAGGAAGCGGCGCGCATCCTCCACCGCCAGAGCCATGCGGGTGTCCGGGCGGAACCCGAAGTGATCCCGGGCGATCCGCACCACCTCGCCGTCGATCTCCACGTTGGTGATCTCGGAGCGCGGGTAGTAGCGGCGCAGGGTGCGGGTCAGGGTGCCGCCGCCCAGGCCGAGCACCAGGACCTTCTCCAACTCCCCCACGTAGCCCAGGCCGACCATCATCAGCCCGGTGTACTCGATCACGTGGCGGCCGGGCGCGTCCAGGTCCAGGGCGCTGCTGCGGGCGCGCAAGGAGCCGGCGCGCAGGGTCAGCACGCTGCCCTCGCGGGTCACGTACAGGTTCTGGTAGGGGCTCTCGGCCGAGTACACCAGCTC
>JARGFW010000366.1 GCA_029211085.1 Deferrisomatales bacterium | reverse complement strand
CCACGGTGACCATCTGCCGCACCGGGTGGGGAATCACCTCCCGGGCGTACATCTGTCCGGTGATGAACAGGGACAGGTCCTTGGCCAACCCCTTGTCGAAAGACTTCCACAGCTCGTAGGGGCGCTCTCCGGTCACCCCGTCGAAGTACAGTTTGGCGGTCTCCGCCGTCTTCTTCTTCACCAGATCGTGGGACATCGGGACTCCTTTTCGAGAAAGGCATTTCTTGGACAGGAGCTACGGGATGTACAGGATGGAAGATCAGGGACCAACCCGTGCTTCGGGGTTCCGGTTATCACGAGAAGTAGGGTCACCCGTTCCAGCGCAGAGAGCCAAACCCGTCTCTTGACAGGAGTTCACGGAGCGCACGGATGGGAACCCGCAACCCAAGGCCCAGAATGCAGAACGGCATTTCCGCCGTTGTCCTTCAATCCGTGAGATCCGTGCAATCCTGTCCAAAACGTCTTTTTGGGGGGGCGTCGGTTTTCGCCCGCTCACGACTCCTTGCGCAGGAACACCCGCTCCGGGTCCACCACCCGGCGCAGGATCTCCAACTCTTCCGCCAACGGCGCCGGGGTCTCCACGGCGTCGGCCAACTCCAGGGGGAATCCGGTCTCGGCCTGCACGTCTTCCGGGGTGCCCCCCGGGTGCGCCGAGGCCAGGTACGGCTCGCGGGAGACCGGGCGATAACGGATCACCCCCAGGGTGGTAACCACCGCCACGGGTCCGCCGCGGGTGAGGCCGGTCCGGGCACGGCTGTCACCGCCCTCCAGCCAGCCCGGGCTGGTCAGGTAGTCGACCCGCTCGGGGAAGCGCCGCCGCTGGTGGCGGGCGATGATCACGGTGCGGCCGGCCAGGGCGGCCACGTCGGCGGCCCCGCCGCTGCCCGACAGCCGCACCGCGGGGCGATGGTAGTCGCCCACGGCGGTGGTGTTGAGGTTGCCGTAGCGGTCCACCTGGGCCCCGCCCAGGAACCCCACGTCCACCCGACCCCCCTGCAGCAAGTACGAGAACACCTCGTGCAGGCCCAAGGCCTGGGCCGCACCCACCAGGGTGCGGGAGTCCCCGACACTCATGGGCAGGTGCAGCATCTCCGGATCCACCCCCCCGGCTTCGAACACCAGGGTGGCCCGGGGGGCATGGGTGCGCCGAGCCAGCATGGCGGCGATCATCGGCAGGCCGGTGCCGGTGAACGCCACCTCGCCGTCGCGGATCTCCCGGGCGGCGGCGACCACCATTCGCTCCAACGTGGTGCAGGGGACGGTCATGTCGCGCCCCCGGGAGCGGTCCGCCGCAACTCGGGGTTGTAGCCGAGCCCGGAGCGGGACCGCAGTTGGTCGAGGCGCTGCTCCCCGCCCACGGCCTCCAGATACCCGGCGTGATCGGCCACCCCGAACACGTAGCGCTCCAGGTAGGCCCGAAACCCCTCCTCGCTGTGGGCCGCGCGGCCGTACTCCGCCAGGTGGACAGGGTCGTAGTCGTAGCAGTTGTGCGTGCTGTGGGGGTGGGCACCGAACGGCACTTCGATCACCGCGTGCACGGCGAAGGGGGGGATGCGGTTACGCTCCGGCTCCCGCCGCAGTTCCTCGTCGGTCACCAACTCCTCGCAGGTCACCAGTACCCGCTCGGCCGCCAGGGCCTGTTGCACGTCGAGGAACTCCTGGCCCTCGATCCGCACCAACCCTTCGGGACTGGCCTTCTGCACGTGGAGCAGGCAAAACTCGGTGCGCACCGCGGGCACCAGCACCACGGACTCGCCGCTGAACGGGCAGGCCAGGGAGACCGCCTTGCGCGGTGCGGCACGCGGGTCGGCCGCGCGGACGGCAGCGCCCAGTCCGTCGCGCGCCAGCAGGTCGGTGCCGAGCATCGAGCGGGTGGGCAGGAACGGCAGCCCCATGGCACCGGCCGAGAAGCGGGCCATCATCGCGGCGTTGGAGTAGTCCTCGAACTCGATCCGGCCAGCCTCGACGAAGCGGCGCCAGTTGGGGGCGATGGGCGAGAACACCCCGTCGGCCAGGTACGCCCCCTCCACCCGCCGCACACAGCCGGCACCGATGAGCAGATCTACGTCGCTGCCCGCCGAGTGGCAGTACACGATCAGGTCGTTCACCCCGCGGCGTACCAGCTCACGGAGCAGGGCCGTGGGATGGCGCTGGCTGGTGAACCCGCCGATCGACAGCGTCGCGCCGGAGGGAACCTGGGCCGCCGCCTCGGGCAGGCTCAGCAATTTGTCGGCCATCGCGCCCCTTTCATCCCCGTTCCGCCACCACCTGCACCAGGCACACCCGCCCCTCCTCCAGGCTGCGCCCCAGGTTGGCGATCTTCGCACCGGCGCCGGCCCCCATCAAGAGATGGGGCCCAAGGGGAGAGGGGGGCGCGGCACCCGCCCCGCGGCGATTGCGGAACCACCGGCACGCTCCCTCGGTCACGTCCCGCCACCGGGTCACCCCAAGGCCGTTGTCTACCAACAACCCCCGCAGCCCCTCCGTTGACAAAAGAAAGCTGGTAGCCGCGGTGTCGGCCCAGGGCACCGGGAAGCGGGGTTGGGCTGCACCGGCGCTGCACACTTCGTACAGCGCCAGGCGACCACCCGGGCGCAACACCCGCGCAATTTCCTGTACCAGGCGGACCTTGTCGGCGATGTTCATCTGCACGTGTTCCAGCCACACCAGGTCGAACACCCCTCCGCCCAGGGGCAGAGCCGTGGCGCTGCCCACCAGGAAGCGGGCCATCTCCGCCAAACCGACCCGAGCCGTGAGATCGGCGGCCAGGGCGACGTAGGATGGGGTCAGATCCAGGCCCACCACCCGGCAGGCGTACGCGGCGCCCAGGTGGCGCGCCGCCCCCCCCAGCCCGGCACCGATGTCGAGCACCCGTTCCCCGAACTGCACCTCGGCCAGGGCTGCCAGTTCCGCGGTCGCCCGGCGCCCGCGCACATGCAGCCCGTCCAACGGAGCGAGGTCCTCCGCTGTCAGATCCTCCAGGCTGCCGCGGACCTCCCCCAGCGCCGCCAGCACCCGGGCTCCCAGGTCTTCCTGGTGGTAGTGGGAAATCACCGCCTGCTGGCATTCCACCATCGCTCCGTCCTCCGGGCCCTACGCTCTCATTGCCCGCGGGTTCGCCGCAAGCCGTGGGACCTGCGACGTGAAGCGTGAACGGTGCTTGGCGGGAAGGGGGGCGCGGCACCGCGGAGGC
>JARGFW010000068.1 GCA_029211085.1 Deferrisomatales bacterium | reverse complement strand
GACAAGGCCACCAACTCCCTGGTGATCATCGCCAGTCCCCAGGACTACGAGATCCTCAGCGCCGTGATCGAGAAACTCGACGTGCGCCGGCCCCAGGTGCTGGTGGAGGCGCTGATCGTCGAGATGAGCTACGAGAAGTCCCTGGAACTGGGGGTGGAGTGGCGTACGGTGGACGACCCCAGCGGCGGCGATCTCGCGGGGTTCGCCAGCCAGACCTTCGGGGTAGGGCTCAACAGCGTGGCGGCGGCCGGGCCCCTGGCCGCCCCGGGAGGCCTGTCCCTGGGGCTGGTGAAGGGCGTCATCGAGTTCGGCGGGGTGGAGTTCCTCAATGTCGGCGCCATGATCAACGCCCTGCAGACCAGCGGCGACGTCAACGTGCTGAGCACCCCCAGTCTGCTCACCACCGACAACGAGGAGTCCGAGATCGTGGTTTCGGACAACATCCCGTTCAAGACCAGCGAAAAGTTCGACTCCAACGGCAACCCGATCTCCACCTTCGAGTACCGGGATGTGGGACTGACCCTGCGCTTCACCCCCCAGATCAACGAGGATGACTTCGTCAAGCTCAAGCTCTACCAGGAGATCAGCCAGGTGCTCAGCACCGCCACCGGCGGCAGCGCCAACGCGCCCTCCACCACCCGGCGCACCGCCCAGACCACGGTGGTGGCCCAGAGCGGTTCCACCATCGTCATCGGCGGGCTGATCAAGGACGACACCGAGACCACCACCTCGTCGGTTCCGTGCCTCGGCGACCTGCCCCTGGTGGGCTACCTGTTCCGCTCCACCGCGGACAAGGTCACCAAGAAGAATCTGCTGTTGTTTCTCACCCCCCACATCATCAACGACACCCAGGACATCGAGTCCCTCACCCGCAAGCGCCGGGAACGCTTCGAGGGGCGCATGGACCTGGAGAAGGCCGAACCGCGTTCCTCCGCCGAGAAGTTGCGAGAGTACATCGACGCTCCCGGTGGCCCCCTGGGACCAGGGGGGGGGCCATCGGCCCCCGGGGAGAAGCAGTGAGCGCACACCGCCGTCTGGACCAGGTGCTGCTGGAACGGGGCCTGGTGGATCCCGACGCCGCAGCCCGGGCCCGGGAGCTCCGGCTGGAACGCGGCGGCACCCTGCTGGGGGCCTTCCAGTCCCTGGGCGAGGTGGACGAGGAGGCGCTCACCGCGGCGTTGGCGGAGTCCAGCGGCCTGCCCCGGGTGGCGGAGATCCGTCCGGCGGAGATCCCTGGAGAGCTCACCCGGGCGGTGCCGATCCAGTTCGCCAAGCGCCACCGGGTGCTGCCCCTGGCGGAGGAGGACGGGCGGGTGGTCGTGGCCCTGGCCGACCCCGACGAGGTGGAGGCGCTCCACGACCTGCGGGTGCTGCTGCGCCGCCCCCTGACCCTGCGGGTGGCTGTGGCGGGACAGATCCTGCACGCCATCAACCGCGCCTACGAGCAGGGTTCGGACAGTGCCGAGGAGCTGATGGAGGATCTGGCCGACGAGGGCCTGGCCTCCCTGGCCCAGGAGTTGGAGGAGCCCCAGGATCTGCTCGACGCGTCCGACGAGGCACCGGTGATCCGGATCGTCAACGGGGTGCTGTTCCAGGCGGTGAAGGACCGCGCCAGCGACATCCACATCGAGCCGTTCGAACGCGAGTTGCAGATCCGCTACCGCATCGACGGCGTGCTCTACCCGGTGCTCACGCCGCCGCGGGTACTGCAGGCGCCGATCACCAGCCGTATCAAGGTCATGGCGGGGCTGGACATCGGCGAGAAGCGTCTGCCCCAGGACGGCCGCATCCGCATCAAGATCGCCGGCAAGGACATCGACATCCGCGTCTCGGTGCTGCCCACCGCGTTCGGCGAGCGGGTGGTGATGCGCCTGCTGGACAAGACCACCGTGCTGCTCGACCTGGAAGAGCTGGGCATGGAGGGCCCGCGGTTGGAGGCGATCAAAGAGCTGATCACCCAGCCCCACGGCATCCTCCTGGTCACGGGTCCCACCGGCTCGGGAAAGACCACCACCCTGTATGCCGCGCTGAGCCGCATCAACTCCCAGGATGTGAACATCATCACCGTGGAAGACCCCATCGAGTACCAGTTGCGCGGCATCGGACAGATCCAGGTCAACCCCAGGATCGACCTCACCTTCGCCGCCGGGTTGCGCTCCATCCTGCGCCAGGACCCGGACGTGATCATGATCGGCGAGGTGCGGGATCTGGAGACCGCAGAGATCGCCATCCAGGCCAGCCTGACCGGGCATCTGGTGTTCTCCACCCTGCACACCAACGACGCCGCCGGCGCCGTGACCCGGCTCGTGGACATGGGGGTGGAGCCGTTCCTGGTCGCCTCTTCGGTGCTGGCGATCCTGGCCCAGCGGCTGGTGCGGGTGCTGTGCCCTGCGTGCCGAGAAGCCTACGCGCCCTCGGCCGAGGTGCTGCACCCGTTCGGTCTCGCCCCGAGCGACCTGCCGGAAGGGAAACTGTTCCGCCCCACCGGCTGTGCCGCGTGCAAGTTCACCGGCTACCGCGGACGCACGGGCATCTACGAACTCCTGCCGGTGGACGACCAGGTGCGTCAGCAGGTGATGGGCAACATCGACTCCGGGGCGATCCGCGAGGGGGCGCGGCGGCGGGGCATGCTCACCCTGCGCGACGACGGGGTGCGCACCATGGTTGCCGGCCGGACCAGCGCCGAGGAGGTGCTGCGGGTGACCCAGGAGCAACTGATTTGATCGGGGAAGACTCGGCACCCCCGACCCGTGGTGGCGATCGGCGCGTGGCCACCCCACCACCGGGGGGCTGACCCGTGGCCGTGTTCGAGTACGAGGGGCTGGACGGCCGCGGCAAGGCAGTGCGCGGCATCGTCGATGCCGAGGGGACCCGGGCGGCGCGGCTCAAACTCAAACGCCAGGGGGTGTTCGCCACCCGGGTGACCGAGGCGCAGCAGACCGAGAAGGCCGCCGGCCGTAGCCGACTGGGGTTGCTCGGGCGGGGCATCGGCGTCCGCGACCTGTCCCTGATCACCCGCCAGGTGGCCACACTGCTGGGGGCCGGCCTGCCCCTGGTGGCCGCCCTCGGTTCCCTGCTGGAGCAGGTGGACGCCGAGCGCACCCGGCGCATCCTCTCCCAGGTGCGAGAGGGGGTGAACGAGGGCAAGGCGTTTCACGAGGTGCTGTCCGCCCACGAACGCTCGTTCCCCCCGATCTACCGCAACATGGTCCGCGCCGGTGAGGCCAGCGGCACCCTGCCCCTGGTGCTCGGCCGCCTGGCCGATTTCCTGGAAGAGTCGGTGGCGTTTCGCCAGAAGCTGCAGGCGGCCCTGGTGTACCCGATCCTCATGGGGATCGTGGGCACCGGCATCCTCTGGTTCCTGATGGTCAGCGTGGTGCCCCGGGTCACCCAGATCTTCGTGGACCAGCAGCGCGCCCTGCCCGCGCCGACGCGCATCCTGCTTGCGGTCAGCGCCACCATGCAGGAGTACGGGTGGCTGCTCCTTCCCATCGGCCTCGTGTTGTTGTTCGCCCTGCGCCGCTACGGCCGCAGCGCCAAGGGGCGCCTGGTGCTCCACGGCATGGTGTTGCGCGCCCCCGCCCTGGGGCGGTTCACCCGGGTGGTGGCAGTGAGCCGGTTCTCCAAGACCCTGGGAACCCTACTCTCCAGCGGTGTGCCCCTGCTCTCGGCGTTGGACATCTCCCGGGCCGTGCTGGGCAACGCGGTGCTGGAACGGGCGGTGGAGCGGGTGCGCGACGAGGTGCGCGAGGGGCGCAGCCTGCATGACGCCCTGCGCGCCACCGGGCAGTTCCCGGCAGCCATGTGCCAGATGGTCGGGGTGGGCGAGGAGAGCGGTGCGGTGGACGAACTTTTGTTAAAGATTTCAGAGGCTTTTGAAGCCCAGGTGGGGGCCGCCGTGGCCACCTTGACGTCCCTTTTGGAACCCCTTATGATCCTTGCCATGGGACTGGCAGTGGGCTTCGTGGTGCTGGCCATCCTGCTCCCCATCTTCGAAATGAGCCAGATGATCGGATGACACACAATGCGACACAACCCTAGTTCCCGGCGCCGACGCGACGCCGGTTTCACCCTCATCGAACTATTGGTGGTGCTGGTCATCCTCGGGGTGCTCGCCGGCATCGTCATGCCCCGCCTGTTCGGCCGCGGCGAAGAGGCCAAGCGCACCGCAGCCCGGGTGCAGATGCGCATCCTCGAAGACGCCCTCAACCAGTACGAGGTGGACACCGGCACCTACCCCACCACCGAGCAGGGCCTGGAGGCGCTGATCCGCGAGCCCACCGTGGGGCGCATCCCCGAACGCTGGCGCGAAGGGGGCTATCTGGAAAAGGCCACCGTACCCAAGGACCCCTGGGGCACCGACTACGTGTACCTCTCCCCGGGCAACCACGGCAGCTTCGACCTGCTCTCCTACGGCCCCGACGGCGAGCCGGGCGGCGATGGCAAGTACGCCGACATCGTCAACTGGGAACTGGAGTGAGTTCCCGCCCCCGCGCCGGTTTCTCCCTGGTGGAACTGGCGGTGGTGCTGTTCGTCGTCTCCGTCGCGATCTCCATCCTCCTGCCGCGCCTGCCCGGCCTCGAGAGCAGCCGTCGCGACGCCGCCCTGCGCCGCATTTCCGGCGCGGTACAGGCCCTCCACGAAGAAGCCCTGTTCAAAAAAAAAGCCTAGCGCTGATCTACGATCTGGAAGAACAGCGCTACCAGGCCGGCGCCTGGGATGACGAGCAGGCCGACTACCTGCCCGGCCCGGGGCTGCCGGTGGGAGAGGTCCGACTCCCCGCGGAACTGCGCCTCCGGGACGTGGAGACCACCCTGGACGGGGTGGTGACCAGCGGCCGGGCGCTCACCCGCTTCCTGCCGCAGGGCTACTCGACCCCCACCTGGATCCACCTAGAGGACAAGGACGGCGAACCCTACACCGTGGTGGTCCACCCCCTGCTGGGCCGGGCAGAGATCTTCGACGAGCGGATCGATGGGCAGTGAGACGCGGCGGCGGAACCCGGTCGCAGGCTTTACCTTCCTGGAGCTGCTGGTGGCCCTGGCGATCCTGGGCTCTTCGTTTGTGGTGCTGTTGACCGCCCACTCCTCGGCCGCTCGGCAGCAGTCCAGCGCCCGCCGGTTGATGGTCGCCACCCTGCTGGCCCGAGAGGTATTGACGGAAACCGAGGTGGAGGGCTTTCCCGAGCTCGGCGGAGACACCGGGGAGTTCGGGGCGGAGTTTCCCGGCTACACCTGGCAACGCGACGTGCTCACCACCCCCTTCGATCTGGCCCGGGAGGTACACGTGCAGGTTTCCTGGCCCGACCGCGGCCGCGCCGAAACCCTGGACCTGGTCTTCTACGCCGTGGCCGGGCAGGAGTAGGGCAGCCGTGGGCCCCCCCGTCCTGCGCCGTCCGCCGAACGGCTTCACCCTCCTGGAGGTCCTGCTGGCCCTGGGGATGCTGGCCCTGGTGATCAGCCTCATCCAGGGGGTGTACTCGGGCACCACCCGCAGCCGCCAGGCGTCTCGGGAAACCGCCGAGGAGACCCATGCCGCGGCGTTCGTGCTGCACCGCCTGGCCGACGAGCTGGCCATGGCCTACCTGGACCCCGCGCGGACCGCCGCCACAGGGTTGCTGGTGAATACCGACAGCGACGAGGTGAGCAGCGTGGCGTTCACCACCCGGGTGCCTCCGGTGTCGGGATTCTCCAGCGGTGGGGACGCCGAGGTTGCGTACTTCGTGGAGAGCGACGGTGACGGAGGCCAGGTGTTGCAGCGGCGGGAGTCGGCCGACCTGGACGGCGACCTGGCATCCGGCGGGGAGACGTACCTGCTGATCGAGGGCTTGGCACGGTTCACGGTGGAGTGCTACGACGGCGAGCGGTGGCTCACCGGTTGGGACAGCGCCGAACGCGCGGACCCGCCTCGCCTGCCCCTGTCGGCGCGCATCACCCTGGCCTGGCGCAGCCCCGACGGCGAGACCGAGCGGGTGTATCGCACCGCCACCCCGATCTACTCGGCGGTGGAACACCCGTGAGGGTGCGACAGCCATTGCGCCGAAACGGTGGAGCCGCCCTGCTGCTGGTGGTCCTACTCGTGGCCCTGCTGGCGGTGATGGTTGTGGAGTTCCAGCGCGAGGCCCGGCTGTCACTGCAGTCCGCGGGCAACCTGCGCGACACCGTCCAAGGGCACGCCCTGGCCCGCTCCGGGGTGGCCGTGGCCCAGGTGTTGCTGCTCGAGGACATGGACGACCCGGAGCGCGGCAGCTACGACGCCCGGGGCGAGGACTGGAACCTGGAGGATTTCCCCGTTCCGGTGACCAGCCCCGACGGCAGCATGGGGGCGATTGTCGAGAGGCTGGAGGACCTGGACGGCAAGTTTCCCCTGGGGGCGCTGGTCAACGATGAGGGCATCCCCCAGCCCCGCGTCGTCGCCGCCTACGAGCGTTTCCTGCTGGCCCTGGACCAGCACCTCCGGGAGGTCGCCCAGGTGGAGATCCTACACCAGGTGTCGATCCCCGACCTGGTGGATGCGGTGGTGGACTGGGTCGACGCCGACGCCGACGGGGAGTTCGAAGCGAGCCCGGAGTTCACCGTGCCCAACGCCCGCATCCTCCACCTGGAGGACCTGCAGCGGGTGGAGGGCTATGGGGTGGTTCCCGAAGGGCAGCCCCGTTCGGTGGCGGACGTGGTGGCCCCCTACCTGGACACCCGCAAGAGCCCCGCCGTCAACGTCAACACCGCCGAGCCGCCGGTGCTGGTGTCCCTGCACCCCGAGATCACCTACGACGACGCGGTGCTGCTGTATGCGGACCTGGGGGAGGAACCGGCGACCACCAAGTTCCAGCCCCAAAACCACTCGAGCGTGTCCGGCATCAACCTGACCCAGTTCGACCTCGACCACACCACCGCCAGCGAGCGGTTCCGCCTGCGCCTGCGGGTGGACGTGCGCGGCGTGGTGCAGCAGGCCGAGGCGGTGTTGGAACGAGATCGCAAGGGGCACCGGGTGCGTACGGTGGAGTGGCGCGAGGGTTGGCTGCGGGAGCCGTGGCGTCCGGCCTACGGCGCCCCACAGGGTGGCTTCCAGCTGCCGGGAGGTCTGATCCCATGAAGGACTGGCGACACCTGAAGGGCAAGCGGGTGGTGGTCATCGCCGGCGGGGTGGAGTACCGCGGCACCCTGCTGGAACTGGGGGAACGCAGCCTCCTGCTGCGCGCTGCCAGTGGGCACCGGGAGGTCCCCTGGGAGCGGGTGACCCGCATGCGGGAAGACCCGGGAACCGTCACCCAGCGGGGCCGGTCGATCCTCGGCTGAGTATGTCTGGGAAGCGACCCACGGTGCCTCCACCGCTTTTCCCCCTCCTCGGTCGACGGCGCCGTCCCAAGGGAAGGGGTGCGGGCTACTTGCCGGCCATCTCGGCTTCGTCGAGACCCAGGAACTTCAGGCACTCCGTGTAGGTGCGGTTGACCACCTGGGCTTCGATCACCCCGGCGGCCTCGGCCACCGCCCAGGCGTCCTTCACCTCACCCACCTGGGTAGCCACGTGGGCGTCGGAGGACAGGCATACCGGGCCGCCGACCCGGGCCAACTCCGCGGCGATCCGGGTACAGTTTGCGTAGCTTCCCGCCCGGTTTTGGGAGAACGAAGCGTTGTTGATCTCCAGGGCCACCCCGCGGGCGGCGGCCGCGGCCACCAGCTCCGGCACATCCACCGGAAACGCCGGGTTGCCCGGGTGGGTGAGCACCTTCACCCGGGGGTTGTCCATGGCCTTGATGAAGGCCCGGGTGTTGCTTCGGGCACTGCCGGGGTTGAAACCGCAGCCGTGGTGGAACCCCACCATCACGTAGTCGAGTCGCTCGGCCAGCTCCCGGGGCAGATCGATGGTCCCCTTGGCGTCCATCAGGTTGGCCTCGACGCCGCGCAGGATGCGCACCCCCTCCATGGCCCGCGGCAAGAAGCGCATCGCGCTGAAGTGATACGGGTGCGGTCCACCCGGCAGCCCAGGACCGTGGTCGGCGATGCCCACCGCCCGCAGCCGGCGTAGATTTGCCTCCCGGGCGATCTCTACAACCGTGGAGAAGGCGTGCCCGCTGGCAAGGGTGTGCACGTGGAGATCAACCTGGATTCGCATGGCGCCAGAGTGTAGTACAGAGCCGGTGCCGGTGCCACCGCCACCCGTCATCTCCCGCAGGGCGGTCGCACACGGACATCCCGCAACCCGTTGCGGTGGCACTGGGCGGTTTGCGGTTGCCCTCACAGCTCCCGCCCTTTTCGCAAGGATTCTTCCACCGTGGACATCGACTCGTTTTTCTCGGACACCGGCCCCCTGGCCGGGGCTCTGCCCGGCTACAAACTGCGCCGGGCTCAGCTCGACATGGCCCACCGGGTGCAACAGACCCTGGCGTCCGGCGGGGTGCTGCTGGCCGAGGCCGGCACCGGCACCGGCAAGACCCTGGCGTACCTGGTGCCGGCCCTGCTGGCCAACAAGAAGGTGGTGGTGAGCACCGCCACCAAGACCCTGCAGAACCAGATCCTGCGCCACGACGTGCCCCTGCTCACCGCCGCCCTGGGTCGCCCCATCGCCGTGGTCCTCCTCAAGGGACGGCAGAACTACCTGTGCCGGCGCCGCTTCCTGGTTTTCCGCGGGCAGGGGCGCTTTCGTTTCGCCGCCGAGGCCGACCTGTACGACCGCCTGGAACGGTGGGCCGGGGCCACCACCAGCGGCGACCGGGCCGAGATGGAGGATCTTCCCGACGACTACCGGCCCTGGCGCGAGGTATGTTCCACCACCGACACCTGCTGGGGCGGTCGCTGCGCCCACCAGGAGGACTGCCACCTGCAGCGGGCCCGCCGCGCCGCCCAGAGGGCCCAGGTGGTGGTGGTGAACCACCACCTGTTCTTTGCCGACCTGGCGGTGCGCTCTTCCAGTTCCGCCGAGGTGCTGCCCCGCTACGCGGCGGTGGTGCTGGACGAAGCCCACCACCTGGAGGCGGTGGCGACCCGCTTCTTCGGGGCGGGGGTAAGCTCGTACCGGGTGACGGAGC
Source organism: Deferrisomatales bacterium (assembly GCA_029211085.1). Taxonomy (GTDB): domain Bacteria; phylum Desulfobacterota; class Deferrisomatia; order Deferrisomatales; family JARGFW01; genus JARGFW01. The sequence goes on along the minus strand of JARGFW010000068.1, from coordinate 13,909 downwards.
TGGTGCGGGACGCCGCCCGGCTGCCGGGTAGTGGCCGCGGCAAAGGGGCGTCCGCTCCCCTGGAGGCAGCCCTGGCGGACGCCGAGGCGGCGGCCGCAGCCCTGTGGACCCGCCTACCCCGGACCCCGACCCCCCTGCGCCTGCGGGGCGCCGTGGCCGAGCCCGGGGCTACCTTCCTGGGGGAGTTGTTGCTGGCCCTGGGCCACGCCCGGGACCGGCTGGCCCCCCGTCAGGAGGAGTCCCAGGAGGTCGAGGCCCTGCTGCGGCGGGTAGAGGCGTTGCTCGCCGATCTGGAGCGCTTCACCACCGATCCCGAACCGGGTGAGGTGCGTTGGCTGGAGACCCGGGGCAAGGGCACCTTTTTGCACGCCGCTCCGGTGGAGGTCGATCGGCTGCTGGGCGAACACCTGTTCGGCGGCGACCACGCGGTGATCCTCACCTCCGCCACCCTCACGGCAGGGGGCAGTTTCGCCTACCTGCGGGAGCGGGCGGGGGTGCCCGACGGCGCCGATGAGGTGTGTCTGGACAGCCCCTTCGACCACGGTGCCCAGGGGGTGCTGTATGTGCCCAGGGAGATTCCCGAGCCCACCAGCGGGGTGTTCGCGGAGCGGGCCCTGGAGGAAATCGCCCGATTGCTCACCGCCAGCCGGGGGCGGGCGTTCTGCCTGTTCACGTCCCACCGGGTGTTGCGTTTCGTGGCCGAGCGCCTGCCAGGGCTGGTGCCCTACCGGCTGCTGGTGCAGGGCGACGCCCCCCGGGAACGGCTGCTGGAGCAGTTCGCCGCCGACGTGCACTCGGTGCTGTTGGGGGCCCAGTCGTTCTGGGAGGGGGTGGACGTGCCCGGCCACGCCCTCTCTGCGGTGATCATCGACCGGATCCCGTTCGCCAGCCCGGGCGATCCCCTGGTGGAGGCGCGCATCGAGCGCCTGCAAACACTTGGGCGGGAGCCGTTCCAACACTATCAACTGCCTGCCGCGGCGATGGCCCTGCGGCAGGGTGCGGGGCGGCTGCTGCGGCGTCTGGAGGACCGGGGGGTGGTGGCGGTGTTGGACCGCCGGCTGGTGGAACGGGGCTACGGCCGGTTTCTGCGGGCGACCCTGCCGCCGTTCCCCCTGACCCGGGAGTTTGCCCAAGTGGAGGCGTTTTTCGCCCCCCCCGGAGCGCCTTGACGCCCCTTGGGGGCGTGACTATAGTCCAGCACCCCGGCCCGGCCCCATGGGCCCCTTTAGTGCCGACCCCCCAGGGAGAGCAGACGGATGGCGAAGCAAGACGACCTGGTCCTGGACGTGGAGAACCCCGAGGCCGGCGCCCAGGCCCCGGACATCCCCGACACCCTGCCGATGCTGCCGGTGCGGGATGTGGTGGTGTTCCCGTACATGATCCTGCCCCTGTTCGTGGGCCGCGAAAAGTCGGTGGCGGCGGTGGACGCGGCGTTGCAGGGCAACCGCATGCTGTTCCTCGCCACCCAGCGGGAGGTGGCCACCGAGGAGCCGGAGCTGGACGAGATCTACGAGATCGGCACCGTGGCGATGGTCATGCGCATGCTCAAGCTGCCCGACGGCCGGGTGAAGGTGCTGGTGCAGGGCCTGAGCCGCGCCCGTCGCCTGGAACTGCTGGGTGACGAGCCGTGCCTCCAGGTCAAGCTGGAGGTGATCGCGGAGGAGCCGGGCCCGGTGGGGGATGCCGCCGGTGAGGCGATGATGCGCTCGGTGCGCGAGAAGCTCGAAGAGATCATCAATATGGGCAAGGGGATCTCCACCGAGATCATGATGGTGTTGGAGAACCTGGAGGACAGCGGCCGGCTGGCCGACATCGTGGCCGCCAACGTCAACCTCAAGGTGGCCGACGCGATGCAGGTGCTGGAGGCCGTGCGGCCCAGCGAACGGCTGGCGCAGGTGCACGAACTGCTGGACCGAGAGCTGCAGGTGCTGATGGTGCAGGCCAAGATCAAATCGGCGGCCAAGGAGGAGATGGGCAAGAGCCAGCACGAGTACTTCCTGCGCCAGCAGATGAAGGCGATCCAGGACGAGCTGGGGATCAGCGACGAGCGGGGCGAGGAGATCCTCACCCTGATGGACAAGATCAAGAAGGCGCGCATGCCCAAGGAGGCCCGCGCCGAGGCCGAACGCGAGCTGAAACGGCTCAAGGACATGCCGCCCTCCTCGGCCGAGGCGTCGGTGATCCGCACCTACATCGACTGGTTGCTGGACCTGCCGTGGCACAAGGCCACCCGCGACAGCCTGGACATCCCCAAGGCCAAGGAGATCCTCGACGAGGACCACTACAACCTGGAAAAGGTCAAGGACCGCATCCTCGAACACCTGGCCGTGAAGAAGCTCAAACCCACCGCCAAGGGACCGATCCTGTGTTTCGTGGGCCCACCGGGGGTGGGCAAGACCAGCCTGGGACAGTCCATCGCCCGTGCCATGGGGCGTAAGTTCGTGCGCATGAGCCTGGGGGGGGTGAAGGACGAGGCCGAGATCCGCGGCCACCGTCGCACCTACGTCGGCGCGATGCCCGGCCGCATCGTCCAGGGCGTGAAGAAGGCCGGGGCCCGCAACCCGGTGTTCATGCTCGACGAGGTCGACAAGATCGGCCAGGACTTCCGCGGCGACCCTTCCTCGGCGCTGCTGGAGGTGCTCGACCCGGCCCAGAACTCCACCTTCGAGGATCACTACCTCAACGTCCCCTACGACCTGTCCAAGGTGATGTTCATCTGTACCGCCAACATGCTCGACCCGATCCCCCCGGCCCTGCTCGACCGCATGGAGGTGATCCACCTGTCGGGTTACACCCGGGAGGAAAAGGAGAAGATCGCGCGGCGCTACCTCATCCCCCGGCAGATGGACGAGCAGGGGGTGACGGAACGGCACATCGAGATCTCCACAGAGGCGCTGGTGCAGCTCATCGATCAGTACACCCGCGAGGCGGGGTTGCGAAACCTGGAGCGCGAGATCGCCAACCTGTGCCGCAAGGTGGCCCGCCGCATCGCCGAGGGTGCGGAGGGTGCCGAGCAGCAACATCGCATTACCCGGCGCAACCTGCACCGCTTCCTCGGTCCCCCCCGATTCCTGCCGGAGACCGAGGTGGAGGAGGATCAGATCGGGGTAGCTACGGGGCTGGCGTGGACCCAGGCGGGCGGGGAGATCCTGCACGTGGAGGTGTCCACCATGAAGGGGCCCCCCAAGCTCATCCTCACCGGCCAACTGGGCGACGTGATGAAGGAATCGGCCCAGGCGGCCCTGTCCTACGCACGCTCCCAAGCCGAGGCGATGGGGGTTCCCGAAGATTATTTCGACAAGCGCGAGATCCACATCCACGTGCCCGCGGGGGCGATTCCCAAGGACGGGCCGTCCGCCGGGGTGACCATGGCCACCGTGTTGCTCAGCGTGATGACCGGCCGGCCGGTGCGCCACGGGGTCGGCATGACCGGCGAGATCACCCTGCGGGGCCGGGTGTTGCCGATCGGCGGTTTCAAGGAGAAGTGCCTGGCGGCGATGCGCGCCGGCCTCGACACGGTGATCCTCCCCGAGCGCAACCGCAGGGACCTGGACGAGATCCCCCCCCGGGTGAAGAAGGCCCTCACCTTCCACCTGGTGAAGACCATGGATGAGGTGGCGGAACTCGCCCTGCTGCCCGGTGGCACCAACCCGTGACCCGGGCCGGCGCCACGGTGCCGGCCCCCACCCCCCCCTTGCGACCGAACGGGACCTGACCCGCGCGGTCGAGGTCTTATACGCCCTCCTCGGCATCAACCTGCTCGGCTACAAGCCCAACGTGTTGCAGCGGCGTCTGCTGGCCCGCATGCGTGACATCGGCTCCGCCTCACCGGCCGAGTACCTCGCGCGCCTGGAGGCCGGCGGCCCGGAAGCCGGCCAGGAAGCCCGCCGTTTCCTGGCCAGCCTCAGCGTGCGGGTGTCTACCTTCTTCCGCGACCCCCAGGTGTTCACCGCTCTGGGGGAGAGCGTGTTTCCGGAACTGCTGGCCCGGGGGCAGGAGCTGCGGGTGTGGAGTGCCGGTTGCTCCCGGGGCCAGGAGACCTACAGCCTCGCCTACACCCTGCACCGCAGTGCCGGGCGGCGGGACGCGGCGCCGGGGTTCTCGGTGCTCGGCACCGACGTGGACGCCGGGGCCCTACGACAGGCGGGTCTGGGGGTGTACTCGGCGAAGGCGTTGGAGGGGGTGCCGGACGAGGTGCGGGGCGAGATGTTCGAGCCCGTCGCCGAACAGCGGTGGCGGGTGCTGCCGCACCTGCGCCGGCAGGTGCGCTTCGAGGCCGGCAACGTGCTGGACCCCGCCACCCACGCGGGGGCGGAGCGGTTCGACCTGGTGGCCTGCCGTAACCTGCTCATCTATCTGGACCGCCCGGCCCAGGAAGAGCTGATCCTGGCCCTGCGCCGCACCCTGCGCCCCGGCGGATACCTCGTGCTGGGCTCCAGCGAAACCGTGATCGGGCGGCCTTGGGGGCTGTTGGAGCACGTGGACCCGGCCCTGCGCATCTACCGGCGCCCCCAATGAAAAGTCGTGGAGCGGGGCCCCCCCCCGGAATGGCCAACCACATCTGCCTCGGCTCACCCTCCGGAACGGCATGTCCGATCCAAAGCCTTTGGCGGTAGGATTTCGGGATTGGGTCGCTGCTTGCGGCTCTGGGGGGGGCCGCGTACAGGGATCCAACGTTTTGTGTAGACGTGGCATGCGCCGAAGTGCCAAAAAGGAGGGGGACCCGAACTTGCCACTGTGGAATGGCCTGCCCCCGAAGATGCCCACTGGGTCCAACGCATAGTGGTAGACGATCAAGGAGGATGCAATGCCCGAACTCGTTCCTGGGCCGTCTTACGTGCAGGCCTGCGGCAACAAGGTCAAGGTGATCGAGGAGTTCATCGGTAGGCTGACCACGGACACGGCAGACGTCAGCATCGCTCGTATGCGCAGTCCGAGCGGTTGGATCTCTCTTGCCCAGACCGCGGAATTCGACGAGTACACCGTTGTCTTGCGGGGGATCCTCTGCGTCCAGTCAAAGGAGGGGACCCTGGACGTAAAAGCGGGGCAGGCCATTATCGTCCGCCGGGGGGAATGGGTTCAGCGCAGCACTCCAGGCCCTGATGGCGCGGAGTACATATCCGTCTGCGTCCCCGCTTTCGGGAATAGCCTCGTGGCTCGGGACGAGTAGTTTACCCGGCGGGTGGCAGCGTCTGCCCATGGATGCGGGTTTCCCCGATAGTGCACTGGCCAGCGATCTGCTGGCCATTTGCGTTACAGTGCGCCGTTTTCGCGATACAGCCATTGCGTCGTTCCCCTAAGCATGCCCCGCCACTTGACGGATCTCGCCGCCCCTGGTCTTCTGACGGTGCTGGGTTTCCCACCCCGTGGATAGAGGATCTCTTGCCCAGGGTGACCAATGAGCAACGGAGATACTCACCGTAAGCTGGCCGCCATCTTCAGTGCTGATGTGAAGGGTTATAGCCGTCTCATGGGGGACGATGAGGCGGCGACCGTCCAAACGATCAAAACCTATCGACGAGTCCTGGCTGACTCCATCCAGAAACATCACGGGCGCGTCGTTGACTCGCCGGGGGACAACCTCCTCGCGGAGTTCTCCAGCGTCGTCGATGCCGTCCAGAGCGCCCTAGCCATTCAACAGGAAATTCAGGTCCGCAATGACGGGCTACCGGATCACCGTCGCATGGAGTTTCGGATTGGCATCAACGTGGGCGACGTGATCACGGACGACGGCCGGCTATACGGGGACGGGGTGAACATTGCGGCCCGACTCGAAGGGTTGGCAGAGGGCGGGGGGATTTGTCTCTCCGCCGGTGCCTACGAGCAGGTAAAGGACAAACTCGACCTGGAAGGCAGGTACCTCGGCCAGTATGCGGTCAAGAACATTTCCCAACCCGTCAAGGTGTGGGCTCTGCTTACCGATGCCGCTACCGCCGCGCAGGTTCGTGACAAGCGCTTGAGACAGAAGAAATTCCGCCGCATAGCTATGCTGGGTGCCTTCACCCTGATCGTCTCTGTCGTGTCGGCCACCGTGTGGAACGTGTTCCTCAAGATTCCCACGCTGGAGGGCGGCACCGCTTCCCCAGAGAAGATGGCGTTCCCGCTGCCTGACCGGCCGTCCATCGCGGTGCTTCCCTTTGACAACCTCAGCGGCGACCCAGAACAGGAGTATTTCAGCAATGGGTTGACCGAGGAACTCATCACAGCCCTATCCAAGATCCCAGATATTTTCGTGATATCTCAGAATTCGACCTTCACCTACAAGGCCGCCCCGGTCACGTCCAAGAAGGTGTCAGAGGACCTGGGGGTGCGGTACATCCTCAAGGGTAGCGTTCAAAGGGACGGGCACCGGGTGCGAGTCGCGGCGCAGTTGATCGACGCCGTGAGCGGACACAACCTCTGGTCGGAGCGATACGACAAGGAACTGAAGGACATATTTGCTCTGCAGGACAGCATTACGTTCGAAATAACCAGGGTTCTCGCCGTGAAGTTCTCGGGAACGGGGGAGGGCTCGAGGCTCTTCGTCAGGGGCACAGACAACTTGGAGGCCTATCTCAAGTTCCTGCGAGGCAGGAGCCTGATGGCACAGTTCAGCAAGGAAGGCAACACGCAAGCCCAGCAACTCGCCGAGGAGGTGATCCGGCTCGATCCGCGGTACCCGAGTGGATACTACCTTCTGGCCACGACAACGATGATGGACGTTTGGCTCGGGATCAGCACGTCGCCAAGAGAGTCCCTGAAGAAGGCCATCGAGGCAGCCCAGAAGACGATCTCGCTCGACGACGACCACGCCGCGGCCTGGGCGCTGCTCGGTTTTCTGTATGTGCTGGTGGGCCAGCACGAGAAGGGCCTCGAAGCCGGCGAGTTGGCCGTCAAGAAGGCCCCCAACTCGGCGGAGGCACAATCGTTCCTGGCGCAGATCCTGAATTTCTCCGGCAAACCCGAAGACGCCGTTGCATACAACGACAAGGCGTTCCGCCTTACCCCGGTAGGCAGGTCAGGCCCCTTCTATCTGCACGCCGCCCACACCTTTCGGCTCCTCGGCCGATACGAGGACGCGATCGAAGTGTCCAGGGAACTCCTCTCCCGCACCCCCGACAGCGTTCCCGCACGGGTGCAACTGGTGACCGCCTACATGGGTTGGGGGCGCCGGGAAGACGCGCGCGCAGCGGCTCAAGATGTCCTTCGGTACGATCCCAAGTTCTCCGCTCGCCGCTACGCGGGAGCCTTGAAGTACAAGGACCCGGCGCTCACTCGGACAACCCTGGAACACATGCTGGAGGCGGGGCTCCCGGAGTGAGTGACGGAGATCGATACCTGCCACGGCCGTGCCACCGCCAGTAGCTCTGGCCTGGAGGGATGGTGGCGGTGGGGGAGATTTGTCCTATTTCGGTGGAGAGCCGATCGCATCCGCGAAAGGCACATACTCGGACCGCCGATAACATTCGGCGGTTTGCCCTCGTGAAATCCGAACGCAGACCTAGCCGATCGTCGCATAAACGTATCTGAGACTATTGAAAGGCCCTCCGGGCCCCCTGCCGAATTCCCTCCTTTTCAGCAGACGCAGGGTCGCCGCCGCACCGGACAAATGGGTTTGGTTCCGCCGGCTGGAGGATAAAGGCTTCGACCGCATCGGGGTTGTCGAGACCATGGGGAAGGCAACCGGGGAAAGCGCCCTCTTCTGCTCCCCGGAAGGCGGCCGCCCCGCTCGGGTTCCCGTCGCTCTGCCACGCCACGTCAACGCCCACGAAGGTGGGCATCGGAATCCCCCGGCGATGGAAGACGTCGCCCCCCAACCCCCGGGGCACGTCCGGTTCCTTCGTGTCATGGAACCGGGCGAGAGATGGGAGACACCCTTGCGGGCCCCGGACACCTGCGGTTGTGCGCACCCCGCACCCTGGGACGCATCCCCTGGGAGTTCCCGCCCCTCAGCCCAGCCAACGGGTGAGCCCCATGGCGTAGATGCTGGTGATCGCCACGGCGGTGGCCACGTAGCGGCCCTGGATGTGCAGGGCGATGTGGAACGGGGAGACCCCGCTGACACTGGCCACGAAGAGGTTGGTGCCGCTCAGGGGGGAACCCAGGAACCCGGCCACCCCCCCGAAGGTGAGCGCCAGGGCGTAGACCGTGGGAGACAGGGAGACGGCCGGGGCGAACAGGGGGCCGAGGATCAGCAGCGAGATCACCGGGGCCAGCCCCAGCCAGCGGAACCCGACGATCAGGGCGACGATCAGCGGAAATTCCAGCAGCGGCATGTGCAACCGGCTCAGGGCGGCGAGCAGCGGGTCCAGGACCCGCGAGCCCACCAGCAGCGTGCCGAACAGGGCCCCCAGGGTGAAGAACGGCACGGCGTCCCGGTGGGATAGGAAGCGTTCCCGAGGCAGGGCGCGCAGGCGGGTCGCGAAGCGGGACGGGGCCGCCAGACCCAGGCCCAGGCCGCCGGCGCACACCGCCAGGCCGATCCGGGGCAGCACAGCCACGCCGTGGGCCCCCGCCACATGGTAGATCGGCGCGGCGGCGAGGACTGCCGCCGCGCAGCCCAGGGTCTGGGCCCGCAGCCAGGGCTGCCGGGCGGCCGCGGGGAGCGGGGTCGCAGGCTCCGGCTCCTGCCGCCCCCGGAGAACCCCGTCCAGCACCAGGAGCAGGACCGCCACCGGCAGGGCGCTGGCCAGGTAGGCGGACAACGAAGCGTGGCTTCCCGCCAGGGCCAGCAGCACCAGGGGGGAAACCGGGTTGATCAGGGCGGAGGCTCCGAACCCCCGGGTCGCCGCGATGGCCAGGGGCAGGTCGGCACGGCCGGGTTTCCCCCCCAGGGCGTAGAACGCCGCGGGCACGGCGCCCATGAACAGCCCGCACAGGTTCAGCACGAAGCAGCCGATGCTGGCCGCCCGCAGCCGGCTGGCGCCGCCGGGGGTGCCCCGGGCCAGCAGGCCGGTGAGCCCGGCGTCGTAGCGGCCGGTCTGCAGGGCCACGCCCAGTACCTCCACCAGCAGCAGGAAGCCGAGCACCTGGCCGCCGTTGGTGGCGGCGGTGAGAACGTCGGCCAGGGGGATCTGCGTGGCCAGGGCCAGGGCCGCGCTGCCCGCTGCCAGGGCCCACGCGAACCAGCGCCCCCCGCCGGTGATCCTGCCCAGATACAGGCCGGAGGCCGCCAGCAGGGCGGTGCCGTTGGCCAGGGGCACCCAACCCCAGGGGGTCAGGGCGTCGAGGAGCACGAGCCCGAGCAGGGCGCACAGGACCAGCGGGTCCCGGGACGCCCCCCCGTCGGGAGGCGGCGGCGCCGGGTCCTGCTGCCCCGCGGGGGCGCCCCCGGCGGTGTGTGCGGTTTCTAGGCCCATGGACACCCCTCGGGAGAGGGGCGCCCATTCCCCATCCATGCCGCGAGAATATTCAACGTTTTCGATTGTCGATGGCGGTCATGGGCGCGCTCTGACGGGGGTGCGCCCCTGGGGCCACCGCCAACCGGTCAAGCGCCTTCCCCGAGCAGCCGCACCTCGCGCTGGGGGAAGGGGATCGCGATGGCCCGGGCCCGGAACATCTCCACGAGGGCCTTGTTGATCTCTCCGGACGCGGCGCCGAAGTCGGGCACGCTCACCCACGGCTTGACGGCGATGGTGATCGAAGAGTCGGCCAACTCCACGACCCGGACCACCGGCTCCGGCTCGGGGAGCACACGGGGGTTGGCGCGGAGCAGCTCCTGGATCGCGGCGAAGGCCCCGTTCAGGTCCGTATCGTAGGCGACCCCCACCACCGCATCGACCTGGCGGATCTCGCCGTAGTTGTGGAGGATGTCCCCCACGATCTTGCGGTTGGGGATCACCACCCGGGACCGGTCCGGATGGCCCAGGACCGTGGTGAACAGGCCGATCTCCTCCACCCTGCCCTCCTCTCCCACCATGGAGACGTACTCCCCCACCCGGAACGGCCGCGTGAAGATGATGGAGAGCCCCGCCACCACGTTGCCCATCACCCCCTGCATGGCCAGCGCCACCCCGGCGCCGGCCACCCCCAGCCCGGCGATGAGGGGGAGCAGTTCCACCCCCAGGTTCTGCAGGGCCATGATGACAAACAGCCCCAGCACGCCGACCCGGACCAGCCGGACCAGCAACTGGTTCACCGGCGGTTCGAGCTTGAACCGGGCCAGCATCCGTTCGACGACCCCGCCGACCCAGCGGCCCACGTAGAAGCCGATCGCCAAGATGAGCAGTGCCACCAAGGCCCGCGGACCGAACTGGATCGCCAGGTCCACCGCCGTACGCCGCGCCTGATCGAGCACCTCCACCTGCTGATTCATTCCCCACCTCCCGCTCCGGTTTCCACACCCTGGGCCGACGTGAGTGTAGTGCATCCGGCCGACGGAGCAAACGGGCGCAAGCCCAAGCAAAAGGCCGGACAGACGCCGCGCCGCCGGAGCAGCCATGGCCTGGGGAACAAGCCGTCACCCCTGGTGGATGCCGCAAGCGGGTCTCGCCGAGCGGGAGAGGCCCCGGCAGGAGACCCCCGGGGACTTCGTGGTGGTACGACTTGTCACCTTTGCAGCGGCCCCAGCTCCCACCGTGAAGGAGCCCCGCCGTTGGCCTCCTGGCGTTGCCAGGCCGCCGGCAGCGCCGGTTTGGCACGGGGCGGCCCTACGTCCCGGCACCCCCAGGCGCCGCCAGCCGCCCCGGCTGGTGGTGGTTTCAGGCACTCTGCTCCTTGCCCTCACCGGCTTGCCCCTGCCGCATCATCGCCTTGCACAGAGCCATCGGGTCGCAGCCTGCCGCCTGCATCTTTCCCACCATCTGCGCCATCATCGTGGTCGGGTCGCAACAGCCACCTGCCGGGTTCGTCGTCGCCCCCACACCCAGCTCCGCGCGCACCCTCTCCTGGTCCGCGGCGGACAGCTGGGCAAACCCCGCCAGTAGCTTCTCTACGGTACAGTGCGTCGTCTCGGACATGGTTTCTCTCCTTTCCCGCTTTACGGATGGTAGGTTCCTGCTGCGGACCCTTCACCTGCGGGCGGCGCAGCATACCGAATTTCATGGGTGGTTGGAGGGCCGCCCGCCGTCCGGTTCTTTCCTGCCGGCCGCCGCTTCCAGGCTGCGAAGACGACGTTCGAGGCGTTCCACGGTGGACCTCAGGCCCTCGACCCCGGGCGCTTCCTCGGCAGGGGCTGGCTTCCCGATGGCACGACGACTCGCATCCCGATCGTCGGCTCGACGGCCCCGCTGCGGGTCACGGGAACCGCCCCAGCAGCAACCGGCCATCCCGAACCGCCGCCGGTGGAAACACAGGAACACACAGAGGAAGATCATGAGCAGGGGGAAGAGCCACCAGAAACTGTGGGATTCGGTCCAGATCATGGATTCACCTCCGGGTCGAGTGGTTGCCAGGGATTGCCGGAGAGCCGCCGGACCCGTCGAGGGCCCGACCCCCGTCTCCCGCCCCGGGGAGGACCTCCGCGATGCGTCCCGGCTCCCCCCTGCAGACGAGGCCAGCGCAAGAATGGATACGCGTGGGGAGAAACCCTTTGCCGGAAGGCGCAGGTGTGCCCTGTGCGACGGGCGTTGCGGAGGGTCGGCGGCCTGCGAAGACCCGCGGCCGGGGCAACGCCGAGGGGTTACTTCCTGGGACGGATGTCGGTCAGTTCGACGGGTTTGGGTTCACAGCCAAACACGTCTCGTTCGTCCCTGTGGAACGTGCACTTGGTTTCCAGCGCGGCCTTCAGCCTGGCCCGCCCGCGGTGGAGCCGGATCTTCACCGCACCCAGGGAGTCTCCTACGATCTCGGCGATTTCCCGGTCCTTGAGCCCCTCGAACTCGCTGAGGACGAGAACCGCCCGGTAGTTCTCGGGCAACTCTTCCACGACGCCCCGGATGCACGCGTTCATCTCCTCGCGGGCCAGGCTCTGGGTGACCGAGGGCTTCTCCTCGCCGGACCAGACATCCGCATCCGGGAGGGCTCCGGCGACCTTGTCTTCTTCGGTGGAAAGACTCCGGAGACGTTCCTGGAACGATCGGGATCGCAGTCGGTCCAGAGCGACGTGGGTCGCGATCCTGTAGACCCAGGTGGAGAGTCGGGACTCCCCCCGGAACTCGGAAAGCGCACGGGACACCTTGAGGAAGGTCTCCTGCGTCAGTTCCTCGGCCTCGGCGGCGCCGACCATCCCCTCCAGGTAGTGGAGGATTCTCTGGCGGTATTCGTCATGAACGGTGTCGAACTCGCGTCTCTCCATGGGCTCACGGCTCCTGCCCCAACCCGTTCCCGGGACGTCGGGGAAGTCGTTGCGTTCTTGCGCGATTCCCCGAAGGCGGCCCCGGGTAGCAGCTTCTGCTTGCGCGCGGCCCGTGGACCGGCCCACCGAGGAGGGGTGCACGCCACACGGTCGCCCCAACTCCGTCAGCTACAGCCCCGCCGCGGCTCTGCCTCGGCATGGGGAACCCTCTACCGCAGAACCCCACATCCGGCAATCGAAACGCAACGACGCAACTCCGTCCCCCCAACCCCCCGCTAGCCGGACGGTCTGCAAACGAAAGGCTAGCGCCAGGCGGTTTCCAGGCGCGTGCTCGACAAATCCTCCCATCCGCATACACTGGGGTCGCCGTAGCTCCGCCCACCCGTAGCACTTGGATGGTACGACCCATGCTCGAGACCCTGGGCCTCTCCGCACTGGCCGTGTTTCTCTACATGTGCGGCTTCTTCGTGGCTTCCCTGATCGCCAAGAACAACGGCGTCGTCGATGTGGCGTGGGGGGGCGGGTTCGTCCTGGTGGCGGTGGTCACCTTCCTGCGGTACGTGGAGGTTCACCCGCGACAACTCCTGGTCCTGTTCCTGGTGGCTGCCTGGGGTCTGCGACTGGCGGCACACATTCACGCCCGCAACCGCGGACAGGGAGAGGATTTCCGTTACCGGAAGTGGCGGGAGGAGTGGGGAGAGGGGTTCGTGCTGCGCAGTTTCTTGCAGATCTACATGCTGCAGGGGGCGCTGTTGTTGGTGGTGGCGACGCCGATCTGGGTGGTGAACCATGACCCGGGTGGCGGCCTTGGTTGGCTGGACTGGATCGGCGCCGCGATCTGGGCGGTGGGCTTTGGTTTCGAGGCGGTGGGAGACTGGCAACTGCTGCGCTTCATGGGCGATCCGGACAACCAGGGCAAGATCATGCAGACCGGATTGTGGCGCTACACCCGCCATCCCAACTATTTCGGCGAGGCCACCCTGTGGTGGGGGATGTTCTTGATCGCCCTGGGCGCCCCCCACGGCTGGCTGTCGGTGGTCAGCCCGTTGACCATCGCCTTCCTGCTGCTCAAGGTCTCCGGCATTCCCATGCTGGAGGAGCGCTGGAAGGGCGACGCCGAGTTCGAAGCCTACAAAAGCCGAACGAACGCATTGCTGCCGTGGTTTCCGAAAGGGTGACAGCGTGGAAGATCCAGGCAAAGCGGGTCTGAGCATCGCGGTGGTGGGCGGCGGTGTGGCGGGCATAACGGCAGCCTATCTGCTGCAGCGCCGCCACGCAGTGACCATCTACGAGAGGAACGATTACGTCGGCGGCCACACCCACACCATCGAAATCCCCGGCGGACCGGACCCAGGCCTGCCGGTGGACACCGGCTTCATCGTCCTCAACGACCGCACTTACCCATTGTTCAACCGGCTGCTGCAGAAACTCGGGGTAGGCGTTCGCGACACCGAGATGTCATTCAGCTTCCAGTCCGCGGCAACGGGGCTGGAATACGCGGGGACCGGCCTGAACGGTCTGTTCGCCCAGCGGCGCAATCTGTGGCGGCCCTCCCACTGGCGCCTGTTGTACGAGATCGTTCGCTTCTGCCACAAAGCGCGTTTCGACCTGGAAATCGGGGGCCTGGCCCACTTGACGTTGCAGGAGTACGTCGATCGGTGCGGATGCCACCCGGCCCTGGTCAGCGACTACCTG
>JARGFW010000365.1 GCA_029211085.1 Deferrisomatales bacterium | reverse complement strand
TTCCGGGAGCGTTTCCACGGTGGGTCGAGCTGGTCGCGGTGCCCCGCTGATCGGAGGTCGGCGCAGGGGACACGCGGGGGCGTGGAGCCGCCAGTCACCGCGGCGGAGCGTGTAGAGGTAGAAGGTGTCGGTGGGCACCGCGCGGTGGGCCACCCCGAGCAGGACCCCCTGCGGGCGGCAGAGGCAGCGGACGGGTTCTGCGCGCCCCCGGTACGGTGCCAGCAGGCGGATGCGCTGGGCCACCGAGCGGGTGAGATCCCGGTACCCGACGGTGCTCCCGTCGGGGAGGGCGAGCAGCACGTTTGTCGTCGCGGCGTCGGTCATATGGTTTGCCTCCCAGGATGAACGCATCACCGCGGCAGGCCGCCGTCGTCCGGCTCCAGCCCCCGGCTGTCATCGCGCTCCTCCTCCCGGTCCATGCCGTCGTGGAGCGTCTCTTCATTGCGGGCCTGGCGCTCCTGGGCTTCGTTCGATTCCGTCTGCTCCCGATCCTCTCCCGTGCCTCTGTCCCCATCCCGTCGGACGGCCGGAGCCTGGGGTTCGATGATCTCCTGGCTGGCCCACTCGCGCTTGGTGGGTGTGAAGGGTTTCGCGGCTTCCTTGCCGTCTTCCACATCTGTCCGTTCGGCCACCACCGGGCCCATCGCAGACGATGCCGCCACGGCTGGCGTGCTGCCTCGGGCCGCCTCGTCCGCTCCTTCGCGGCTCTTGTCCGCTACGTCGTCCAGGCGGAGATCCTCTCGCGGCAGGAACGCGAGGTCTTTCACTGGATGGTCCTGGAAGTGGATGCGAGTCTGGGTGAAGGGGAGACCCCCAACCTTCAGGTAGGCGGTGAGGTCCGGGAGCCCCATGAGTTCCGAGGGCAGCACCAGGGTCTCCCTCTTGCGGCGGCGGGCCAGGGACACCCCGTCGCGGAACTCCGAGGGGCCCATGGAGAAGGTCTCATCGGTTTCCAGGTTCTCGGTGTCGCCGATCTTCTCCGAGAGGAACTTCGCCGTGTCGGGGTCGGCCACGGAGAAGATCATGCTGTTCCCGCAGGCGTTGACGATGGCTTGGCGCAGGTCCTTCGAGTAGAGCTTGTCGATCTGCCCCACATCCTGAATGCCCACCCAGACGCTCCCGCCCTTGGAGCGCGACAGGGTCAAGAGCTTCACGATCGTCGAGAGCCGCTGCAGGGTCCCGAACTCGTCCAGGAAGAAGAAGACCCTGCGGTTCAGGTCGTCGGGCATGGCCAGGAGCTTTCGTCCCAGCAGATCGATGAAGAGGCTCAGGATGGGCCTCAGGGTGTCCTGGATGTCGGAGTAGTTGGTGACAAAGATCCATCCCGTGCCCCGGCGCAGCCAGTTGACCACCGAGAACCTTCCATCCACCCCGGCCAGGTACTCGAAGGGCTGGGCGTATTGCATCACCACCGAGTGGACGCTGAGCGCTTGCTTGCTCGACGCGTCCTGGATGTAGGTGTGCCCCCGCTCGCCACCCTTGGTCTCCTTGAGCCACTGGGAGATGCAGCGGACATCCGAGCGCAGCGCCTCCCACAGGGAGCGGTTGTCCCGCTGGTCCGTCTGGTAGAGGTGGTGGAGGAGCCCGCTGAAGACCCCCCGGGCCGCGTCGTTCCAGAAGGGGTCGGCGTGAAAGGCAGGGGGGATCAGGCTCGCGGCCAGGGCGTCCACGTCCATCTGGGTCGCGATGTCATTGAAGATGTTCCAGCCCACGCAGCGCTCGTCCAGGGGGTTGAAGAGAATGTCTCGCTGCGGATCGTAGAAGCGGGCCGTGTAGTCCCCCTTGAAGTCGTAGATCACCCCCCGATCGCCGCGCTCCCGGAGCCGCTCGACCACGTGGCTCAAGAGGACCGTCTTGCCCACCCCGGGGCGGCCCACGGTGAGGACGTGCTTGACCTCGGCGGCCACCGGCAGGCGCAGGTTTCCCAGGGGGAGATCGGCCTGGAGACGGGACCGCTTCAGGAACCGGTTCCAGGTCTCGGGGTCCACCAGGCGGGAGCCCCGCACGAACTCCGGTCCCGCCTGCTTGCGGGCCCGGCGCCGGAACCACTTCACCAGGAGCGGGACGGCCAGATACACGCTGCAGGTGACGAGAAAGAGGACCAATAGCCCGGCCGCGTACCGGGCCATGTAGGGCTGGAGATAGACCACCAGCTCGGCGGCCGTCATCCGGTAGGCGTTACCGGCGTAGTGGAAGGTCATCCCGTGGCCGGGCTGCCACAGGCACCACACCCGGGCCACCACCCAGTTCCAGAACGCTTGGCCGTCGAGCTCGCCCAGGAACACCCGCGCCCCGAGGCCGAAGAGGAGGAGTTGCACCACCCCCACGATGAGACTGAGCACCCAGTACATCTTCAGGCGCATCTTGAAGTCGTTGAACCAGGTCTCGAAGCCCCGGTAACTGTCATCTCTTCGCATCGGGTTCCTCCTTCAGTTTGGCCAGGATCTGCCGCGTGGTGGTGTCCACCTTCTGGTGGAACTGACGGTACTGGTCGTCGTCGGGCAGTGAGAGATTGGAAAGCCCGTCCAGGAACACCACTGCGCGCACCAGCCAGGGGCGAAGCTGCTCCACCGCGGCCCCCTGGTCTGCCTGTTCCATGGCCTTATGGGTGCGCGCTACAGCGGCGTAGACCCGGTCGATCCGGGCCCCCAAGTCGTCCCTTTGGGGGTACGCGGCGAGGGCTTCTTTGACCAGCGCATGGAGGTCTTCGATGCGGCGGAACAGCTCGGGTCCGAGTCCCGCCGGATGGTCCAACCCGTGCACTACCAGGTCGTGGGTCATGGTGGACACAGAGACCCCTGCGACCCGGGCTCGTTCGGTGAGCTTGGCGCGGGTCTTGTTGTTCATGCGAAAGTTCACTTGGTGGTGGCGAGCTGCATCTTTGGTCACGAGAGGGGACCTCCTTTTCTCTTGCTAGCGATGGAAAGGTGTTCTGCCGGCCCAAACGGCCCGTTTGTCGAGGATCCGCTAGCCCTGGATAGCAACGATAGCGCTGTGATTCCGAGCTCTTGCGGGAAGGCGCGCTTGCGCGCCTCGCCACCGGCAGGTGGCGTGGGGTGTGAGACCCAAGCCAAGGCTCCCCGCACTGGGAGGGAACGGCGTCATCTGCTGCATCCCGCCAGCGCTCTCTGGCCGAATCCCCTACCAGGAGCCGTCCGGCGCCGGACCCCTGGGGATGCAACCCAGCGAGTCCCGGCACCGCCGATCGCG
>JARGFW010000364.1 GCA_029211085.1 Deferrisomatales bacterium | reverse complement strand
GGAACCCGAGGAACCTGAACGTACCGTCCGCCTCTCGGAGGAAGGCGTGGTAGCTCACGTCGTAGGCGTCGGTACCCCGGCCGTAGTCACCGACGATCTGCCCGTGGTCGTTCAAGTCGGCGGGGTAGATGTCGATCCCGTCCGCGGGGGGTTGCAGAACCTCGAACCCGCCTGCCTCCGTCCAGAGGAAGGAAACGTTGCCGTACCCGCCATAGCCCTGCCCGGGGTAGTCGCCGGTGCCGATAATGTCACCGCCGGCGTTGACCTTCACGGCGTGGATGTACCGGCCCTCCGGTAGAGCCCCGATGGCCCGCACCCCTCCGGCCAGGGTCCAGGTGAACAACTGCGTCATCGAGCCAGTGTACCGATTCGGTTCGATCTGGCTGCTTCCGACGACCTCCCCAGACTCGCTCATGGAGGAGGCGCTGTTGTAACGCCCGCCCAGGGTGGGGATCACGGTCCCCCCGAGGGAAGAGGACCAGTACTTCGCCTCGTTCGACCCGCCGATGATCTCGCCGTGGTCGTTGACCATCTGCGCTGGCTCTCCCAGCCACGCGTCGCCGACCAGAGGCTGAAGGTTGGTGAAGGTGACGGGAGAGAACTCTCCGGCAAAGGCGGAGGCGGCAACAAGCAGAAGGCACACAAGGGACGAGCAGACGCGGAACCCCATCATGACACCTCCTTGAAAGGCATGAAACTACCCATATTGTCTACAAAAGGGGCGAAAAGAGATGTCAAATAGAAGTCCTGCCCCCAAGCCATCGGGCCGCACCACCCAGACCCAGGAAGCATGGTGTGGACACGGACGAATGCTTACCGCGAGACAGTTGGCGCGTCAAAGAGGGAAGGTGCGCGGGACCAAACGCCGCAGCTGGCCCCTCTTCAGCGACCGTTTCCTACGCCCACGCGACCGTCGCGGGGGGGGCCAGGAGAGGCCGGGAAAGGGATCGCTTGCGCCCGTGGAGCGCTCACGTCCTTGTAGCAGCGACTGGGAAAGCGTGTCAAAGCGTCTTGTGCGAATCGGCGTCTACACAAGACGGCTGGATTCCGGACCAATTCCCCTCCTCGCGTTGGCGCGGAGAAGTTGGTCAAGGACCCGGCTTTATACGGTCCGGTCCCCAATGTGTCTCGAAAACCGGACTTTGGGCAAGCGTTCTGGGAACACTGAAAGGGGGGCTTTGCGGTGACGCTCCGGCACCGCGTGGGTGTGGTAGGCGCCCAGGCCCCCTACCCCTTCAGCGCCAGCCAGGTGGGGCGTTCCAGGAAACTGCCTGCCACGTTCTGTTCCATCCGCTCGAACAGTGCGTACGGCATGGAAAAACTGAAGATGGTATCGCCAAGCATCTGGCGGAGGTTCACCCGCGCAGAGAGATCGATCATGCCCATGACCGCCCGGGGATGGTCGCGCTGGGCTTCGCGGTAGGGGTAGATGCCGATCGCCTGGCAGCCCGCGGCAAACGGCACGATCACGGTTTCGTTGGAGGGGGCGTCGTAGTTGGCGAGCACGGTGAGCGCCGAGAGCTGGTGGGGAGTGACAAAGAACGTCACGGACTGCGGCGTCTCGGTTCCCGGGTCCACCGCGGAAAGGGGTTTCAGCACCACGTAGCGGGTGGGGATCTCGGTGACGGAAAGTTCCTCGGCAAACCGTTGGGCTCGCTCTGGCGTCTTGAGATACCGTTCCCCGTGCACGAACTCGTCGTGGGCCTCGGCCCGCATGTGGGGTTCGATCTGCTCGGCCACCGCCAGGCCCTTTTCCCAGGTGGCGTTGCCGTTCGAAAGGAAGCGGTAGAAGCACTCCTCACCGCCCGGAAAGTTCTTGTACTGGGCGCCGAAGCCAAACCCGACCCCGCCGCCGAAACAACCAAATGTCTCGCGGTCGCAAGCGGCGACCCGGCCCTTGGCAGCCCCCGCAGCCAGCCACATGAGGCAGCCCCACTTTCCTTTCTGGAACCGTGCCGCGCCCTCGGGCACATCATCCGCCCAGAGGAGCGCCACCGGCTGGGTGGCGAGGGCGATTGCGTCGGCGATGGTGCTTTGCATGGCAGGCTCCTTTCCTGTGGTCGGTTCCGCTGGTGGACCGAACTCTACCGTCGAAGGAATGCCGACGGATCCAAGCCCATGGGGCAATCCACCGGGCGGAGAGGCACCCGTGGTCGCCGGGACTGCGGGTGGGACCCGTCGGAGATCTTTAGGCCCCCTCCCCTCCCAGCACCGCGGTTACAAACCGGGTCATCGCCGCCAGGGTCGTTTCCGGTTGGTCGCGGTGCGGCGCGTGGCCGCAGTCCGAGAGCATCACCACCTCTGCACTCCCGCCGACCTGACCCGCGATCGCCTCCACCTGAGCGGAGGTGCCGTACTCGTCTTCCTTGCCCTGCAGGGCCAACAACGGAACCCGCACACCGGGAAGGTACTCCTCCAGGTTCCAGTGCCGGAACCCCGGATCGAGCCAGACGTCGTTCCAGCCCCAGAAGGCGCAGTCCACGTTGTCCCCATGGTACCGGGCAAGGCCCTCTCGCAGACTCCCCCGCAGATACGCCTCACGGGCCGCCGCGATCGAACGCACGCTGAGGTCTTCGCAGAACACATGGGCCGCCTCGGTGATCACCCCGCGCAGGGGCGCCGCCTCGGTGCCACCGGCGTACACCAGGGCGATGGATCCCCCGTCCGAGTGCCCCACCAAGACGCAGTCCCGCACCCCGGCCGCGGCCAGCACCTGGGGCAGCGTGTGCAACCCCTCGTCCTGCATATAGTGCAGGGGCCGGGGCAGGTCACACGGGTCGGAGCACCCGTAGCCGGCGCGGCTGTAGACCAGTGCCCCGCAACCCGTGGCTTCGGCGAGCCGCCGCGGGAACTCCTTCCACATACCGACGCAACCCAACCCCTCGTGGAGGAACACCAGGGTGGGAGCCGCGTCCGGCCCCGGACCGTGCCACGCCACCTCCAGTCGCCGGCCGCCAACGCTCAGAAACACCATCGAAGGCCCCGCCAGCGCTACCCCTCCTCCATCGGCCACTGCCCCCGCTCCTCCAGCACCCGCCGCAAGGCCTTGAGGCCCTGGTTCATGGCCGGCACTCCGCCGTACACCCCGGTCTGGAAGATCACCTCGGCCAGTTGGCGGGGCTCGCAGCCGACGTTGAGCGCCGCCTGCAAGTGCAGTTCCAGTTCCTCACTCTTCTCCAACACGGTGAGCGCCGCCACGGTGACCATCTGCCGCACCGGGTGGGGAATCACCTCCCGGGCGTACATCTG
>JARGFW010000363.1 GCA_029211085.1 Deferrisomatales bacterium | reverse complement strand
GAAGACCCGTTCGTGTGGGAGGCCGGGGTGCGGCGTTTCCTCAAATTGGAGGAGCGCATCGAGCCCGGGGTCTTCCTCCTACAGCCGTACCGAACCGGCCGCATTCCTGTAGTTTTCGTACACGGCACGGCGAGCAGCCCGGTGTGGTGGGCCGAGATGATCAACACGCTGCGCGGTGATTCCACTCTGCGCAAGCGCTACCAGTACTGGTATATTCCACGGCGTCATTATCCGGTTGGATTTCATAACCCATTGACATAACGGCGTTTTCTGGTTGCCAAGGGGTCCTTGTTGTATCTCCTGGAGACGCGGCCGGCCAAGGAGTCCTCAATATTTTGGCGTTTTCCCGCCATCGTGGGTTGTGGCCAGGGTGCCCTGCGGATACAATCGTGACGAAATTCCAAGCTGTAGTCATGAATGTATCCGGAGGCGCCCATGCTCGACGCTGTCGCTTCGGCCCAGGCGATCCAGAAGTTGTTCCGGCGCACCCCGGTGGCCGACCTCGACGCGCTGTACGAAGTGTTGCAGACGCGTTCGCGCATGAGTGTCTTCCGGCGTCTGCGCGAGGTCGGATACCGGTCCAGCTACACCCACGCGGGGCGTTACTACACCTTGGAGGCAATCCCGAGGTTCGACGAGCGGGGGCTGTGGTTTCATCAAGACGTGGGCTTCTCGCGCTGGGGCACGCTGACGGCGACTCTGACGGAGTGGGTGGAGACGGCGCCGCTGGGGTTCACCCACGAGGAACTAGAGGGGTTGCTGCACCTGCGGGTCCACAACACGCTGTTGGGGCTAGTGCGTGCGGGGCGTTTGGGGCGGGTGCGGTTTTTGGGCACGTACCTGTACGCGTGTGCGGACGCTGGGCGGGCGGCCGCGCAGCAGGCGCGGCGCCAGGCGGCCCAGACGGGGGAAGTAGCGCCCGCTGCCCTGCCGCCCATCACGGTGATCGAGGTGCTGGCGGAGGCGCTGCAGGCGGGCCGGGTGCGGGTCCGTGCCGAGTTGGTCGCCGCCCGGTTGGCGGCTCGCGGCGTGCAGGTAACGCTGGCGCAGGTGACGCAGGTGTTCGAGCAATTCGGGGTGGCGGCGGGAAAAAAAACGGCGCGGGCCTCGAAACTCTCGCCGGCTTGAGAACCTTGGCGGCGCATGTCGAGCAGAGCGTACGCGAGCGATGCCAGGGCCTTCAGGGGGCCACCGTGGCGGTGGGAGGGGCGGGGTTAGCCCCGGCGCAGAACTGCCCCGTGTGCGGGGGGCCGACCCGGGTGCAGAAAACCCAGCGACGCCACGGCAAGACCCTGGCGCACGGCTCGTTCGTAGCCCGGGAGACGGTGTATGCGTGTGGCGCCGGGTGCCGGCATCCTTCGGGGGTTCGGGTGACGCAACGGGCGCAGAGCCTCACCGAGCAGTTGGTACCGGGCCGCAGCGTGGGCTACGACGTCTTGGTATTCGTGGGCACCGAACGCTACCTGGCCCACCGCCAGCGAGACGAAATCCGCACGCGGCTTTGGGCCGAGTACGGGATTGCGTTGTCCAGCGGCGAGGTGAGCCGCCTCGCGGTGCTCTTCTGCGAGTACCTGGAAGCGCTCCACAAGGCGCACACCGGGGCACTGGGACAGGCGCTGCGAGCTGACGGCGGCTACCCGCTGCATGTGGATGCCACGGGGGAGGACGGCCGCGGGACGCTGTTTGTGGCGTTCGCGGGCTGGCGCCGTTGGGTGTTGGGCGCCTGGAAGCTCCCCACCGAACGAGGCGACGCCCTGCTGCCGTGCTTGCGGGAGGTGGTGGGGCAGTTCGGAGCGCCGTGTGCGGTGATGCGTGACCTCGGCCGCGCGGTGACCGGTGCCGTCGAAGCGTTGGTCGAAGAAGAAGAACTCACGATCCCCGTGCTGGGTTGCCATCAGCATTTCCTCAAAGACATCGGCAAGGATCTCTTGGAGCCTTCGCATGCCGGCCTGCGCGGAGCATTTCGGCGCCTCAAGGTGCGCCCGGGGCTGCGCGCGCTGGCGCGCGATCTGGGCCGCCGGCTCGGGGGCGCGGTGGAGCAGGCGCGCCAGGATCTGAGCGGCTGGCTGGGAGAGGGTTCGCCGCACCAGCGTCTACCGGCGGGCCCGGCGGGTCTTGCGGCGGTTCGGGCTCTGGCCCAGTGGGTGCTCGACTACCCCGCCGCGGCCACTGGCGCGGACTTCCCGTTTGATCGGCCCTACCTCGACTTCTATACCCGCGCTACGCTCGCGCTGCGGGCGGTGGAGGGGTTTCTTGGGACCGCTCCCGCACAACCCGCCGTGCGCAAGGCGCTCCAGCGGCTGCACCGGATTCTCGCGCCCGTCGGTGCAGACGTACCGCTCGCCCCGCTGGCGCGGCGTCTCACCGAGCGGGCAGCGCTGTTTGACGAACTGCGAGAGGCATTGCGGCTCGTCCCACCGACTGCCGAGGCGCGCCAAGCCGGCAAGACGCACCGGCACGAAGACCCTGCCCCAGAGGAGCTCCAAGACATCCGCAAGGCCGTCGAGGACTTGGCGCAAAGCCTCCAGAGCCGCCACCTCGCCTGCGTCAAGGGCTCGGACGCCCGCAAAGCCATCGAGCTGGTGCTGCGCCACCTCGATACCCACGGCCCCTCCCTGTGGGGGCACGCCATCGACCTGCCCGCCGCACAGGGCGGCGGCACCCGGCGGGTGGAACGGACCAACAACGTCCTGGAAAGCTTTTTCCGCGGCGTCAAGCACGACGAGCGGCGGCGCAGCGGGCGCAAGGTACTCACCCAGGACTTCGAGCACCTGCCCCCGGGGGCGGTACTGGCCCGCAACCTGCGCCACGAGGACTACGTGGCCATCGTCTGCGGCTGCCTCGCGGAGCTCCCCAGGGCGTTCGCCGCGCTCGACGCGAAGGCGCTACGAGAAAGACAGGCGGGAACGTCGCCAGTCCCTTTACGACGCAACCCGCCTGTGCAAATCGCCAGTGCGTCTCTCCCGCGGGTGGACAAACGCCTGGTACGTGGCGAACCGATGCGCCAGCGCATCCTGGCCGCCGCGAAATGCTGAGCACCACTCGGGCCCCCTTGCATGGAACGGGCCAACCGTATAATGACGCCGTAGATTTAAAGAGTTCTTTCGCCTTCCACCACCTCCTGCTTATGCCACGTCAAATAGCAACCAGCAATAGGCCAAGTTCAATCCCCCGGTACCCCGGCGCCGCAGAAATCAGGCCTGGATGCAGCAATGCGGAGATGACTTGAGATGCCTTGAAGATCACCAGGGCAATAAGAATAGTGTTCGG
>JARGFW010000362.1 GCA_029211085.1 Deferrisomatales bacterium | reverse complement strand
ATCGGATTCGGGCGCCACCCGGTGGGTCTGCCGGAGCCCGGTGACGAACCGCGCCCAGGCTTCGAGGTCGCGATCCCCCTACCAGGAGAGGAGCACGTCGTCGAGCGCCGGCCCGAGCCGGTCCAGCGAAAATTGCCGCCTGAAGTTCTCCTCGCTGCCCGTGTACTCGAACAGATTGGCCCGGAGGGCGCGCTCGGCTGCGTTGAACAAGGCGGGCTCGCCAAGCCCCGTTGCGGGCTCGCGGGTCCTACCGGGGACCCGGAACAGGGGCGCGAGGCATCGCCTCGGAACGGAAGGCGGCATCATGAGAAAACACACACAGGCGAAGGCCTCAACCGGCGCGCTGGCACTCGCTGCCTCGGTCCTCGTGGCGGCGACAACGGCCAGAGCCGAGATGCCAAAGGAGGGGGAGTTCAGCGCCACTTACTGCTTCGCGGGGAATCTGACGACGCTGGCCCAGTCGAAGCGCGACCTGGAGTACGACTTCGAGTTGACGAGGCCGATGCGCGATGAGACGCCGGGCTCGCTCCTGGACATGATTTCGGTGCAGTGGGTCGGGATGGGGGAGGTTAGGGAGGGCAAGCGGTCCAGCATCCACCCGTGCCATTTCATGGACCACGACGGCGACAAGGTCTTCGCTCGCACGTGGTTCGGGGCCTAGGGGCCGACGACGATCGAATTCCTGGGGGCTCCGGTAAGTACGCGGGCATCTCCGGTGGGGGAAAGACCCTGCCCCTCGGCAGGTTCCCGAAGAGCAAGGAAGGCACCTTTCAAGGGTGCACCCAGGGCGGCGGGCGATACAAACTCCCCTGACCGGGATCGCCTCTGGGACAGCGATTCCTCCCGGCCCGGGGAGAGCGTAGCCGGGTTGCGGCCGGGAGGAGGGGGCGCACTCTCCCCGTTGCACGCCCACGCGCTTGTAACCGGGAGATTCGGGGCGTGCCGCACCGCTTGGATCGGGTATCGAGCACCGGGACACGGCGACGGAAGACGTCCAGGACCGAAACGACCGTGGGGATTCCAATGACCCGACAGGGTCTGAAGAAGGCCATTTGCGCCGATCCGGACCTCCGCCCAGCCATTGACGGGGAGTCGACCCCGACCCCCTACAGCCCCCGGAAGATTGGCCTCTCTTCCCGATAGCCCCCACGCGGTCGTGCGCGGTGCCGGGATGCATCCCGGCAGCCAGCGCCGCGTGTCTCCCGGCCCTACCCGAGGCCTGCCCCAGCCTTGTCGTCCAGGGGGGTGACCCGCACCAGCAGCACCCGGTTGTGCCCGGTGCGCTCGACGGTGAACGCGCTGGTACCGAACGGGAAGCTCTCGCCCCGCTTCGGGATGTGGCCGAGCCGGGTCATCACGAAGCCGCCCACGGTGACATCGGGCCCGGTGGGCAGGTGCAGGCCCAGCTGCCGGTTGACGTCACGCACCGCGGCGGCGCCCCGCACCAGGACCTCACCCCCGGGCAGGAAACGGATCGACTCCGTCTCCACATCGTGCTCGTCGCGGATCTCCCCGACGATCTCTTCCAGCAGATCCTCCAGGGTGACGATGCCCTCCACCCCACCGTACTCGTCCACCACCAGTGCGAGGTGAGTGCGGCGCAGCTTGAAGTCGTAGAGCAGGCTCTCCAGATCCTTGGACTCGGGGACGTAGAACGGCTCCCGGGCGATCGTCGCCAGATTGGTGTCTGCAGCGCCGGCCACCACGGCCAACACGTCACGGGCGTGGGCGACTCCCACCACCTCGTCCAAGGTGTCTCGGTACACCGGCAGTCGGGTGTAGCCCGACGACACGAATACCTGGGCCGCCTCCTGGATGGGGGTATTCACCTCGATCCCCCGCACCCGGGTGCGGGGGATCATCACCTCGCGGGCCGTCTGGCGTCCCATCTGGAAGATGCCATGGAGCATGTGGCGCTTGTCCTCCTCCACGGTACTGGCTGCGGCGCCCTCGGCGATCAGCACCCGGATCTCGTCTTCGGACAAGCGCACCCGAGGGCGCCCCACCGGGTCCACCCCGCACAGGGTCAACAACATCCGCGCGAGGCGGGTGACCAGGAAGCTGACCGGAAACAGCACTCGGTTGAGCACCACGAACAGCGGCGCCACCGCCAGAGCCACCGGCTCGCCGTGCTGGCTGGCGAAGGTTTTCGGGGCGATCTCGCTGAACACCAGCACCAGCAGGGTCATCACCCCGGTCGCCACGACGATGCCCTGTTCGCCGAACAGGGACAGGGCCACCGCGGTGGCCACCGCCGAGGCACCGATGTTGACCACGTTGTTGCCCACCAGGATGGTGCCGAGCAGGAGATCCTTGCGCTCCAGCAGCGTCTGCACCATGCGCGCACGGCGGCTGCCCGTGCGCACCAGGTAGCGCACCCGCAGCCAGTCGATACCGAGCAGGGCGGTTTCGGCGCCGGAAAAGAACGCCGAAAACACCAGCAGAACCGCCAGCAGAGCGATAAACCAGGGAAGGTGGGAAACGGAAGGGATCACGTCGGTCATCAGGTCACCCCGTGACCCGGCCGCCGCTCACGCGGCGCCCAGGCGAAGCTACGGTTTGCATAGATTGTAGGAGATGCCGCCCGGTCCGGCGGCTGGCCGGGCTAGTGCCCGCGCAGCGGGGTCTGCGGTGCGAAGGGTAAACGACGCGGGCGGCGGCGACGCCCAGATAGCCGCCGTGGCAACCCAACAGGTGGGGTCAATGGCTCGCGAAGGTGGGTAGGGGCGCCGCTCCGGGCTCAGGAACCGGACCCGGCCCGGGCTTCGGTGACGGTGACGCTAAACTTGGCAACGTCGGCCGGGGGCGCCGGGAACACCACCATGAACGGGACCTTCGCCTTGGGGGCGATGTCCACATTGCGCAGGCCCTCGCCCACCTCGTTCTGCAGCCGGGCCTCGATGGTGGCCAGGGGCAGGGTAGCCAGTTCGTTCTCGCTGAGCACGTTGCCGCAGAACACCTCTCTGCTGCTCACCGATGCACCGTCCGAGCCGAACAGCTCACCGCGAACCTTGATCAGGCTCTGGGGACCGGGGGAGCGGTTGATGACGCTGCCTTGAATGACGTACATGCGCCGATCCCCGGGGAGTTCCTTGGGGTAGGCCTTCAGCTCCACCGCCTCCAGCTTCGCCTCCATCGCGCGACGCTGCCACAGCTGGCGGATGTTGGTCGGGCTGAGGAAGGTGAGCGCGGCGTCGCGCTTGGTGTAAAATAAGAACCCTGAAAACCCCAGGGCGGCCACCGCCACCACGATCACCACCCAGAGCAGCGGCGAAT
>JARGFW010000067.1 GCA_029211085.1 Deferrisomatales bacterium | reverse complement strand
TGGGGTAGGGGCGCCAACATCCGCCCAACCCGCCGCCGGCGTCAACCGCTGATGCAGCGCCCTAGTGGTGGGCTCCGCGTTCCCCACCTCCGAACCACGGCTCGAAAAGAAGTAGGAGGAGATCCGGGGGGCTATCGAGATCCGTCCGTCCCGGTGAGCAGGGCTGCCAGGCGAATTACACGACTGGGTTTGCGGCCCGGTTAGGCCCCGCCCCTCCTAGGCCCCCGATGACTTTCAAGAACAACGTCGCCGGGGGCACGCAGACTTTCCCGCGCCAATCCGGATCGAGAGCCCCAGCTACTGCGCACAGACGTTCCTCACTGTACAAGGCGCACTGCCTTCGGCTGCCCTTGGATCCCCTCACCTCGGTCATGGACCCACACTCTCTATCCCTGACCGTCCGTCAACGGTAGAAAACCTGACGGCTACGGGGTGTTCTCCAGGCGTTCGAGGCGGGCGAGGGCATACTGCTTCCTCATCCGGGCCATGGTCGCGGGGCCGGGGACACCGTCCGGCTGGAGGCCGAACCGGTTCTGGAACTCGACCACCTTCTCCTCGGTTACGGAGCCCCAGAATCCGTCGACGGTCAGGCCTGTGCCCAGCACGAGGTTCAGGGCCTCCTGCATGAACCGGATCTCATGGGGATTCGAGGGCCTCCCTTGGCCCCGGGCGATCTCGGTCTTGTAGTCGCGAAAGGTGTCCGTCACGAAAGCACGCCATGCCTCTTCCGTCGCCCCCAGTTCGGAAAGCGCCGCGTCGAGCGAGAAGGCGGAGCCCTTCTCCTTCACCATCCGGTAGAGATCGTCGGTCTGCTCGCGTTGGTCGAGGAACAGGAGCAGGAGCCGGACGTGGGCGATCTGCGCGGAGTGTAGACCGATCTCATGCACCTGCCCGGCGAGCGACTGCAGGGGTGGGACTCCCTTCTCACTGATCCGATCCATCCGCCAGTTGGGCAGGGCCTGCAGGCGGTTGGCCCGCCACTGGCTCCGCTCGTAGAGGGACGCTAGGCCTTCGTTCAGCCAGGGCGGCGCATCCGGGAAGTCGCCCTCGACGAGGGCGTGGATCATTTCATGGAGGAGCGTGCCGTACCCCGTCGACCCGCCCGTGGCCATGATCAGGTTGTCGGCCGGGTTGTAATAGCCCAGGAAGGGCGCGTACACGGGGATTCCAACCTCCGGGTAAAGCCGGTCCGTGGCCTCGACGAGTACGTCCGGGTAGGAGGAGAGGATCACCACCAGCAGCCGCTGCGGCGGCACCTCGAAGTACTGCGCCTGGAAGTACCGGTAGAACTCCTTGACCCCCTTCTCGTAATGCACGTCCGGGGACCGGTCACGGTCCAGGGCGACGACCAGGAACGGGTCCTGTCGGCTGGTTTGGACCCCCGCCGAGCCCAAGCGGGAGCGCAGGACCTGGAGCACCGGGTCGGGAGAATCCCCCACCCGGGTGGCGGGCAGGCGCCGGGGCAGGCTGTGGACGGTGCTCTCGTCCATCTCCACCGTGCCTTCCTTCATGATGAAGCTGATCTCCACCCCTTCCGGCGACCAGGAGCTCACCCGGACCTTCGCAATCTGTGTCTGGCAGTAATCGATCTCGGCCTGGACGCCTGCCTCCTCCTCACCCGTCGAGGACAGGGACTGGGCCCTCTTGAACCACTCGAGAGCCGGCTCCCACCTCTTGAGAGTGCTGTTCACCGCGCCCAGACCGAACACGTACTTGTAGGTGTTCGGCGCAAGCAGGTTCGCGGTCTCAAGAAAGCTCCGCGCGTTCTCCAGCTCTCCCGCCGTGACGGAGCTCTGCCGGTAGATCGCCTTGAACCGCTGGTAATTCTGTTCCGCTTCATTGGCTTGCGCGGGGTTCGCCGGGAACGCGAGCAGGACGAGCAGTGCCGCTGCCGTGAAGCAGGCGGCGCTGGAAGCAAACCGGCCAACGGTTCGACGTGGCATACGGGCTCCTTTCCGGGCTAGTCGCCGATCGGGACCCTGCGCAGGGGATCCTCCTGTTTCTGCTGCGCCGCCTCCTGTTGGGCCGCCAGCGGAATCTTGATCTTCATCGGCTTTTCCACCGTCAGCCCCCAGATGATGATGGCCGAGCCCATGAGAACGAACAGCGCCCCAGGGCTGGCGGACTTGAGCTTGGCCTTGATTCCGGAGCCTGAGAAGCCGAAATCGATCTGCCCGCTCACGCCCTTGATCATGGTGTCGTGGCCCAGCCGGACTATGAGGTAGCCGAGGACGAACGCGGTGACCTTCAGGACCAGGACGGAGAGCATGAACACGATGGCTGCGGGGGTGCTGCCCGCGATGATGCCGTCGATCCATTCCGTGCCCGGTTGCTGGGCCCCGACCGGAAGACTCCATGCGGCCAGGACGAGGCCGCAGGCGATGGCGCACGACACCAGGGCGCGAAACCGGCGGAAGGGAGTCCCCGGCCCGCCACGCCGGATCCCGGGATGAAATACACGCATCGCCTTCCCCTCCTCGCTCGAGGAACGTCCTGTGGGAACGAGGCTATCAATAAGGACAGCGGGGTCAACCCCGAGAGACCCTGCTACTCCCGCGCGCCTTCCGCATAGAACTCGAGCCACTTCTCTTCCAGGCGGTGGAGGGAGTCGATCCGGCTGCCGGTGGCGAAACTCAGTGCGCGCTCGATGGGTTGGCCGTCGCGCAGCCCCTTGAGCAGCTCGACAAAGCGCTTCGACCCGTAGCGCTCGATGAAGAAATGCACGACGCTGGCCGCCTGGGCAT
The DNA here is from genome assembly GCA_029211085.1 of Deferrisomatales bacterium. Taxonomy (GTDB): domain Bacteria; phylum Desulfobacterota; class Deferrisomatia; order Deferrisomatales; family JARGFW01; genus JARGFW01. The sequence goes on along the minus strand of JARGFW010000067.1, from coordinate 20,658 downwards.
AGAAGAGGCCTGCCTGGTCCGGGGTCAGGGGGCGCGTGGTCATCGGGTTGAACTGTTGGAACGGAAGATAGACCCTGTGCGCCAGCATGCCGCGCATGCGCTCCACGGATTCCCTGCGCCGGCCGTCCTCGGCGTACTGCGCAACCCCTTCCGACACCCACGTCGGGACCGTGGGATTGTCGAACCCGACCAACTCCCGGAGGAAGATGTGCGCCAGTTCGTGGGGCAGTACCGAGGCCAGGAAGACGGCTGACCCGCCGTAACTGTGAAGCACCCGCTCCCTCGGATTCACGAACCCTGCCGACCAGGCGGGGGCTCCGGTCTCCGCCACGTAGGCCTGCCGGTCCCGGTGGAGTCGGATCCGGCACCGGTCGTCCCAGCGCCAGAGGGCGAGGTTCTCGCTCTTCGTGGCGTGGTCGAAACCGAGATCGGCGTTGATCCGATCGTAGTACTCTTCGGCTCTCTGGAGCGTCTCTTCCGCAAAGGCGCGGCCCCCGGGGTCCGGGTAGGAGACGACGAAATGATCGCCGCGTACCTCCCGCCATTCTGCCGCATCCCCCGGGGACGGGCAGATGAGGCAGATCCACACCAGAGCGATCAGGACGGCGGTAGCCTTCCATGACGGCAAACCGGGGCCGACGGGGCCGGCGCTGCGCATAGGGTCGCTCATGGGGTGTTCCAACCCCTCCTCACCAGTGGGGACGCTCTGCGCCAACGTGCCTGCCCCAGGGGCCTCCCGGGGCGGAGGCGGTGCGGCGCTCTCCGCCCCGTCGTCCTAGTTGCTGCAGCCGCAGCGCAGCCCCTTGGCCTCCCCCTGGTGGGTCGGCAACTTCTCGGCGTTCCACTCGGCCCAGCCCACGTTCGCCTCTTTCGCAAAGAACCCCATCTCTGCCAACTGCAGAGCCGCGTGCGCGCTGAGGTGTCACTTGGACTTCCAGCAGTAGGTCACGAGTTCCCGGTCCTTGGGCAGCTCCCCGGCCAGCGCCGGAAGTTCGGCCAGGGGCGCGCACCAGGCGCCGCGGATGTGGCCCTGGGCGAACGCCTCCCGGGTGCGGGTGTCGAGGAGTAGGAAGTCCCCCACGCCGTCCTGGACCTTGTGGATGAGATCGTTGAACTGCTTGGTGGCCCGCAGTTTGTCCTCGAAGTACCTGCGGTTTGCCTGGATGTCTGCGCTGCTGAACGCCATCGTCGCCTCCCTTTCCCCCCGTGGTTGCCATCCCTCCGAAACCTATCCCCGCCCCCCGGGGTTGACAAGGTGTGGTCTTGCCGCCGCCGGATCGGCCTGCCGCGGTGAAGTACGAACCAAGGTTCATCGATCTGACAAAACCCTCCGCGCTCTGTATCCTCTTACACCCGAACCCACTCCACACGACCCTCCGACCGGTCTCCGCCCCGGGCGGGGTGCCCAGGAAGCCCAACCCCATGACGACTCCCGCACCGTCCCTGCCCAAGATCCTCTCCCTGCTCGCCGAGGAGACTGCCCTCGGGGCGTCCCAGGTGGTGAACACCGTGACCCTCCTCGATGGGGGCGCCACGGTGCCGTTCATCGCCCGCTACCGGAAGGAACTGACCGGCGAGCTGGACGAGGTGCAGATTCGCACCCTCGAGGAGCGCCTGGCGTACCACCGGGCCCTGGAAGAACGGCGACAGACCATCCTGTCCACCATACAGGAGCAGGGCCGGCTGACCGCCGAGCTGCAAGCGAGGATCGACGCCTGCCGGCAGAAGACCGACTTGGAGGACGTCTATCTCCCCTACAAACCCAAGCGCCGCACCAAGGCTACCGTGGCCCGGGAGCGGGGCCTGGAGCCCCTGGCCGAGATCATCGCGGCCCAGCGGGAGCGATCCGGGTCGGTGGAGGCGGTGGCCGAGCCGTTCGTGGGAGGCGAGGTGCCCGACAGTGCCGCGGCCCTGGAGGGGGCCGGACACATCCTCGCCGAGCGCCTCAGCGAGGACGCGGTGGTACGCGCCCGGGTGCGGCAGCTCACCGGGGCCAAGGGGCAGTTCACCTCCAAGGTGGTGCCCAAGCAGGCCCAGGCGGTGAGCAAGTTCGAGATGTACTATGACCACCGGGAGCCCCTGCGCTCGATCCCCTCCCACCGCCTGCTCGCCATGCTGCGGGGGGAGGCGGAGGGCTTCTTGCGATTGTCCATCGCGGCGCCTGAGGAGGAGATCTTGCCATTCCTCCGAAACCGCCTGGTTAGGGGACAGAGCATCTTCGCCAGCCTGCTCGAGGCGGTGGCCGCCGACGCCTACAAGCGCCTCATCGCCCCGGCGATCGAGACCGAGCTGCGGGGGGAAGCGAAGACCCGGGCCGACGCGGCCGCGATCGCGGTGTTCGCCGAGAACCTCCGGAATCTGCTCCTGGCCGCCCCGGCCGGGGGGGTGCGGGTGTTGGGGGTCGACCCGGGCCTGCGCACCGGCTCCAAACTGGCGGCGGTGGACGGCACCGGCCGCTTCCTGGCCCACGCCACCGTCTATCCCCACACCGGCGCCGGGCAGGTGCCCAAGGCGAAGCAGGGCCTGCTGTCCCTGGTTCGCGACCACCGGGTGGAGATGGTCGCCATCGGCAACGGCACTGCCAGCCGGGAGATGGAGCGCTTCGTCCGGGACACCCTGGCAGAGGCCGGACTGGAGCTGCCCACCGTGATCGTCAGCGAGGCCGGGGCCAGTATCTACTCCGCCTCGGAGATCGCCCGGGAGGAGTTCCCCGACCTGGACCTCACCGTGCGCGGCGCCATCTCCATCGCCCGGCGGCTTCAAGATCCACTGGCCGAACTGGTGAAGCTCGACCCCAAGAGCATCGGCGTCGGCCAGTACCAGCACGACGTGGATCAGAAAACCCTCAAACAGGCCCTGGACGCCACGGTGGAGAGTTGCGTCAACCACGTGGGAGTGGACCTCAACACCGCTTCCTGGGCGTTGCTCGCCTACGTGTCGGGCATCGGCGAGAAGCTGGCCAAGGCCATCGTCGCCCACCGTGACGACCACGGCAGCTTCGCCTCCCGCCGTGAACTGCTCAAGGTGCCGCGCCTCGGCGCCAAGGCCTTCGAGCAGGCGGCCGGGTTCCTGCGACTCCGCGGCGGGGAGAACCCCCTGGACAACACCGCCGTGCACCCCGAAAACTACCCGCTGGTGCAGACCATGGCCCGCGACCTGGGCGCCAGCGTCGCCGAGCTGGCTGCCGACCCGGACCGGGTGGCCCGCATCGACCTGGGCCGCTACGTCACCGAAACCGTGGGGCTCCCCACCCTGCGGGACATCGCAGAGGAGTTGGCAAAGCCCGGGCGCGACCCCCGCGATGGGTTCCAGGCGGTGGCTTTTCGGGACGACGTGCGCGAGATCGGCGACCTCAAGGAGGGCATGGTCCTGCCGGGCACGGTGACCAACGTCGCCGCGTTCGGGGCGTTCGTCGACCTGGGGGTGCACCAGGACGGTCTGGTCCACATCAGCCAGCTCGCCGACCGCTACGTTAAGGACCCCGGCGAGGTGGTGCGTGTCGGTCAGATCGTGCAGGTGAAGGTGCTCGCGGTGGACGTGGCCCGCAAGCGCATCGGGCTGTCCACGAAGGCGGTATAGGGCTTGGGGGGGCTCGGCCCGTGTGCGCTTGTCCGATTCGAGCATCTCAGGGGCGGACGAATCCGCCTCCGGGACATGGGAAACAGTAGAAATCCACCCTTGCAGAGGCAATCGTGCGCCTGTTCCTCTTCCTACTGATCGCCGTCTCGGTGCTCACGGCCATGCACGCCGTGGTGCTCTGGGGCGTGCACCCGCTGGTGGCCGGCCGGCATCGTGTCCCCGCCGTGGTCCTCGGGTGGATGGGGGTCATGATCCTGGCGCCCCTGGCCGTGCCCCTGCTCGAGCGCGCCGGCCAGGAACTCGCGGCCCGGTCCCTGGCCTGGGTGGCCTATAGCTGGCTCGGGCTGATCTTCCTGGCGTTCAGTCTGTTTGCTGCTCTCGGGGTCTGGGAACTCTTGGCTTGGCTCGTTGCCAAGGGGCTCCCGGGCCTGCCCCAGATATCGGTCTACGGGACCCGGACGGCTGCCCTGGGCCTGGCGGCCGCCCTCGGCGCAGGCCTCTACGGGTTCTACGAGGCCCGGCAGTTGCGGGTGGAGACGCTGCACCTCCCGACCACGAAGCTGGGGGCGGGCCGGGACGGGCTGCGCGTCGTCCAGGTCTCGGACCTGCACCTGGGGCTGCTGAACCGGGAAGGGGCGCTGCAGAGGGTGGTGTCGAGCATCAAGGAGCTCGAGCCAGATCTCCTGGTGGCCACCGGTGACGTGGTGGACGCCCAGCTGGACCACCTGAACGGCCTGAGCGACCTCTGGCGCGGGGTCGACCCGCCCCTGGGGAAATACGCCGTCACCGGCAACCACGAGGTGTACGCGGGCTTGAGCCAGAGTCTCGAGTTCCTGGCCCGCAGCGGCTTCACGGTGCTGCGCAACGAGAGCCGGGACGTGGGGGGGATCCTGACCCTGACGGGCGTGGACGACGACCACGTGCAGGGCGCGCGGAGCGACGAAGCCGCGCTCCTCCGGGCCCAACCCCAGGACCGCTACACCGTCCTCCTCAAACACCGCCCGTCCGTGGCGCCAGACGCCGCCGGCCACTTCGACCTCCAGCTCTCCGGACACACCCACCTGGGCCAGATCTTCCCCTTCCGCTTCCTAACCGGTCTCCAGTATCCAAGGCAGGACGGCCTGTACGACTTGCCGGGCGGCGCCAAGCTCTACACCAGCCGCGGTACCGGCACCTGGGGCCCGCCGATGCGGGTGTTGGCGCCTCCCGAGATCACGGTGTTCGAGGTCCATCGGAGCGGAAGCAGGGAGAACCGCTGAGGTCCGGGGAGAGAGGCAAGACGGTGCGTCGACGGCCACAGGCATCCGTGACGGCTACGTAGGGTCGGAAAGGGAGCGGTGGCGGCCGCCCGCGAGGGCAGTCACGGCAGCCGGGGTCAGGTACGGAACTTGTCGGTGATTTCCTTCAGCTCCGCAGCCCGTGAGGAAGCCATCTCGGCGCTGTGGGCGACGCCGTCCGCGGCCGCGGTGTTTTCAGCGGTGGCGCTGGAGATGTGGCCCACGCTGGCGGCCACCGCTCGCACCGTCGCCGCCAGCTGCTCGGTGGCCGTGGCGATCTGTTGGGCCATGTCCGCGGCTCGCTGCATCTCCTTTTCGGTTTCTACCACTTTTGCGGCGGCGGTCTCCCCCGTGTGGCTCCTTCCTCCACCCCTTCCATGCTGTTCGCTTCCGCGCGGGTCGCCTCCGCCACTTCGTCGCTGATCGAGCCGATCAGGGAGGAGATCTGTCGGGTCGCCTTCGTGGTCTTCTCCGCCAATTTGCGGCCCTCGTCGGCTACGACAGCGAAGCCGCGGCCGTGTTCGCCAGCGCGAGCAGCCTCGATGGCGGCGTTGAGCGCCAACAGATTGATCTGGTCGGCGATCGCGTCGATGACCGCGACGAAGGTGCCGATCTCCTCGGAGTTCCGGCTCAGGCCGCCGATGATCTGGTCAGTGTTTTCGGCGCTGGCACGGATCTTCTCGACGGCGCGCGCCATGCCCCCGATAGACGCGACCGCCTCAGTGGACGTGCCGTGGGCCGACTCCGCGGCCTGGCTCACGGCACCCACGTTCCGGGCCGCGTCTTGCACCGTGACGAGCATCTCCTCGGCCGCAGCGGCCACCTGCTCCACCTGGCCGGTCACCGAGTGGTTGGTCGCCGACAGTCGGGCGGCCGTGGCCGCGAGTTGCTCGGGGGACTCGCCGATGTCGGTCACCGCGCGCTTCGCCCGGTCGATCAGGGAGCGGTCCTTGCCGATGAAGATGTTGATCCAGGCGGCGACGTCGAACTCGTCGTAGAGTGCGGCGATGAAAACCTCGCAGGCAGAGCAGTCCTCGATCTTGCCGGACAGCACCGATGGGCACTGGATATTCTCGGGGATCGGCTGCATGGAGCCGACGTGGGCCCAGCACGCTTCCTGTTTCCCGAAGGAGACGCACTCCCGGTGGCCGCAGCCCTTGGCCTGGGAGCAGTTGACCTAGGCAAGGGGCAACTCCCGGGTGAGGTCTCCCTCACCGGAGGCCAAGTCCCGGAGCAGGGTTCCCACCTGGGCGGTGCGCCGCATGCCGCCCCCCCACCCACAGCAGGCACGCCGCGAGAAACGGCACCAGGGCCGCCCCGGTGGCGGTGGCCACCCCTGCACCGAGCACGGCTCCATCGACCTTTCCGTGGGCGTCGGTTTCGCCAGCCAGCAAGCGGGCGTCGGCCTCGGCGGCGGTGGCTCGAACCTCTTCCAGCGCCGTCTTTCCTTCCGCGCATCGGGCCGCGGTGCCGATGGATAGTCCTGTCGTCTCGCGGGTCGTCGGGTCGGAGACATGTTCCTGGGCGGACCGCAGCGCCGGCAGGATGCGGTCCCGCAGTTCGGGATTTCCCTCGCGGTAGCCGAGTTCCATCTCCAGGCACATGGTGCGGGCTTCGCCCAGGGTGCTGCGGATCCCGGAGAGATTCTGCACCTCCACCGTGGTGACGCCGAGCCTGCCCACGGCGGCCACGGCAAGGACCCCCAAGCCGGCGGCGCCCAGGGTGGTCAACGCCAGGGTGAGAACCAGTTTGCGTTTGAGGGTGAGGCGGGGCATGCCGAGTGCCATGGGTGTGTCCTTGGGCGGAGTGGGGGTTGGCGCCGACCGAAAGTCCGAGATACGGGGGGGGCTATCGGAACGAGCACCCCTTTTCACGAGGGGAATTGGCGAGAAGCGGGCGGAATGTTCACCGGCGAGGAGGGGATCAGACGGCGACGATAGAGGAAGGGGCCGCCCCCCCCGGGGAGGTGCCGGGATCGGGGGGCGTCAGTTCTCCCGGTCTCCGGACGGGGGTGCGGCGCCGTCGAGGTAGTCCTGGAAGCGATCCTGGTAGGTATGATGGGAGACCGGGCCGCGGGGGGCCAGGGAGAGGAAATCCCCCACCAGGGCCATGGCTTCCCGGTTGCGTTGCTCCGGCGGGACTTCCGGGGCGTGGCGCGCTACCCACCGGGTGGCCACCTCAACCAGCCCGCCGATCCAGGCGGCTACCGGAGGCTCCGGTCGGCGCGCCGGCCGCGGCCGCTTGCTGCAGAGGCGCCCCGCCTGCTGCTGGCGGGTGTAGGCCTGAAGGGCTTGGGTTGCCGTTTCGGGTTTTGGCATCGGACCCGTCCTTGGAGGAGAGAGTGAGACACTGTTCGGCCCTACTCGGAAAATACTTCAAGAAAATTTTGTGTTTCCCAGAGCATTTCATCCGCATTCGCAAACATTCGCCAGCAATTCATGACAAGTTATCCGTCGTTGCCGGTCTCCGGCGGGCATCGCCGGTGAGCCGATTCCCGCGTGACCGAGGATCGCAACCGCTTTCTCCTGGCGATCCCGCGCACCGCCCCGGCGGGGAGGTCGCTGGACGCTGGCACCACGGCGGCGTCCAGGCCTGTCGGCACGTATTATTGCTCACCGGGCGGCGTGGGGGTACAAGGAGACGAGCACCAGCCGAGGAGGAGAAATGGCGTACCAACGAGCCCTGGGAACCACGAAGATCGCCGAGGACCCAGCCGCCGAGGGGAACTGGAAGGGCGGATCTTTCGCGTTCCCAGGGCGAGCCGGAGAGGCCCCTCCCCCTTTGGCGAACCATCGGCCGCAACACCCATGATGGCGCTCTGGATCGGGGTCTACCTGGGGGTGCTGGGGTGGTCGGCCATCGCCCCGAAAGACACCTTCACCTGGTTCCTAGAGGTGGCACCCGCCCTGGTCGGGGCGGTGGTGCTGGCGGCGACGCGGCGGCGCTTTCCTCTCACCCCGCTCGTGTACGCCCTGATCCTGGTGCACTGCGTGGTGCTGATGGTGGGGGGGCACTACACCTACGCGGAGGTGCCCCTGTTCGACTGGTTGCGCGAAGTCTTCCACGGCCAGCGCAACGACTACGACAAAGTGGGGCACTTCGTGCAGGGGTTCGTGCCGGCCTTGGTCACCCGGGAGATACTCATCCGCAAGGACGTGGTGCGCGGGCGGGGCTGGCTGGCCTTCCTGGTGGTGTGTTGCTGTTTGGCTTTGAGCGCCTCCTACGAGTTGATCGAGTGGTGGGTGGCGCTGGCCAGCGGCGCGTCGGCCGAGGCGTTCCTGGGCACCCAGGGATACGTTTGGGACACCCAGTCCGACATGGGCATGGCCCTGCTCGGGGCCGTGCTGGCCCTGGCCCTGCTCGGTCGGTGGCACGATCGGCAGTTGGCCTCTCTGCACCGACGGTCCGGACATCCGTAGACCCGTCCGTTTCTCGAAGGAGTCGAATCGTGGACACCCGTGAGCGCCTGTGCGAGGAGATCGCACGTTTCGTGCAGCAGCACCCCGACAATCTCCGGGAGGGGGGCGAGGGGCGCTACTTCGGGGAGCCGCTGGTGGGCTTCGCCGCAGCTGACGATCCCCTATTCGCCGCGTACCAGACGATCATCGGGGCGTTCCACCGCACCCCTGGGGAATGGCTCGCCGAGGCGGGTGGCGACCCGGCGCCCAGGGCCGGCACGGTGGTATGCTGGGTGCTGCCGATCACCGTCGAGGTGCGCCAGAGCAACCGGCGCCAGAAGGAGTTTCCATCGCGGCAGTGGGCCCACACGCGCGACTTCGGCGAGAAGTTCAACCGGGGTCTGCGTGCCCGGGTGGCGGAGTTCCTGTTCGAACAAGGGGGTCGGGCCGTGGCGCCGATGCTCGCCGCCTCCTGGCAGCGGGTGGTCGACCCGGTGGTGGGTCTGGCCTCCACCTGGTCCGAGCGCCACGCGGCGTACGCCGCGGGGTTGGGCACCTTCAGCCTCAACGACGGTTTGATCACCCCGCGGGGCATCGCCCACCGGTTGGGAACCGTGGTCACCGACCTGGTCCTGGAGCCCTCCCCGCGACCCTACGCCGACTACCGGGAGAACTGCCTGACGTGCCGGGGAGAGGAGTGCGGCGCCTGCATCCCGCGCTGTCCCGCCGCTGCCATCACCCTGGCGGGCCACGACAAGGATCGCTGCCAGCAGTACACCTACGAGACGGTCCTCGGGACGAAGGGCGAGGAGTACGGGGTGTCCATCACCGGCTGCGGCCTGTGCCAGACCGGCGTGCCCTGCGAGAGCCGGATCCCGACGGGAACGGGCGGCCAGCGCACCCGTTGAGATCCCGGCCGCAGTCGCTGCACCGTCCTGCCCATCCGCCCTCGCCCGGGGGCGCCGCATCTGCGATGGATCGGCCAGCCCCTCAAGTCCCGATGGACTCTCGCCGAATGGGTAGCCAGCCCAGGTCGCCCGGGCAGGACCACCCTTCTGGGCAGGCTCGCGGGTCCCATGTCCGGGCGGAAGCGTTCGCCCTGGGGTAGTGGTCCCACCGAGGATGCGCCGACGGGACAGGATGGGGGAGCAGGATGGGCGCAACGCGAAACCGGGCCACAGATCGGGTCCCGGTCCGGCTCCAGGTGAACTACACCTACGAAGGGTGCTACCTCATTTCGTTCAGCGGGGACCTCTCGGCCGACGGCATCTACGTCTGCACCGACCGTCCGGCTCCCGTGGGTACCCTGTTGACGTTGGTCTTCCCTTTTCCGAACCACCAGGAGATCGCTGCCGGCGCCCGGGTCGTCTGGTCCGGCCCGGACGGCACAACCGGCCAGTGGGGCATGGGCCTGCAGTTCCTCGATCTGCCTCCCCTGCTGAGGAAGGCGTTCCTGGATATCGTGGACCGGATCGCGATCCTGGGATCGGACCTGGGGGCCCCCGGGAAGGTCTGCGGAACGGCCTGATCGGTCCCGACTGGGCAGGATGGGGTTCCCTCCCTGTAGGCTCCCGCAACTCCAGACGACTCTCCCGCGCGCACCGTCGACCCTGTCCCAGGACCCTCCCCTTCGCGGCTCTGCTGCCCCCAGTCACGGAGATGGGCTCGGTGAATTGCCTTGTGCGCCGCATGGAAGCAGCGTAGAAGCCGTCTCCTCACCGGCGGGGCGCTCGCCCCGCCGGCTGCGTTACGCGAAGGAACCCCCCGCCCATGCGCGCCGCCCTGGTCTTCCCGCCCCACGTCAGCCCCACCTACGTCCCCCTGGGCATCGCTGCGCTGGTCGCGTTCGTCGCCGAGCGGGCGCCGGAGTGCCCGGTGACAGTCGTAGACGCCAACCTCGCCTTGTGGGAGCGGGTCTGCTCCGCCAGCGAAGCGGGGGATGGGCTACGCCGCTTCCTCCGCGGATTGGAGGGGGACTTCTACGACCCTGCCGCCTACCGGGCGCAGCAGTCGGGGGGGTGGGCGTCGGCCGAAAAGGCTCTCAGCCACTTGGACCGCCGAGTGAAATGCCAACTCGCCACCGGGGAGCCGGACACCGAACTGGGCTCTTTGCTGGACGCGCTGCTGGCACCGGTGCTCGCCGAGGACCCCGAACTCGTAGGGTTCAGCCTGTTTTCCCTGGCCCAGCTACCGTGGGCCGTGGCCCTGGCGCAGCGCCTGCGCTCCACCCGGGCGGGCCGGCAGCGAACGCTGGTGTTCGGCGGCGCGGCGTGCTCGGCCCTGCGCGTCGACGACCTGCTGGAGGCCTGCGGGTTCCTCGACGGCGTGGTCGTGGGCGAGGGGGAAGCGGCCCTGCTCGCCCTGTGTCAACGCACCGACGCCGGGGCGGTGCCGGGGTTGGTCTCCCGCGCCAACGGGGTACTGCACCGAACCCGGGCGCAGCGGGCGTGCGAGCCGTGGGCGTACCCCTCACCGGATTTCTCCACGCTACCCCTGGAGCGCTATTTCAACCCGTCTCCCGTGCTCCCGGTCCTCTATTCCCGCTCCTGCAAATGGCGCCGCTGCCGCTTCTGCGCCCACTGTTCCTCGTTCGGCCGGTACGGGGCCAAGGCGCCAGAAGCCTTGGTGGACGAACTCCAAGCACTGGGCACCCGCCACGGTGCGCGCCACTTCTACTTCGCCGACCTCTTCGTCGACGCCCCCGATCTGGAGGCACTCGCCGACGCGATCCTGCGCCGTGGGCTCGATGTGCGGTTCCACGTGCTGGGCCGGCCGGTGGCGGGCTACACCCCGCAGCGTCTCGAGAAGCTGGTGGCCGCCGGATGCCGCTGGATCAGTTGGGGGGTCGAGAGTGGCAGCCAGCGCCTGCTGGACATCGCGGGCAAGGGCACCACGGTGCCGGTGGTGGAGAGGATACTGGGAAACGCGCACCGGGCTGGAATCTCCAATCTGATGATGATGATCTACGGGTTGCCCACCTCGACGGACGAGGATCTGGACGCGACCTTCGCGTTCATCGAGCGGGTCTACCCGTGGGTCGACGCCATGACCGCGAGCTCCTTCGCCCTGTTCGGCGGCACCGCCTTCGCCCGCCGAGCCGAGCGTTTCGGCCTGGTGGTCACCGGGGCCAACGAGGAGTTGCGGGTGGCGGGGGTGCCGGTGCGCTCGACGCGCCTGCATTTCGGGGAACGCAGCACGGGCGGTGGCTTGCGCCCCTCGCGGGGGGCGGTGGAGGTGGGCATGTGGCAGGGGCGCCGCCGCTGGTTGGGGCAGGTTCCCTTCCTCGAAGGAGTGGCCTGCGAACACTACCTCCTGCACGTGGCGTCCCGTCTCACCGGGCGTCAGACCCCGCCGATGGCGCCGCCCCGACGGGCCGCCTGAGTCAGCCATTTTTCCATGGTCTGCCCGGCTCCCCCGCCCCTTCCCGCACACACGGCAACCGGTCAGTCGGAGACGCCGTGGAGCCTCAACACGGCCAGCAGTTCGCGCCGGTGGTCGGCCGGCGAGTCGTAGCTCCGCAGTTCGGTGGGCTGGACGCCCAGCAACCACATCCCGCCCCCGCCGGCGAGCAGCTGTCCGGCCAAGGACAGCATTGCGTCCCCCACTTCCGCTTCGGTGGGCACCAACCTGCGTGGGTCGAAGTGCCCGCTGTGGAAGCGGATCACGCTGGCCGGGGTGGCCTTGCTGGTGGGGAACTCCAGCACCAGGTCCAGCAGGTACTCCGGCTCCACCCCCCCGTCGTACACCTGGGCCCCGGCGATGCCCCGGATCCTCTGCAGCGGCAGCACCCGCCGGCCGCCGCCTTCCAACTCGATCCCCAATTGTTCCTTTTGAATGCCCACCGGCACCGCGTGCACCACCTGCAGCGGGGCTACCACTGGCGGGGCCTTTGCCGCCACGGGGGCGGGCCCATCGCTGACCTCTGCATCCGCTGCCCGAGTTCCCGCAGCGGGCCCCGAGCCGAGCAGCAGGGACTCCAGGGCCACCCGCTCCGCGGGGGGCAGATCCGGGTGAGCCAAGGCCATGCGGGCGATACGGGATCTTTCAGGACCCTGCAATGCCTTGGCCAGCATCACGAGGGTCATGGGGAGTTCCCGCGGCCCCACCCGGGACGCCGCGGTGGACAGGACCTCCTGGGCTTCTGACCCCATGCCCTTTCCGAGCAACGCATGGCCCAGGCGGACCTCGGTGGTGGCTGGCACCGGTACCTCCGGCACCTGTTGACGCAACTCCGCCCACAGACCGAACCCCTCTGCAGCGCAGCCACTGCGGCTGAGGTGATACACCAGGCGAACCACCGCCGGGGCCGCCTCCGCCTGCCTGCCGTGTTCCGTCGCGAGGTCCCAGAGCAGGGCCACCGCTTCCCGGTTGCCGGGATCGCGACGGACCTCGCCACACAGGTGCTGCCAAGCCTCCCCCGTGCCGCCTTCCCGCAACGCCGTACGTGCCCGCGCCACGGCCTGGCCCCCGGCATCGACGGGCGGTTTGACGGTGACCTCCCCAGCTCCGCCCAGGCGCCTCTCCAGCCCACCGAAACGGATCCCGGCACCCAAGATCAGCCCGCCGCAAAAGCCCGCGAGGTGATCCCAGTACACGGCTCCGGCGGCACCGGTATCCGGCAGCAGGGCTTCCCGGGTCACCAGGGTGAGAGCCTCCCTCAGTCCCCACAGCCCCAGCAGCAGCAGGGCCGGCACAGTCACGATGCCGGAACGACCCGGACCCGCCCAGTAGCGGAACGACACCCGATCGCTTCCGTACACCACCGAGTAGGCGCCCACCAGCCCGGCCACCGCGCCGGAAGCACCGCTCAAAGGCACCGGGAACGCCGGGTACTGGAAGATGAACACACCGGCAGCGAGCATCCCGGTGAGCAGGAAGCTGCCCAACAGCAGTGGGGCGCGCCAGCGCGCTTCCAGGTAGCTACCCGCCAGGAACAAGAACAGCAGATTGCCGAGCAACGGCAACCACGCGGCATGCACGAACAGGTGGCTCACCAGGGAGAGCTTCGTCAGCTCACTCGGAACCACCGCCAGCGTCCAATGGGGCAACCGGGCCAGCACATCGAATCCCGCGCGGGTCAACCCATCCAGCTCGGCCTGCTCCAGGGCGACGAAATCCGATCCCCGGCCCTTGCTCTTGCGGGGCGGGCCCTTGCGCTCCGTGGCGGCCATTTTCGCCTCCGCCCCCGCGCCACTCCACAGGATGGTATCCAGGCGCGAATCCAACGCCAGGTAGGGGTGCTCCGCGTAATACGCGGTGGCCTGATCGAGCAGGCGGATGCCCGCACGGATGTTGGCCTTGCTGGCGAAGTGGACAGGGATGAAGACCAGTACACACGACGCGATCAGCGTGTAAGTGGCCCAGGGGCGGGGCCGGTCGGGAGCCGAAGTCTCGGGCAGGGGGAGCAACATGGCAGTTCGTCCAACACGGGTGGACAACGGGTCAGGGAACGTATCGGCCGCGGGGGGCGAAACTGCAGGGAATTCAGGCGGGAGGCAGGGCGGCGTCGGGCTGGGCAGCGTGGAGCCGGCCCGGACCCGGTAGTGGTCTCCAGCCTGCGGGGCGGTTGCCACGCCCCGGAAGCCGATCTACAGCGCGGGCTTCATCAGGAATGCGTTGCTGGCGCCGTGGGGGTCGTGGCAGGCCATGCAGTCGTTGCGCACCTCGCGCATCTTCGAGCGATAGCGCTGGGGCACGTGCTGTTCGGGAGTGGAGTGGCACAGCCCGCAGATACGGCTGCCCGATGCGCGCAGGAACAGGTCGTCGCGCTGCTGGTGGCTATGCCCGAGCACGTGGCAGGCGGTGCAGCTTCCCGCCCCCACCGGCCCGTGCAGGTACGCCAGGGGGGCACCCTGCGCGTCCAGCACCACGTCCCGGTGGCAGCCGGCACAGAGGGCGTCCGGGGTGTCGCTGAGCAGGTTGTCGGAGTTGGTACCGTGGGGGTTGTGACACCCGGAGCACCGTCCCTGTTCCACCACGCCGTGCAGCAGGCGCCGCCGGCCCGGATCCTCGGGTAACACCGCCATATGACAGCGGGTGCACAACTCTGTCTGGGGGCGCTTGAGCAGGGGCCGGAAGTCGCTGATGTGGGGCCGGTGACAGGAGTAGCACGTACCCCCTTCCTTGAAAATGCCGTGCTGCTTGGCGACCCCTCGCAGCAGGGTGCCGTGACACCAGCCGCACAGGACCACCGGCTCCTCCAGCAGGAAGTAGTCGCGCACGCCCAGGTGGGGGTTGTGGCAGGCGATGCAGTCCACCTGGGTGACGGGTTTGTGAACCTTGTCGGCCTCCATGATGGTGGAGGTGCCGGTGATCTGCCCGTGACAGCGCAGACAGTTCTTGCTGCCCTCGTACTTCAGGGTGACTGCGTCCAAGCCCTGGTCGTGACAGGTCTTGCACCCCCCCTTCTGCAGCGGGTAGTGCACCTTGCCGCGCAGCAGGTGCGGGTACGGGGAGACATGGGGCTCGTGGCAGAAGGTGCACTGGCTCACCTTGGGCATGGCGAGCTCGCCGTGGGTCCAGCGGAACCCCTCGTCCGACAGGCGGTGGCAGCGGCCGCAGACCTTCTCGCTCTCCACCGCGCCGCGCGCCTCGGCGTGGGGGTTGTGGCATGCCACGCAGCCCTCGCGCATCGCCGGGTGGTTGCTTACCCCCGCGGGAAAGACCCCGTGGCAGCTCACACACACCGTGGACACGTCGGCGGCGAGCAGGTGCTTGCTCTTGGACAGGTGCGGGGTGTGGCACGCCCGACACTCCTCCAGCTTGCCCCGGTGGGCCAGGGCGTCCTCCCCCTTGTGGCAGTTGCGACACAGATCCGGCACCGGTTGGCGGAGGTAGTCGCGGTTCTGGACGTCATGGGGGCGGTGGCAGTCGAAGCACTTCCCCTCCTCCACCGGCCGGTGGTAGGAGCGTGGATAACGGTCGGGATCGGCCACGTCTTTGTGACAGGTGCGGCACAGGCTGAGTGGCTCGCCCTTGAGCAGTGCCGGGTAGGACGAGGAGTGGGGGTCGTGGCAGGGGGTGCAGCGCTGGGTGCCCACCACCGGGTGGCTGGCCAGCGCCGACTCCTCGGCCTTGTCGGCGTGGCACGGCAGGCACGGGCTCTCGGCGCTGCGCATCAGCGCCGCCTCGAAGGAAGCGTGGGGGTCGTGGCAGCGCAGGCAGTCGGGAGTGACATCCCGGGTGTGGGCGTTGACCTTGGTCACCCCGCGCAGGGATTCGGTGCCCACCTTGTGGCACTCCCGGCACAGTTGCTCGGGTTGCTTCTTCAAGGTCAGTTCACCGCGGGCGAACCCGTGGCACGGGCTGCAGTTCTCCAGCCCCACCCCGTGCGCCCGGGGCACCCGGAACTCACCCTCACGGTCCCCCTCGAAACCGGGCCGGTACAGCAGGGGTAGCACCGACTCCCCCACCACCACGTTGTTGCGCCCGGGCTGTAGCGGCAGAGAGCCGGAAAACAGTTTCCCCTTGAACAGATACAGGGCTTCTCGCTGGGGGGCCGTCGAGCCGTCGGCGCTCACCACCTTGGCTTCCAACTCCACCTGCGGCGCGCCGAGCACGTAACCGAGCAGCACCACCGGCGTCTCCGTGATCAGCGCGTTGGGCGGCGGGTACACCCATACCACCTCGGCCGCCCGGGCGAAGCGCCCCGCACACAGGACCAGCCCACAGAGCAACGCGAGGGGAAGCAGGGAACTGCGGGCGCGGGGGGGAAGGATGGGCACTGCGACCGTCTCCGGATGTCAGCAATTGCACAAAGCCGACGCAATCTACCGGAAATCTGCCGCGGCGTTCAAGCGGGATGACCTGGACAACCACACCCACCGTGCAAGTCGCGTCTACGGGACCTGTGGAGGGCCCGGGGTGGGCGCTGCCATTGGGTGGGGCGCCCGGTGACGAAACCCCAGCCGGATGCCCTAGGTTCTGCGCAAAGAAGCACCGAGGGCCCGGGCAGGGCCGGAACGCCGGGCCAGGTCAGAACCCCAGGGACTGCACGAAGCACCCCCCGCCGCCGCCCCCACCGCCACCACCCGTCGGCGGCGGTGGGGGCGTGCCGAGATCCAGTGCCTTGACGAGCGCGTTGGGGATGGCGGCAGCGCTGACCGGCACCGTGGCGTCGCTTCCCAGTTCGGCCACCGTCACCGTGGCGGTGGCCGCCGCAGCGAGATCGGCGTTGCCCACGGTGTCATAGGCAAACACCTGGAGGTCGTAGGTCCCCGGCGTCAGTCCCCGCAACTCGGCGGCCGTGACCGGACCGAAGAACGTTCGGTACCCTGCGTCACCCGCTGGAGCCCTTGATTCCCAATTAACCACGTACCCCGCCACGTCGAAATCCGCCGGTGGAGTCCAACTCAGATCGAAACCGCCAGCTCTGGCCAGGGGAGCACCCAGCCCAACCACCGCAGGAGCGTCGATATCGGGGCTGGTAAACGATGCCTCGGCGAGTGTGAAAGGAATCGCGGGGGCCTTCGTCAGCCAGGAGGCGGCCACAAACACGCTGTCCCGCGCCCCCACATTGGCGAACTGCGCGCTGGGAGTGGTGCCCGAGCCGAGCCGGCCCCCCACCACCAGGGAGAAGCCGGCCGCGCTGTCCAATACCCCGCTCAACCCCCAGTCGGTGGCCGGGGCAACGGGCACCGAGATCTCCACTCCTCCCGCTGGCGCGGGGGGGCGGCTGCGGTAGGAGGCGCCCAGATAGGACACTGGCGCTGTCGAGCCCGACGCGGGCGACGGTGCAGACACCTGACCGTAGTGTGCCCCCTCCTCGTAGTCCATCACCGCGTTGGCTCCCACGAACCCCACGAACAGGTGCTCCAGACCGTCGAAGCCCCGACTCACCGCGTAGGCGTCGAAAGCCGCGAGCACGCGCGTGCCACCACGGATACGGTTCCACATCTTCCCCATGCTGTCGCGGCCCCCCACGTGCTCCGCGAGGTACTTGGCGAAGATGACGCCACCATAGGCCCGGGCCGCATAGGTGGTATCTGTGTAATCTGGAGCCAGCCCCTCCTCCGCCAGTTCTGCCCAGCCAGGGTCTACGTAGGTGCCATCAAACCAACCGAAGTAGTCATCGATGCTGTCGAACACTTCATCCTCCATCCATGTCGCGCTCGCCTCCCACCACCAGATATCCTCGTCAATTTCAGCTTCGGTCTGGGTTGAGTCGTACAGCCAATGGAATACATGGAAGAACTCGTGGGCGGCCGTAACCTTCATGAACTGTTGAATCGCGGTCACGCCGGTCAAACCGAGTAGAGCCCTGAAGTCGTTGTTGACCACCAAATAGGGCACCTGGTTGCCCACTTGATCGGTAAAACCGAAGTACCGGGAGCTGTTGATGTCGTCTTCGATGCGGTCCGGGTCGGAGTTGCCCAGGTACACAGGCACCAGACTGGAACTCACCAAGGGATCCTCAAAGCCCATCCCGGCAACCACTCCGAAGCTGGCCTCCAGGTAGCCCGCCCAGCGCTCCACCACGTCGGGCACGCCGTTGCCCCCCACCGCCGGGTCGCCCGAAAACGCAGGGCCTGTATCGGCTGCCGGAGAGGTACCGTTCTCGTTGGTCAGTTCGCTGCCCCACTCCACCGAGAAGTTGTCGGTGACCACCCGGTTGAGCAGGGTCTTGCCCCCGGTCTTGCCCGCTACGCGGGCTGCGGCCGGCCGCTCCGTTGCCGCCGGCGCCGCGGACAGATAGTGCTCCGCCTCGGCCCGGATGGCGGCCGAAGCCTGCGCCAAGCGGGCCCGCAGCAAGCGCATCTCCGCCGTGCCGTCGCGGCTCGGCCGCTCGGCCCCCAAAGGGCGCTGCGCCGATCGAGCCGCGGGGCCCTGCGCCTCGCGCAGCACCTCAGGCAGGCGTTCGGCCGCTCGCAGTCGTAACAGGCGGTACAGGTCTGCCCTCTGGGGATCCACAGCTCCGGATGCGACCGCCCGCTGCAGGCGTTCCTCGAACCGGGTGCTGCCGGCCGCGACCGGATGCGCCACGCCCAGCAGCGCAGCAGCGGCAATCAGGGCAGTCCAGCGAACGCGGCTCATCATCGTCCCTCCGGGTAAAGGTAGGGTCGCAGGCGCTCCTGGACATCGGATCTGAGCTCGGGGTAGCGAGCGCGGGCCTGGCGCAGCACCCCAGTGGCGTCTTTCATTGGCCGCCCTCCCCGGTAGCGCTCGGGCAGTTTGTCATCGGCCTTCACCGAGTACACCTGATACTCCACCGCGGTATCCGCATCGATCTCCCCCGCCTCCACCGCGGCGGCGATCAACTGCATCGAGGTTCGAGCGGCCCGCTCCGGCACCGCGCCGTTGGAACCCATCGCCCACCCGGTGGTCGCCAGCAACAGGTACATCAGCAACGGCACGACACGTCTTTCCACGGTGATCCTCCCTCTTCGGGCAGAGGTTCCCCTTGCCCGACCATTGATTGGATGCAGGCGAGGCTGCATGCGTTCCACGACCACACTGTAGCACCGCCCCGCCCAACGCTCACCCCCCGGACGCTGCTGCCAAGATGCGCCGTACCCTCATCTTGAACCGCCACCCTGCCGATGGGTAACGGACGTCTCCGCTACCGCTGACCCGAGGAACCGTTGGCCACTCTCCGCGAGATCCTGTTCCGCTCCGACCGGGCGGATGCCTCCACTGCACCGGCCGCCAGCCCGCTAGCCGACGCTGCCCAGACTGCGGAGCAGGCCATGGCTCGCTACATGCGCAGGCGTCGACAGACCCTGGAGCAACAGGTGGGCACCCGTGGCCGCGATGCCCTGCATCTCTTGCCGTTTCTGCTCCACGTCAACCAGCCGGGGCTGCCCGGGTTCGTGGACGCCGACGGCTGCCCGGTGGGGATCACCGGCTACTCCCCCACCAACACCGAACTCAGCCTGGTGCAACGGCTGTTCCCCGGCGCCAGGGTGCGGCGCACCGGGGTACTCAGCCCGGTGATCGATCTGGTGGCGGTGATGGGCAGCGTCGGCACCATCGGCTTCACCGCCGATTCCGACCTGGACGTGTGGGTGTGCCACAACCGGGGCATCACACCGGGGATCACCCTGCGACACTACCGGGAGAAGGTGCAGGCGGTGGAGGCTTGGCTCAGCGAGCACTCGGGGCTCGAGATCCACCTGTTCCTGCAAGCCACCGGGCGCATCGCCGACAACGACTTTGGCGACACCGACGTGGAGGGGTGCGGCTCGGCCATGGGCGCGCTGCTCAAGGAGGAGTTCTACCGCACCGGCGTGCACCTGGCGGGGCGCCACCCGTTCTGGTGGCTGGTGCCCCCCGACAGCTCTCCGGAAGCCTACCGCGACCATGTGGAGCGGCTGCACCGCGACCCCATCTTCGCCACCGACGAGTACGTGGATCTGGGCTGGGTGGCCACCGTGCCCCTGGGCGAACTGTTCGGCGCCGCGGTGTGGCAGATCGTCAAGGGCTGGAAATCGCCGTTCAAGTCCGCCCTCAAGCTGGGGCTGCTGGAGAAGGCGGTGCACACCGAGTCCAACCGCCCCCTGTGTGAGATCGTCAAGGAACAGGTACTCGCGGACGAGCGCCCGGATCCGTATCGGGTGCTGTTCGACGAGGTACTGGCACACTACCGCGGCATGCACGACACCGCCACCGAAGACCTGCTGGCCCGTTGTTTCTACCTGAAGACGGGAGTGCGCTTGGAGCCAGACCAGTTGGAGCCCGCCGCGCAGGGTGACCCCAGCGCAGCGGTGTTGGCCGCCTATGTGCAGGAATGGGGCTGGGGCGCGCGGCGGGTACGCCACCTCAACGAGTTCCAGCAGTGGCACTTCGAGCTACTGCGGGGGCTCGGGCAGGAGGTCGACCGCTACTTCCTGCGCACCTACAAGCGCATTCGGACCGTGCTCGACCAGTGCGGCGAGAGTCAACGCATCACCCCCCGCGACCTCACCATCCTCGGTCGCAAGCTGCAAACCATCTACCGCCGGGCCCCGCACAAGATCGAGACGGTGCATCTGATCAGTCACGCCGTGCCGGAGCCGGTCCTGTCCCTGTACCAGGAACCCCTGCCCGATGGCGAGTGTCCGTGGCAGTTGTTTCGCGGTCGGGTCACCCCCCTCAACGTGGAGGAGAGCCACGGCGAGTTGCTGCACACCTCCCCCGACGTGGCGGAACTCCTGGTGTGGGCCTGCCGGAACGGCCTGCTGGGGCCGAGCACCCGCGTCTCCTCCCGCAGCGTGGACCAACACGTATCCGCCGCGACGGTGGAGGGCCTGGCCCAGGAGGTGCTCGCGTTCGTCACCGAGGGCCAACGACTCCAGCCGCCGTTGGAAGCGCTGTTGGAGCCCCCCCGCCCCACCCGCCTGCTGGTGATCCCCAACATGGGTCTGACCGGGGAGGCAGTGCGCGAACTCGGCGCAGTGTACGCCACCTCGTGGGGGGAGCAGTTCTAC
>JARGFW010000361.1 GCA_029211085.1 Deferrisomatales bacterium | reverse complement strand
CTAGGATCCATCCTCGTGGCGCGCCGCGCCCTCAGCTCCGAGGCCTTGACCGGGGCCCTGGCGGAACAGCGCGACTCGACCGTCTTGGCGGCGCTCTGGGTGTGCAAGGTGCCGAGCACGGTAAGATCTCGGCGGCGGTCATGGCCCGGCCGATGGTCTCCTTGTCGCGCATCTCCCCCACCAGCAGCACATTGGTGTCTTTGCGCGGGGAGGAAGAAAAGGAGTTGGCGTGCCTTCCCCTCTCCCGTTGGTGGATCAGGCACTTGATGTCGTCGTGGAGGAACTACAGGGGATCCTCCAGGGTGATGATGTGGTCGGTGCGCTCCAGGTTGCGGCGGTGGATCATGGCCGCCAGGGTGGTGCTCTTGCCGCTGTCAGTGGGTCCCGTCACCACCACCAGCCCGCGCTGCGCCAGGCCCAGGGACTCCGCCACCGGAGGCATGCCCAGCTGCTCCAGGGTCGGCGGCGCAGCGGGAATCCAACGGAACGAGGCGGCCATGCCCTTGCGGTGGGTGTAGATGTTGCCGCGGAAGCGGCCGAGTCCCTCGACCCCGTAGCCGAAGTCCAGATCCTTGCGGGTTTCGAGCCCGTCGATCTCGTCGTCGGAGAGAATCTCGTAGAGTAGATCCGGCACGTCTGCGGCGGAGATGTCCCGGTGCCGGGCGCGCTGCAACACGCCGCCGACCCGAAACACCGGCGGCGCCTCGGCGCTCAAATGCAGGTCCGAGCCCCCCAACTCCACCAAGGTCTGCAGCAGCGCGTCGATGCGGCCCATGGGGCGGGAACCTTAAGCAGGGGCCCGTGGGGTGTCAAGGAGGTGGGGCCGCCAGGAGGGGGGGGACGCCAGGAGGCGGGGCTACTGGGGAGTGGGTTTGGTGATTTCGGAACAGAATGCCTGCTCTCGGGCGCTGCGCACCAACCCCTTGAGGGTGTCCGGATCCAGTCGCCCCAGGTGCATGAAGCGCACCCTCCCCTGGGCGTCGAGCAGGAACGAGGTGGGGGTGCCGACCACCCCGTACTTCTCGGCCACCTCGAAGAACTCCGCGGTCAGGTTGTCGTACACGGTCGGAAACGTGATAGCATTCTTGGCCAGGAACGGGCGCAGTTTCTCCTCGTAGGCTGGCCCGTCCAGACTGATGCTGATCACCGACAACTGGTCCTGACCCAGGTCTTGGTAGACCTGCTGTATCTCTGGGATCTCCTTCTGGCAGGGGAAGCAGAAGTAGCTCCAGAACACCACCAGCGTCGGCTTTTCGCCGAGGCAGTTCCCCAGGCAGAGGGACTCGCCATCGATGGTCTGCAGGGTAAAGGCTGGGGCAATATCCCCCAACCGGAGGCGCCCGTTTGTGGGAGATGGCGCACCGGCGACGGCCACCCGCGGGGCAGTGGATGCGGCCGTGAGCATCCACCCCAGTAGTGCCAGGGCACAGGGCAAGGCAGCCCGCAAGCGGGTTTGAGGGGCGATTCGGCTCATGGTTGAGTGTCCAATCCTACTCCTGCACGGCCTGGGGGTGGACCACCGCATGTGGGCCCTCCAGTCGGGCGCTCTGCAAAAACGAGGCCAGGTTCTGGCCCCAGACCTCCCCGGGTTCGGCCGCCAGCCACCCCTGCCGCGCGAACACCGTTCGCCGGCGGCCTATGCAGACTGGGTGGCGACGTGGCTGACCGACCAGGGAGTCGGGCCAGCGGCGGTCATGGGATACTCCATGGGCGGGTCCATCGCCCTGTTGCTGGCCCTGCGACATCCGCAGCGGGTGCGGAGCCTGATCCTGTGCTGTTCCTCTGCCTGCTGGGGACGGGGCGGCCGCCGCTGGGTCGGGCGGGTGTTTGCCGGCCTGGGGGGGCGCGCCGCCATGGAGCTGTTCCAGGGTACGGTCGCCTGGAGTTGCACGCGGCTGCTGCCCGGCAGCCGCCGAGACGAGGTCGCCGACATGGTGCGCCGGGCTCACCGGCCCACCATGCAGAGCCTGTACCTGGGCCTGACCGCCTTGGACCTGACCCCGTTCCTGGGGCAGTTGGACCTGCCCGCCCGGGTCATTGGCGGCAACCATGATTGGCTGGCACCGCCGTCCCACCTGAGGGCCCTGGCCCGTGGGTTGCCCCGGGGGCGACTGCATCTGGTGGCCGGAGCCGGACATCTGTTGTGCCTCTCCCATTCGACCCGTTTTACCCAACTCTTGAGCCGGGGGCTGGCCGAGCCGGCCTCCCCGGGGAGTTGAAGGAGGTCCCATGCAGGTGGACGAAGCGTTCCAGGCGTACCTCAAGGATCAGGCCTTTGCAGTCCTGTGCTTGGAGATGGACCTGGGTTCCGGCCCCGAAGCCGTGCTGCTGGTGAAGACCAACCGCGATCTGGCCGAGGGCCTGCGGGCGGCTGAAGCCGCGGTGCACCTGGGCTGGCTGGTGGAAGACACCGCCACCGGGCCGGTGCTGTGTCTGTTGTTTCTGTGCGGACAGGACGGGGTGGGGGAACTGGGGGGGGAGAGCTACTTCGACGTGGCCGCGGAGGAGGACCGGCAACTGCTGGGCCGTCTGGCCACCCAGGAACGGCTGGCCGTGGCGTATCTGGACGAGGAGTTGCAGGTGGCCTGGTTTCGCGCACTGCCCTGGCCCGAACTGGACCGCCTGGCCGTGGAGCAGGCCCTGGATCGCGCGGAAGACCTGCTGGAACGGACCGAAAGCTACGATCCCGAGGCCGCCCGGGAGGAACTCCAGCAGCGTCTGACCCTCGATCAGCTGGTCGAGCGGGTGTTCCCGGATGGGGTGGGCTGAAAGGCGGTCACTCGGCCGCAGAGCCTGCACCCTTGCCCCCCGCCGGGAGCGCCCGAAACCCTCCCCTGTCCCGATTCCACTCGTACTCCTCAGCCCCCCACAGGGCGCGCAGGTCGCCGGTATCGACTCCCATGTCCGGCACGGTCTCGAGGCGTTCCAGGGCGTCGAGCACCTCACCATCACCGACCTGGAAATCCCCGTCCTCGTCGGCCCAGTAGATGTACTCCAGGTCGATCCGCTCCTCGCCTCTCACCGCCACCTTGCGACCTTCCTTGCCGGCGGTCACCACCTCCCCGCTGAACCGGTGGGCGCTGCCCTCCGGGGCACCGGCCGGGGCGCGGACCACATAGGCCACCGTGGCGCGGCCCCCGTTCACGGGCACGATCCAGCGCAGTTTTCCGGCGGCGTCGGGCCCTTGGTCGGGGGCGGGAGCGGCACCGACGAACTGCCAGCCCGGCGGCATCTGCTCCCGCACGACCACCCGGGCCACCTCCCCGGCCACCACCTGCGCCCGCA
>JARGFW010000360.1 GCA_029211085.1 Deferrisomatales bacterium | reverse complement strand
ACCACCATCGGGTCGGCGGAGAGCCACAAGAAGGTGCTGGAGAACCCCGACACGATCTCCCAGCGGGTGCTGGAGAAGGGGCTCGACGCGGGTACGGCGTTCGAGATCCTGTCCATCGACATCGCCGACGTGGACGTGGGCAAGAATATCGGCGCCGGGCTCGAGACGGACCGTGCCGAAGCGGACAAGAAGATCGCCCAGGCCAAAGCCGAAGAGCGCCGGGCCATGGCGTTCGCGGTGGAGCAGGAGATGCGGGCCCGGGTGCAGGAGATGCGGGCCAAGGTGGTGGAGGCCGAGGCGGAGGTACCCCTGGCCATGGCCGAGGCGTTCCGCGCCGGCAACCTGGGCATCATGGACTACTACAAGATGAAGAACGTGATGGCCGATACCCAGATGCGCAGCAAGATCGGGGAGTCGGAACCGACTGGGCACACGGAGAAGTAGCCGTTACGAAGGCCAGCGTTGAACGCCGAAAATCGGGCAGCGCCGGGGGCTTTCTCAATTACCGAAGGGGTTCTCCGGCAGCGGCCGGGGCGAGGATGCACCATGGAAGACGTCATCATCGGACTCTTGTTCGTGTACTTCTTCGTGATCCGGCCGCTCCTCAAACAGGTCCGCAAGGGGGATGCGAAACAGCCAGGCGCCGGGCCGCGGCGAGCCCCCCTGGGCACGCTGTTGGAGAAGCTCAAGGAGAAACTGCAGGAGGCCGCGGAGCAGGTGGACACCGGGAAGAGAGGCCAGGCTGGGAACCGCCCGGCAAACTCCTGGAAGGAACTGTTCGCCGAGGCGACCCGGAAGACCGAGCCCGAACCGGGGGAGACGGTGCCGGGGCCCCATGGTCTGGCGAACTGGCCGGTGGAACCGTCACGGGTTCCGGAAGCCACCGTCCAGAGCCAGGAGACGGCAGCACCTCCGGGGCCCGAACCGACCCCAGTGGCCCCCGCGCGGGCGACCACGGCGCCGGCTTCCCAGGGCGTGCAGGTCGCGCCGACCCGGCGCCCCGCCCGTTTCGGGGTCAATCTTCGCGAGGCCGTGGTGTGGTCCGAGATCCTCGGCCCGCCAGTGTCCCTGCGGGACGGCAGCTGAGAATGGAGGCCTAGTACTACAACGACACCTGCTGTCGGGGCGGGTGTGGCGCCTTTCCGGAGAACGGGCAGGCGCCTTTGCGCCGCTGCCGCGACAGCGGCACGGCACTTCGGAGTCGCGCGAAAAGGCACAGGAATCCACGAGAGCACAGGTTTCCTGCCCGCCGCAGGGAGGGTGCCACACCCGACTTGAATCGGTGGGTTGCGATATGTCGCTAGAGTACTAGCGCCGGAGCCCCCACGCCCACAGACCGCGCACCCGGCGGTCCACGCCGCCACGGGCCCAGCGGCCCAGGCGGGCGCCGAGCCACAGGCTCCACAGGTTCGCTCCCACACGCACCACTTCGGCGAACCACACGCTCCACAGGGGATAGCCGGCCAGGGCGCCGTCAAACAGGATCAGTTCCGGCGAGAAACGCGCCGTTGCCGCCCGCCGCACGATCACGGCCGCCAACACCAGCCAGGCCAGCACCGCGTAGAGGATCACGGTCTTGCGACGGCCCACGAACCCTGCCGCACCGCCCACCAGGACCAGCGCCACCAACGGGATCAGGCTCGACGCCACCAGTTGGAGGATCGGGTAGTACGCCACGCAGAACAGGCTCAACGCCCCGACGAAGATGCGCCGGCCCGTGCGCAGGGGGCGGTAGGGATCTTCCTCCGGACCGCCCGCCGGTTGCTTCCGCTGCACTGCCTCGCCCGAGGTCATCGACTCGTTCCTCCTGCCGTGGTCTCCTGTGTTCATCCTGGGGAAGGGTACGCCGCTGCGGCGGTGTGGTCCTTGATCCTGGTCAGGGCTCCCGAGGATTTTCATCTGCGCAAAACGGTTGATTCAAGACCCGCCCCACGATGGTCGATGCAAGCCCAGTGGGGTAGGTGTAACCGGTAGAGTTGGAGACCAGGTCATGGACCAAGGGCATGAATCCGGGATGGCCCCCCAGGGAACCGACCCTTTCGAGATCCTCTTGGTGGATGACAGCCCCACCGTCGTGCGCATGTTCTCCGACATGTTGGAGGGAAACGGCTACCGGATCCGCACGGCGGGTGACGGTCGAGAAGCTCTGCAGAGCATCGCCAAGCGCCGCCCCGATCTGGTGCTGCTCGATGTCATGATGCCGGAACTGGATGGGTATGAGGTGTGCCAGACCCTGCGGGCCCAGTGGGGGGACTACCTGCCGGTACTGATGATCACTGCACCAGGAGACCTGGCCAAGAGTCTCGACGCCGGCGCAGACGACTTTATCAGCAAGCCCCCCGAGCCCACGGAGCTCATCGCCCGGGTGAAGAGCCTGCTGCGGATTCGCGCTCTGCAGAAGAGTCTCTACGACCAGCACCGGCAAGCCGAGTGCCAGAACGAGCAACTCCAAGCTCAGAACCAACAGCTGGAAGCCATGTCCGGGCAGCTCCAGGCGCAGAACCAGCAATTACACGAAATGGCCACCCAACTGCAGATATTGAACCAGGAACTCCAGCTCCTCTCGGTCACCGACGGCCTGACCATGGCGTACAACCACCGGTACTTCCAGGAGCGTTTGCGCAGCGAGGTGGCCCGCGCCCGGCGGCACGGCGAGACGCTGGCCTGCATCATGATCGACGTGGACCACTTCAAGGGGGTGAACGATCGCCATGGGCACCTGTCGGGGGACGAGGCTCTGGTGCGCCTGGTGGAGGTCCTCAAGGCCGGGGTGCGCCGGGAAGACCTGGTCGCCCGCTACGGCGGCGAGGAGTTCGCCCTGTTGCTGCCCAAGACAACCGCCGCGCAGGCGCAGCAACTGGCGGAACGTTTGAGGATGGCAGTGGAAGCCGAGAACCTGAAACTGGCCAACGGCGGCACCCTCCGCTTCACCATCAGCCTCGGTGTCTCCGAGTATCCGGCCGTCGGCCGGGAGCGCGACGCCAGCGCCCTGATCGACGTGGCCGACAAGGCCCTGTTCCTGGCGAAACAGGGGGGCAGGAACCGCGTGGTGGTGGGAACGAAGTAGGCTGGGGGACCTCGGTTCTCCATCTTCTCCGGTCCGTCCGGATCCCAGGGGTGGCGATCCAAGAATTTCAACGCCGGGAGTTGGCTCTGCCCCTGGACTGGATGTTCAGGTTGTCAGGGTCGGTTCGATTGCCGTGATTCAACCTTATCGGCCTTTCATAAACGCCTGCCCAAAATCCGACATTTAGTCCGTTGAGAAACCCCCCGGCTATGCCGGGGGACCATCGAAGTTTGACAG
>JARGFW010000066.1 GCA_029211085.1 Deferrisomatales bacterium | reverse complement strand
CAAAAACCTGAATCCGGCTTTCGCAACGATCTCCAAGGCCCCCACCGAATACCCCGGTTTTTGAGACGCTGGCGATTGCGGGCGTCGTCACTGCCTTGCCAGATTACCCGGACCCTTCCCTGGGAAGTCTTGCCCGCCTCGACACCCCTCAAAAACCGGGGACATGGTTCCTGCAACTGTCGAGTTCACTCGCAGGCTGTCGGTCGATCACCGACGCCCCGGTTGTTCTCCATCTCCGAGTCCGAGATCGGCTTCACGGAGGCTAGCAGGGCGAGCCCGAGCACGCTCATCCCCACGCAGGTCCAGAAGGCCAGGCGGTAGGCCCCCGTGACGTCGAAGATATACCCCGCGAGAAAGGGACCGACAGCGCCCCCCACATTGCCGCAGAAGGTCACCATTCCGAACAGGGTCCCATGGGCCCGCAACCCGAAATGTTCGGCCACGATGGGTGACAAGGAGGTAAAGAACCCTCCATGGGCGACACCGTACATCAGCGCGAAGGCGTACAGCATCCAGGCCTCCCGGGCCGCCTGCAGCCACAGCAGGCTGATCGTCAGCAAACCAAAGGACAGCAGCATGGACCGTTTGCTGCCAATGCGGTCGATCACCATCCCCACGCCGAAGCGTCCCGCCATACTCACGCCGCCGATGGTCGCGAGAACACCGGCGGCGGCCGGCGAGGCCATGAAGTCACGGGCGTGGGGAACGATATGCACCATCACCGTGAGCAGGCAGTAGACGCTGGCCAGGCAGACGCCGCAAAGAGTCCAAAACTGGCGCGTGCGGAGAGCTCGGTCCGCCGACAGCCCGAGGGCAAGGGGGCGCGGCCGGTTGCCAACCGCCGGGGTGTCTGCATCCCCCGGCAAGCCCATCTCCGCCGGGTCGCGGCGGAGCAACTGCCCAATGGAGACCAGCAGAAGCAGCGCCCCCACCCCCAGGATCGTGTACGCGGTGCGCCAGCCGTAGTGGGTGATCAGCAGACTCGCCACCAAGGGCACCGTCAGTTGCCCGGCGCCGGTGCCCACCTTCACGATGCCGGTCATGATCCCCCGCCGCCTGACGAACCATCGGGCCGTCGTGCTCAAGGGGATCACATCGACGGCGCTGAGACCGATCCCAAAGACCAAACTGTAGAAAAGGTACAACTGCCAGACGGCACCGACTCGGGACATGAGGAGGTAACCAAGGCCAAAGAAGACGCCGGTAACGGCCATCATTCTTCGCGGCCCCACTTTGTCGTTCAGTCGTCCGACGAAGATGCCGAGGAAGCCCATCAACAAGAAAGCCAGGGACTGGGCGCCCGACAGCATCGCCCTCGACCAGCCAAACTCGGCGATGATCGGATTGAAGAAGACTCCGAAAGAGATATAGCACCCGATGCCTATCGCCTGGATGGAAAAACAGGCACCCGTAATGACGTAGGCATAGGACAGGGAACGTCTTCGCGCTGACACCGAGTGTGGCAAGGTAGACCTCATGGGTGCATCCCCGTGCGTTGTTCGGCCTCCCCTGGGAGGCCTG
This sequence comes from Deferrisomatales bacterium, assembly GCA_029211085.1. Taxonomy (GTDB): domain Bacteria; phylum Desulfobacterota; class Deferrisomatia; order Deferrisomatales; family JARGFW01; genus JARGFW01. The sequence continues at coordinate 22,123 of JARGFW010000066.1, read as the reverse complement.
CGGACTTATCCTTCATGGACCCATCAGATCGTAGAACGTCCACCTTCACCCATTTCCTCGGAAGAGCCGGCATTCCCGTCGCGGTTGCGGCGGTGGAGTCAACCGAGGGGGATGCCGGCGTCCGGTTCCTCACGGGAGCGCAGCCCGGCGGGGCCACACGGCGAGAACGAGAACCCCGAGCCCGACGATGGAAGCTGTTCCCATAAGGGCGCTCAGCCCGAGCAGGTCGAGGGGCAAGGTGTTGGCCAGCGCCAGCACGACCGCGGCGGCGCGGAGGGGAGTCGACAGGGGGCGTGCCCCGTAGCCCAGTGAGGCGGCGGTCATCAGGGCGACCGCTATGGTCAGCCGGAGACCGGCGATCGCGGTATCCCCCGCGCTGCCGATGAACAGCAGCTCCGGCTGGAGCACGAACGCCACGGGAACCAGATAGACCGCGGCGCCCACCTTCACCGCGGCAAACGACGTCTTCCAGGGGCTCACTCCGGCCACCGTCGCCGCGGCGAAGCAGGCGATCGCAATCGGCGGCGTGATCATGGAGAGCATGCCGAAGTACAACACGTACATGTGGGCGGCGAGTTGGGGGACGCCGAGCTCGATGAGCGCCGGCGCCGCCAGGGTGGCCAGAAGCACGTAGACGCCGATGGTGGGCATGCCGAGGCCGAGGATCAGGCTCAAGATCGCGGTGAGCACAAGCAGGATGCCCAAGATGTGGTTGCTCACCACCAGCATTTGCATGGTGATCGCAAAGGAGATGCCGGTGACGTTCAACACCCCGATGATCAGCCCCGCGGCGGCGGCGAGCAGCACGATGTCGGGGATGGCGGCCATGGAGGCGACCAGCGCCCGGGCGGTCAGCACGGCGCGCGCCCAGAAATCGCGCAGCGGAAACGCGAGATGGGCCAGGACCAGGGCCACTGTCGACAGGAGGCCCGCGTACTCCGGAGTCTGGTTCTCCCAGAACAGGAGATAGATGAGGACGCCGATGGGAATCAGGAAGTGCCACTCCCGGGACCAGCTCCCTGTGGTCTCGGCGGAGCCGGGCAGCTCCAGCCGCGCCTCCGGGTCCCCGGCCACATCGAGCCGCCGCGCCTCGAAGTCCACAGCGAGAAACAGGGAGAAGTAGAAGAAGAACGCGGGCAGGATCGCGGCGATCGCGATGTCCCGGTAGGGGAGCTCCAGGAGTTCGGCCATCAGGAACGCGGAGGCGCCCATGATCGGCGGCATCAACTGGCCGCCGGTGGAGCTCACCGCCTCGATCGCCGCGGCCACCGGGCGCGGGTAGCCGGCCCGGGACATCATCGGGATCGACACCGAACCGACGGCGACCACGTTGGCGACCGCGCTGCCGGACACCATCCCGAAGATGGCCGAGCCGACCACCGACACCTTGGCCGGCCCGCCCTTGAAACGCCCCACCAGCCGCGTGGCCAGACGGGAGAAGAACGCACTGCCCCCGAAGTCGTTGAGCAGGTAACCGAAGACGATGAACGGCACCACGACGATGGAGGCGATCGCCAGGATCTTGCTGAACAGGGCGTTGGTGTCGAGGCCCAGGTACACGATGAGCCGGGAGAAACTCACCGGGCGGGTCTCGAACGCGGCCGGCAGGTGGGGCCCCACGAAGGTCAGCGCCATCATCACCGCCAGCAGGACGGGCAGGAACGGCCCCGTGCGGCGCCGGGTCGCCTCGAGGATCCCGGTGATCAGCAGGATGCCCAGGACCACCGCGGAGGGCGGGGTCATGGTCAGTTCCAGCTGCAGCTCCGGGTAGCGGAGCGCCACGTAGAGGAACAGCCCCAGCACCAGCAGGGTAAACAGCCCGTTGGCGGCACGCAGCCAGGAGCCCATGTTGGGGGTCCCGTCGACCAACACCATGGTGGTGCAGAGCCCGGCGATCAACGCCAGGTACTGTTCCGTGTAGTAGGCTTGCCCCAGCATGCCGGGGACGTCGGTCACCCACAGGGTGATGGCGACGAGCAGGGTGGCGCGCAACAGGGTGCGCGCCACCCGGTTGGTGCGGTCAAACCAGGTCATGTCGAGAATCCCGCGTTCCCCACGTCAGCGGCTCTTCGCCCACTCTTCGGTCCCGGGGTGGAACGGGACCCGGGTACCCTCCAGGTAGATCCGGTTGGGGTCGAGTCCCCGGAACAGAGGGAAACCGGCCGCCAGATCGTCCTTGTACTTGGCGAGTCCTTCTGCGACGGCCTTGGCCATCTCGTTGGACACGTGGGTCCCGGTGAGGAGGATGTTGTCGTAGGCCAGCACCTTGGTCGGTTTCAACACGCCGGCGAAGTTGGGCAGAGGGGGGACCTCGAACAGGTAGCCACCGGGAAAGATGTCGTTGAAGCGCTTCACCGCCTCGGGACTGTCCTCCATGGGGAGGGCCCGCAGGGGGATGCTGGCGTTGACCTCGGAGACCTTCGCGGCACCCACGGCGAAGAAGAAGGCGTCGGCACGGCCGTTCAGGAACTGCTCCGCACCCTTCACCACGTTGGGCACCAGCACGGGTTTGATGTCTTCCTCGGTGAGGCCCGAGTTGGCGAGCAGTGACTGCATCACGGTGTTGATCGTACCCATGGCGGAAAACCCGTAGGTGACCCGTTTGCCCTTGAGGTCGGAGGTCTTCATGAACTCGCTGTCCTTGCGCACGAACAGCGCCGTGCGCAGGGGGTAGAGTACGGCGGCGATGCGCAGATTCTTCTGCGCGCGCCCCTCGAAACCGTGCTGGCCATGGTAGGCATCTTCGGCTTCGAGGACGTTGGCGATGCCGAAGTCGAGCTCACCGTTGTTGATCAACGGCACCAGCACCGTCTCCCCGGAGTTGGGTTGGACCCGGGCATTCATGCCCATCTTCTCTTTCATCACCTTGGCGAGCACCGACCCCGTCGAGAAACTCACCGTTCCCTGGGCCATGGTGCCGACCCCTACGGTGGCAGCGTACACCGAGGGCGCGACCACCAGGGCGAGGAACGCGGCGATTCCAGTCAGAACTCTTCTCATCGCTTTCTCCTTGTCGTCTGGGGGGCGGCACGCCCCGGAGCATTGCGGTGTGTCACCGGCACGACACGGGAGGCTCTGCCATGCCTGAAGTCTCAGGCTCATGGTTGCACCACCCCATGGTACGAATCGGCCTGCGCTTGATCCTCCGCGCGGCCGTCCACCGGACTCAGTGGGCCGGGTATTCGTAGAAACCCCTTCCGGTCTTGCGGCCGAGCCAGCCCGCCGTCACCATCTTGCGCAGCAGCAGCGGAGGCGCGTATTTCGCGTCCTTGGTCTCTTCGTAGAGGGTCTCGGCGATGGACAGTTCGGTGTCCAGGCCGATGAAATCGATGACCTCGAGGGGGCCCATGGGGTGATTGACCGCCATCTTCATGGACACGTCGATCTCTTCCCGGGTGGCAATTCCCTCTTCCAGCATGTGCACGGCCCCCAGGAGGAACGGGGTGAACAGGCGCGTCACGATGAAGCCGCCCACATCCGGTGCGACCACCACGGTCTTGCCCAGGGTCTCCCCCACCTGGCGCGCGGCGGCGATGGTCTCTTCGCTGGTCATGATGGTCTTGACCAGCTCAAGGAGGCGCATCACCGGCGCCGGGTTGTGGAAGTGCATGCCCAACAGCCGATCCCCGCGGCCGGTCGCTGCCGCCATGTCGGTGACGCTCAGGCCGGAGGTGTTCGTCCCGAAGATGGTCTCCGGCTTGCACAGCCGGTCCAGTTCGGCAAACACCTCCTTCTTCAGTGCCAGGTTTTCGGGAATGGACTCCTCGATCAGGTCGCAGTCACTGAGGGCCTCGAGTTTCGTGCTGGTGCGAATCCGCGCCAGAATCTGGTCCTTCTCATCCTGGGCCAACTTGCCCTTCTCCACGCGCCCCGACAGCCGCTTGTCGATGGTGCGGACCGCCTTCTGGAGGCTTTCTTCGCGGCGGCTCACGGCTACCACCTCATAGCCGGCTTGCGCAAAGACCTGGATGACCCCGACTCCCATCTGGCCTGCCCCAAGTGCGCCGATCTTTTGAATCTTCATCCCTTGCCTCCTTCCTGTAATGACGTTGATGATTCCGCAGCCGGCACCCCATCCGGACGCGGCACACGAGCTTCCTCAGGCCCCGGAACCCTCCGGGGCCCCGCCCGACCCGCGGCCTCACTCATCCGGTGCCGCCTCGACCTCTTTCCCGATGGCGCTGGGGCGCGCCCGGTTCCGCTGCCACGGGGACGGCGCGTTCAGTTCCCCCTCCGGCCACCGTGAGCAGTTGACCTTCTCCATCCGGGAATCCGACTCCAGGCACCAGTTGCATGCGGTGCACAGGACGATCTCCTTGGCCCTGTCTCCTTCCGCCTTCACCGGCCAGTCCGGGTCGCAGAGCAAGGCGCGGCACAACCCGACCAGATCGGCCTTGCCGGCTTCCAGGATCCCCTCCGCCTGTTGCGGGGTCCGGATCTTCCCAGCGGTGACGATCGGCACGTCGTAGCCGGCGTTGCGGACTTCCTCCCGGATGGGGTCTGCCAGGTATACGTGGGTCAGGTCCGGGAACCACCAGTCCGGGCTCATCCGATGCCCGCTGTAGCCCGACATCGGATCCGGCGGAGTGTCCGGGGGAGGCGGTGGCGCGTCCTCGAAACGGCTCCCAGCCGAGACACTGATGAAGTCCGCCCCCAACTCGGCGAGCTTCCGGGCGATGGGCCTGCTCTGGAGCAGGGTCGTGCCCTTGATCGTGAAGTCCTCTCCGTTGATCCGGACCCCCAGGGGGTAGTCCTCTCCCACCGCACCGCGCACCGCCTGGTACACCTGGATCGGGAGCCGCATCCGGTTCTTCAGGGACCCGCCGTATGCGTCGGTCCTCCCGTTCGTCAGGGACAGGAACGAGGAGAGGGTGTAGGCGTGGGCCATGTGGAGTTCGATGAAGTCGAATCCCGCGGCGACGGCCCTGCGGGCCGCCGCCACGTGCTGCTCCACGATGACCGGCAGGTCTTCCGGCTTGAAATCGGTCACCTTCTGCCGCCAACCACTCTTCGCAATCTTCAGGAAGTGCATGATCTGGATGCCCATGCGGGTTTGCGGATTCGCTTCCCGCACGGCCTCCACCAGCTCCCTCAGCTCCTCCGTACAGGAGTCATCGCTGATGCGAAGGTTGTAGGAGCTCCGCGAGGGCAGCACCACGGCCGCCTCGACCACGATGGAGCCCACACCGCCACGGGCCTCACGCTGATATCTCGCCTTGAGCTCCGGGGTGACGTGGCCATCCTCGGTGGCCAGCCCGGAAACCATCGACGTACGCATGATCCGGTTGGGGAGGGTCAGGTTGCGCAGCTTGATCGGGGAGAACAGCTTTTCGTAGCCCATCGGATGATCGCCTCCAGATTCCTTCTGTGGTAGGAAGTAAGAAACTCAGGTTCCCGTGAAGACCACCGGCTTCTTCTCCAGAAACGCTGCCAGACCGTTTTCGGCATCCTGGGACAGAGCCACCCCTCGATACTCCTCGGACTCTATCTCCAGGGCATCTTCCAAGGGCCTCTCCAGGCCGCGGTTCACCGCCCGCTTGACCGCCTGGAGGGCCAGGGGCCCGTGGCGGGAGATGCGTTGGGCGAGGTCGCCCACCTCCTTGCGGAAGGTTGTGGAGGGGTAGACCTTCTCCACGAGGCCGAGCTCCCAAGCCTCCCGGGCTGAGACCATCTCCCCCGAGAACAGCAGGAATTTGGCCCGGCCCGGCCCGATCAGCCGTGCCAGCAACTGCGTGCCCCCGTATCCCGGCATGACCCCGAGCTTGCCTTCCGGGAGTCCGAATTTCGCAGATTCCGAGGCGAGTCGAAGGTCGCAGGCGAGAGCCAGCTCGCACCCTCCGCCCAAGGCGTACCCGTTGACCGCGGCGATGACCACCTTGGCGGAGCGGTGGATATCGAGGAAGAACTCCTGCCCCCTGCGGACCAACTCCGGGCGCCGCGCACCCGCGGCCAGCAGTTCCCCCACGTCGGCACCCGCCACGAAGGCCTTTTCCCCGGCACCGGTGAGCACCACCACGGTGATGTCCCGATCCGCCTCCAACCCCACCCAGAGGGCTTGGAGCTCCTCGAAGACCTCCCGGTTCAAGGCGTTGAGGTAGTTTTGCCGGTCGATCGTGATGTGGGCGACCTTCCCCTGGATCTCGGACGTGACGGCCATGGACCGATCCCTCCTCGAACGGCGCTCCCGCGGGAGCATGCCGGTGCATCAACGCTGCGCGGCGCCACCTTCCGCGGCCAATTTGCGCTCGATATCCGCGCGGAGCTGCTTTTTGTCCGCCTTGCCCGCGGCGGTAAGGGGGATCTTCTCCACGAACTCGATCCTGGCGGGCAGCAGGGCCTTTGCCGTACCCAGGTTCTGGAGGTGGGCGATCAGTTCGGCCGCGGTCAGCACGGTCCCGCCGGCCCTGGTGACGTAGGCGCACACCTGCTCTCCCAGGTCCGGGTCGGGCATCCCGGTCACCGCGACGTACTCGACCCCGGGGTGGCTCGAGATGAGATCCTCCACGTCCCGGGCCGCGATGTTCTCGCCCCCGCGGATGATGATGTCCTTGATCCGGCCGGTGATGCGGATGCGCCCGGTCTCTTCGATGACGGCCAGGTCGCCGGTACGGAAATACCCGTCGGGGGTGAACGCCGTCTGGTTCGCCTGGGGGTTGCGGAAGTACCCGGTGAAGATTCCCGGACCCCGGGCCGCCAGCTCGCCTTCCACTCCCGGCGGCGTGGGGTGTCCCGCTGGGTCCAGGGTGCGAAACCCGTCGTAGGGGCACACCGGGCGCCCGATGGTCTGGCAGCGGACCTCCAGGGGGTCTTCCGGGCGGGTCTGGGAACAGGGGCCCTCGACCATGCCGAAGGCGTTGACGTAGCGGCAGCCGAGCTTCTCCTCCACGCTGCGGACCAGGTCCGGGGGGCTGTTGGCGGCCCCCACGTAAACCCTCTGGAGTGAAGAGAGGTCGTACTCGGCCAGATGTTCGTGGCTCACCAGCCGGCTGATGAGGGTCGGCACGAAACCCGCACAGGTGACCCGCTCCTCCTGGATCGCCCGGCACAGGTCCTCGGGGTAGGTGGAGTCGGCGAGCACGATCTTGGCCCCGTGGAAGACGGGGGCCGTCACGCATACCAGGAGGGCCAGGTTGTGGCCGACGGTGGACGTCACCAGACAGGTGTCGGTTACGTTCACGTCCCAGGCCCGCGACTTGTACTCGACGTTGACGAGGTAGTCGTTGTGGGTCCGCGGAGCGCATTTCGGAAGGCCGGTGGTTCCTCCCGAGGGCAGGAGCTGGCAGACGTCCCCCGGGTCGGGTCGGGCGCGTTCGAGGGTTTCCCGGACCTCGGCAGGAGGTGCCGTCGGTCGCAACAGGTCCCCGAACCACAAGCCCGATCCCCGGGGCTCGGGGCCGACGAAGATGGTGTGTTCGAGAGTCGGGCACTCCCCTCGGATCTGCCGCGCCAGGGGCTCGTAGTCCGGGGTGTTCCGGTAGCCGGTGGGAAGAATCCAACCCCGGGGTTCGGTCAGTTGGGCGAGGTGGGAGAGCTCCCGGGCGCTGTGGTTGACGGTCAGGAGGACCGGGACCAACCCTGCCTTCTGCAGGGCGAAGTACGACACCACGAACTCGGGCCAGTTGGGGAGTTGGAGCAGGACGCGATCCCCGGCGCGAAAACCCTGTTGGAGGAAATGGAAGGCCAGGGTATCCACCAGGCGCCGCAGGTCGGCGTAGGTATAGCGTTGCCCGGACCCCACCAGGGCTTCCCTCCCCGGATACAGGTCGGAAGCCTTGTCGAACATGTCACCCAGGGTGATCCCGAGCCACCACCGGCGTTGCCCGTAGAGGGCAGCCGCGACCTCATCAAAGGGGGTGAATCCTTCCAGTCTCATGGCACCGCTCCTCCTCCTGGCCGTTCACGCCGAGTGCCCCTGGTGGGTTGCCTGGTCGAACCGGGGGAGACGCATCGACGTTCGGTGCCAGGTCTCACGGGTCGCCGCGCTCCGGCTGTCTTCCCAGCCTGCGGCAAAACTCCCCCAACTCCTCCAACTCCCGGGGGGAAAGCACCCGCATCTCCTCCAGAATACCTGCCACGTGGCGGGGAAAGACCTTCTCGAAGAGAAGCCGCCCCTCCGGGGTCATGTGGATGTGGGTGAACCGTCGATCGGTTTCGCTGCGCACCCGACGGACCAGGCCCCGTTTCTCCAGATTGTCCACCACCATGGTGATGTTGCGTGCGCTCTTGAGCAGCTTCGTCGCCAGGTCCCGCTGAACCAGGGGGCCGAGATGGTAGAGCGCCTCGAGGACACCGAACTGGCTGAAGGACAGCTTTTCCCGGTTGAGGTGCCGGTGAGCTCGCGCAGAAACACTCTCCGCCGCTCGCAGCAGCTTCACGTAGCTACTCAGGGTCAGCTGTTCGGCTTTCGACCTGGACCCGCCAGCCCCCTCCACGGGACCTCCTTATCATGTAACGTGTAATCATTACACGTATGACTACATCGACGTCCCTCCCCCTGTCAAGGGACATCGGGGCGGTTCCCGAGACCTTCTTAGAGATGGGGAAACCCAACGAGGGGTCGCGCCGAAGCAAGGGCCCCGCCGAGGCCGGACACCCGGCCAGCTGTGCGCTCCTCCGCTGGTCCGTAAAGAACCAAGCTGTCTGCAGGGGTGCCCGACCGCCCCCGGCGCATGGCTGGGGGTGCCGTCAGGCATGAAGAATCAGTTGCGGGATGTTCGTCTGTTTGCAGTTCCAGATGGACGCGGCGGCCGTATTCCTTTCGGACAAAGACTACCTCAGCACCACCATGGTGATGCCAGCCAGCACCAGCAGGATGCCCACCACCGTGTGCGGTCTCAGGTTTTCCTTGTTCTTCAACAAGAAGTAGCTGGCCGGCGTCACCAGCACCGGCATCGACATGGTGATCATGTTGGAGATTGAAACGGGGATGTAGTGCATGGAACTGATCGAACTGACTTGCGCCGTGATCGTCAACAGCCCGATCAACACGTAGAGCAGAAGCCCGTCTCGCCGCGACGCCCCGAGCATGGACCAGCTGCGTTGCAGTTTCCTCCGGTTGGCCACCAGGTGGCACGTCATCCCAACCAGCGCCCCCAGGGTGGCGCCAAGGATCGGCTCGTTCCAACTGCGGACGGCGGCGCCTCGCAGGACGTTCGAGACGGAGTAGGACGCCGCGCTGAACAGGGCAAGGGCGACACCGGAACGCGCCGCGCCCCGCACCGTCGCCGCCCAGTGGTTCGGGGGGAGAGCCACCAGGGCTGCCGCCTCGCCCCCCGCCCCCGGCGGAACGGCCGCCACCGGGGTACGGGAGAACATCCCGGGCACGTAACTCACCAGCAGGAGTCCCACCACTGTCACCCCGATGGCCATCAGGCTGGAAGCGCCCAACGTCTCGCCCAGAAAGATCCACGCGATGACCACGGTGAACATGGGGTTGCTCACCTGGAAGGCACTGGATTTGGCCGGTCCGAGGACGGCTACCGCGTGAAAGAACAACCACCGCCCGAGAAAGGTGGAGAACACCCCGGCCAGCAGAAACCAGCCAAAGGCCTCCGGGTGCCACCCCATCGGGGCCTCACGCAAGGCCTGTTGCACCAGCAGCACCCCCCCGCCGCACACCACGTTGACGGCCACGGAGATCGTGAAACCCAGATTCAGATCCAGTTTGTCCGAAGCGATCTTGGTGACGATGACGTTCGTCGAGTACATCACCAACGCCAGCAGGGCGAGCAGTTCTCCCATCGCCAGGTCGACTCTCCGCCGCGCTAGGCCGCTATCCGGCGCCACACGGCAAGGGGGACACGGCCAGCAGGGACCAGACGGCCCCCGTGGGAGTCCCAGGGTTGGGTTACAGGACAGCGGGAGATCTGCAGCTGCCCACTGCGGGACCTGCTTCAGCCGCGATAGGCGCCGACTCCCTCCCGCTGCAGCTTGCGGCACCAGTACTCGAACTTGTTCGTACAGTGGACCGGGCGCATCAACTCCTCTGCCCAGCGGGTGGCCACCGGGGTGGGGATCTCGCTGACCTCCCGGAAAGGAGCCAGGGTGAGGTGCGTCAACGCCGCTTTCTCCAACTGGACGGCCAGCACCAGGGTCTGTTCGAGACTCTGCCCGGCCACCACGATGCCGTGATTCTTCATGAGCAGTGCGTTGCCAGCGCCCAGCGCCTCGGCAACCGCGCGCCCGGTTTCCACGGAGCGGATCAACTCGGAGGAAGCATACATTGCGACGCCGGCGGCAAAGATCTGGGTGTTCTGGTTGACGATGCGCAGCCCCCCACGCCACACGCTCGAGAGCAGCGTGGCATGGAAGGGGTGGATGTGGATCACACAGTTGACGTCGGGGCGCGCCCTATAGATCTCGCTGTGGAGCGGCATCTCCGAGTGCAAGCGCCCCTCCCCTCCCCCCACCTTGTTGCCCTCCAGGTCCATGGACAGGAGGCACTCGGGAGTCACCTCCTCGAACCCCACTCCCCAGGGCTTTACGTAGCAGAGAGACTCCCCGGGCAGGCGCACGCTCGCGTGTCCGAGGGTATCCTCCCTGGCGAGCCCTTCCTGGTAGAGGATCTGATAGGCGAGGGCCAGTTTGCGCTTCAGGCTGCTCACGGTGTCCGGCATGTTCTCTCTCCTCTGCTCAACCAGAACGTTCCATCGAGTTACCCTGAGTCTCGTCCGGACCGGCGCCGAATCCAACAGCGCAACAGGTGGTTCGTCGTCAGGTGGCGCCGGCCCCCGATCCCGTTCCCTGGGCCCGACGCGGCCACTCAGGTCGACAACGAGGCCTGCAAACAATGATGGTCACGTCTGTTTCTCACCCGCTCGCTTCGCTCCCTTGAGCACACGGAGACCACAGAGGAAATCGCCGCCATGACTTGAACGTCTCTGTGTCCTCTGTGAGAAACGTGCTTTGGGGTCGGCGGTCAGGGGGCACCTTCCCCCTCCGGTGTTTCCCCGGGATCACGCGTCCTGCGCCTCACACTGATCCCTCCGCCCAAGAGGAGCAGCCCGGCGTTGGCCCAGAAGACGGGAAACAGTCCGAACGCGGCCCCCATGCTTCCGAACAGCACCGGGACCGCAACCTGGATCCCCTTGTTGGCGGTCAGCCGCACGCCGAGCACTTCTCCGGAGCGGCCTTCCGGCGAGCTGTTGAAGGTCATCAGGATGGACAGGGGCTGGCCGCACCCCAGGCCCAGGCCCAACAGGAAGGAGAGCGCCGTGAGCGTATACAGGTCTCTAAAGAAGGGGAACAGGAAGAACGCGAGACCGCTCACCCACAGGCTGTGGGTCAGCACCCGGCCCTCGGAGTAGACCCTGACGACCGCCGGCATGACCATCCGCACGATGAACGCCGCTACGGCGTAGCTGCCCATCACCACGCCGATGCGGGAGGCGGAGAACCCGATCTCGTGGCCGTAGATGGGAAAGTAGAAGCTGTACAGGTGAACTCCGGTGACCACCACGCCACTGACCACCAGGGTGCGCCGCAGGTCGGCGTCCTGCAGCAGGCCGCCGAGGCCTTGCCCCTTCCCGGAGCGCTGTTTGCGGCTTCCCCGGCCAGGGACGAAGGGCAGGACGAGAAGGCCAACGCCGGTGACGACCGCGAGGGTTCCCAAGATGCCGTAGGTCGTGGTGTACCCGTAGCGGTCGATCCAGAACCCCGTCAGCACCGGGGCAAGAAAACTGGAGACCGCGGCCGCCAGGCTCAACTGGCTGTAGTTGCTCGCCCGTTCGGTGCGCTCACCGAGGGAACCCATCAGATTCTGCAGGGAGACCTGGAAGAAGACGAACGCGGCCCCGATGAGCGCCGCGGAGGCAAACAGTGCCGGCAGGCTCCCCAGTGCCCATGGCAACCACAGGCCGAGCCCCACGCCGAACGCCCCCAACACCATGGGCAGACGGGGCCCGAAGCGATCCGACAACCGCCCCGCGTAGATGGCGAGGAACGCCGGGAAGAAACCGTACAGGGCGATGAGCACCCCGATCCAGAACGTGCTCGCGCCCAGGGCGATGGCGAACAGGGCGATCAACAGGCGGCTGCCCTTGTTGCAGGTCTGGCAGCACACCGCGAGGAAGAGCAGGGGATAGATGGCCATCGCCGGGCCTCACCGGTCCCGGGTCAGGCGACGAGCCACGCGACGGCCCGATGCAGGATGGAGGCGAGGGCAGCGGGGGCTTCCACATGCCCGTAGTGGGTCAAGGGGGCGTCGATCAGCAGCACCTTCGCAGACACGCCCGGCCACGACGTGGCGAACCGGTCCCGCACGAACCGCTCCCGGGCAAGGTGCTCCGCACCCTCATTCCAGTGCCCCCGGTCGGCCCGCCCCACCACCCACGCCATGCGGGCCCAGGGGACCACCGGCTCCGGCGCGGGAGCCAGGAGGTCGCGGACCACGGCTTCCCCATCCATGGCGCCGGGAGCGACTGCAATGGCTGTGCGGAGTTCCCCCTCGAACCGCTCCCGCAGTTCGACAACCGCGCCGTGCTCCACGTCCTGCAGCACCTGCTTGAAGTTCGGGCGCCGCCGCGCTTCCCGGGCCAGCCAGTCGGCCGACCGTTCCAGGTCCGTGGCGCCGTCACAGGGGTTGAGCTCTCCGACGTAGCCGGAGCGCGCGTACTCCGCGGCGCCCCGGGTACGCAAGCGCGAGACCAACGGGTAGGCCGCCAGCTCCCGCAGCTTCCGCTCCCTCCGCCCCGTGGCCCGTTCCCAGTCCCTGCGCCAGTGGGAGGGGCCCCCGCTGCCCCAGCCCAGGAAGCGTCCCCCGCAACGTGGCCCCAGGTCCCCATCGCCGGCGGCGAGAAAGGCGAGTTCTCCCCCCGTCGAGTGGCCGACGACGAGTACGTCTCCGTCCAGGTGTTCGCGGATCAGGTCCTTCAGCCCGGCGAACACCAGGGCGTTGGTGTAGACCGCGTTGCGCAGCGCCACCTCCTCCGGGGGAAGGTCCTGGTCGAGCAGGTACTGGGGAGCCCGCGCCTCCGCGCACTGGGTCCAGCCGCCGGGCCGGTAGTTCCCGGGGATCGTGACCAGCAGCACGTTTTGCCGTTGCGCGAGGAACTGGCCCAGGCCCGGGGCGTTGCGGGGCGTGACGAAGAACTCATAGAAATTCGCAGACCCGCCGTGGACCAGGACGATCCAGGGCCGGGACCCGGCACCTGGGTCGCGGCTCTCGAGCCGCAACCCGGTGATGTCCCAGGGCAGGCCGTAGTGTACGTAGCGGGTCGCGCACCAGATCGCCCGGTAGCCGAGGACCTCGGGGGGCGCCTCGGCCAGAGCGGCGGGGTCGAACGCCCCCCCTTCCGCCCCACGCGCCAGCCGGGCGACCCAATCGCCCCGGTCGGGCAAGGCGACCGCAGCCCCGCGCACGTCCGGGTCGTCCAGTCCGACCCGGACCACCGACTCCGGTCCCAGAAGCGACCCCATGGGCTGCCCCGCGCCGCCGCCCCTACCTCCCCGGCGCCTCCTCCACCTGCTCGAGCCAGTCGAAGCCCAGGGCCTTGATCAGCCGGCTGGTGGCGCTGAGCAGCCGCGCCGGGTTCTGCGGGTCGCTGTTGAAGTGCTGATGGGTGGTGTACGGCGGGATGTAGACGAAGTCGCCCTCCTCCCACTCGAACTTCTTCGGCTCTTCGCTCCACTTCCAGTGGTACTTGTCGTCCAGCTCGAAGTCCACGTCCCAGTGCAGGTCGTAGCCCTTGCCCTCGAGCACGTAGAACACCTCTTCGGACATGTGCCGGTGTTTTCCCGAGCGGCCGGCGCCGTCGAGGAATAGCTGGTACATGTCGAGGGCACACTCGCGGGTGTTCATCTTCTCGTGGATGATGTGCTTGAGCTTGCCGTGGGGGGAGTCCTCCCAGGGCATCTCCTCGGCCTTCACCACGCCCTTGCGCTTCTCGTAGTCCTCCCGGAACTCCCGGGACTGTACCAGGTCTTCGCTGTAGATCTCGGCCTTGGCCTGGCCCTGGTTGGATTTCACAACCTCATCGTATGGCATCGGTGACCTCTCTACCGTTTGTAGATTTCGGGTTCCTGTTTCCAGACGGTCCGGCCACCGGCGCGGCCCGCCTCCTCGTGTTTCCCGCCGCAGACGCGACGGCCCCGCTAGTCCTCGGGGTGGTAGTGCTCGTAGCCCTCGGGGGCGTGGTCGGGGGGGTACGAGACCGTCTTCTGGAACACCAGGTGGGAGAACAGAAACGCCGGCTTGGCCTTGAAGATGAGGATGCGGGCGGGCTTGCCCTCATCGGCGAAGTGCTGGTGCACGCAGCCATTCTTCACGATGGCGGCGTCACCGGCCTCCCAGTCCAGACGTTCCCCGTCGTGGACGTCGTGCCCCTTCCCTTCCAGGATGTAGAACACCGCGCTGTTCATGTGACCGTGCTTCTGCCCGTAGCTGCCCGGCGGGATCACATCCATGTGGGTTTCGATGAGCTGGGTAACGAACGCGTTCTGCGGGTTGATGATGTGCTTGCCGAACTTGGCGGGGCCGCCCTTGAACGGCTTCTCCCGGCTCTTGTAGACCCTCGGCTGGGTCAAGAGGTCCTTGTAGATCTCGTTGTACTTGCCCGCCAGTTCGCGCACGAATACCCGCTTCTTCTGCCAGCGGTCCCACTTCACCTCTTCTTCGGTACTGCTCTTCTCTTCTGCCATCGACGGTCTCCTCGAGATTGCATGCGAAAGGGCTCGAAACAAGCCCCCTTCCCAGGTTCACGGGTCACTCCTTCTTCTTCTTCTTTTTCTTCTTGGCGGTCCCCATGGTGTCTTTGAGCATGGCGACGACTTCTGCGGGCTGGTTCAACGCCCCCTGGACGATCTTCGCGACCGTCTCGCCCCCCCGGAAGTCGATCGGGCGCCCCATCTTCTCGGCGTGGCTGAGCATTTCCGGATCCTTCCACGCCTTTTCGAACGCCTCCCGCAGGACCTGCAGCCGCTCGGGGGACACGTCCGGGGGCGCCGCGTAGGGACGACTGATCAGGCCCTGGGCCACCATCAGGTCGACCACGGCCTTCTGTTCCGGCGGCGCGTACTCATACAGTGTCTTTACGTCCGGGAACTCCTTCAGCCGTTCGTCCCCGATCACCATCATCGGGTGGGCGTCGCCGTTCTTGATCAGCGGCAGCATGCTGTCGATGGAACCGATCTGTCCATGCACCTCGCCGCGCATCATCGCCATCTCGCCCTCGGTGCCCTTGTAACCGCTGACCAGCTTCATGTTGGTCAGCCCCAGGATCCGGGCGACGATCAGGGCATCGGTGTGGGCGGAGCTGCCGACCCCGGCGGAGGACAGGATCACGGTTTCCTTCCCGGCGAGGATGTCTTCCATGCTCTTGAAGGGGGCCTTGTCCGACACCACGAACAGCCGCGGCTCCGTGGCCGGGGTGCCGAGCCACGACATCTTGGCCAGGTCGAACTGGATGCCGGGCATTCCCACGATCTGCGCGGTGATCAGCCCCTTGTTGAAGGTTCCGATCGTCAGTCCGTTGGGTTTGGCGCGGTACAGCTCGTTAGCGCCGATGATGTGCCCGGCCCCCGGCACGTTCTTGACGATCACGGTGCTCCCGGGCAGGTACTTCTGCAGCTGCGGCGCCAACAGCCGCGCGTAGCTGTCGTAGCCGCCCCCAGGATTGGTGGCGACGATGATGGTGAGCGTTTTGCCGTCGTAGAACGGCTTGTCCGCCGCCCCCGCCTGCCCCGCTGCCAGCGAGAACATACCCAAGCCCAACCCCAGGACCAACCTCACACCCGTCTTGCGTACCTGTCCCATACCGCAACTCCTTTCCCGTCCTCAGGTGGCTCCCCCGTCCAGGATCACACGCCCCCCTGGGGCAAACTCCAGACCCTGGCCGATCTACTTCGAGCGCAGATACTTGATCACGCTCGCCTCGTTCTTCTCGCCGTCGATCACATAGGTCATGTCGAGGACATCCCCCACCTCCAGGTCCTCACGGGAGATCTCGTCCGATCCCTGCATGATCTTGGTGCGCTTGCTGCTGAGCTTCGAGGCGACCTCGTCCCCGTTGGGCCGCTTGACGGTGATCACCTTGTCCTCGATCTTGACGATCGTCACCTCCTCCTGGATTGCTGCCGCGCTGGACACGGAGACAAGAGCGAGGAGCAGGGCAACACAGGTCAGGGCGACGACGATACTTTTCTTGCGCATGGTGAAACCTCCACTTGGGCGTGCACTGCATGGCGGCGAAACGTGGCCCCACGGCTCGCCGGTGAACCGTCCCTCGGACGGCGTCAGATGAGCTCGTACAGGAACCCGGGGAACAGCTGCACCCCAAGCAGCACGTGGAATACCAGGAAGATCGCGGCCCAACCGCAGAGCCCCACCCCCAGGGAGAGCTTCCACGACTCCTTGCCGTGAAAGCGCATGAACAGGGGCACGTACACGGCGATGGAGACCCAGAATCCCACCGCCAGGATCAGCCCCAGAATCACGAGGATCCAACCGGCCAGGGCGAGCTCCTTCTTGCGCTCCTCGCTGAGGAGACTTGCCCCCGCCGCCAGCCCCTCGATCGCTGGGACCGCTTCGGCGCCGCCGAACACCACGGCTTTCAGGTCGAGGAGAAACTGGGCGACGGACAGGATCAGGCCGGGCACGGCCACCACCAACGGCACCAGGGCAGACTTCTCCGGATACTCCTGCATGTCGAGGAACATGTAGCCGAAGACACCGATGAACAGCGCGCTGAGGAGCAGTCTTCCTGGGTTCTTCATGCCACCGATACCTTATTGTTGTTGTTCTTGCCGAAGAGGCTCTTGTACATGGGGTAGAGGATCGAGACGACGGTCATCGCGATCAGCACCACGGTGAGCGGTCGCCCCAGGAACCCGATCCCCCACAGGTCCAGGGACTTGTGCAGGTTGATCTCCGCCATCTCGCCGAGCACCACGCCGATGATCAGCGGCGGCCGCGGATACTTGCACTTCTTCATGGCGTAGCCGATGAACCCGAACAGCACGGCCAGCAGGAGGTTCTCCCAGCGCCGCATCGCCAGGTAGCTGCCCAGCATCACCATCACGAACACGAACGGGATGATGAGGCTGCCCCGCAGGAAGGTGAGCTTGGCCACCCAACCGGTGATCCCCAGGAACATGATCACCGCCAGCACGTTGGCGATGGCCAGGATCCACACCATGGCCCACACCGTGTCGAGTTCGTTGACCAGCACCATCGGCCCCGGGCTGAGGCCCAGGACCATGAACGCGCCCAGCAGGATTGCCATGCCGGAGCTGCCGGGCACGCCGAACGCCACGGTGGGAATCAGGGAACCGCCCTCCTTGGAGTTGTTGGCCGCCTCCGGTGCGATCACCCCTGCCACGTTGCCTTGGCCGAAGGTTTCCGGCTCTTTCGAGGTCTGCACCGCGTGGCCGTAGCAGATCCAGGTTGCGGCATCCCCGCCCAACCCGGGGATCATGCCGATCAGACTGCCGATCAGGCCGCAGCGCAGGAACAGCCAGCGGTGGCGGATCACGTCCTTCATCCCCTCGATGACCCCGGCGAAGGTGTAGCCCTGGCCTGTCGATTCATCGACATCCGCGATCGCCCCCCCCTTGACCCCCAGCTCCATCATCTCGGCGAGGGCGAAGATCCCCACCACGATGGTGATCAGGTCCACCCCGTCCCACAGGAACAGCTGGCCGAACCCGAACCGCACGATGCCGGTCTGCGGGTCCATGCCCACCAGGGAGATCCCCAGGCCGAACGCGCCCACGATCAGCCCCTTGAGCAGGGAGTCGCCGCTGACCAGGGCGATCAGGGTGATCCCGAACACCGCCATCATGAAGAACTCGGAGGGGCTGAAGGCGAGGACCACCGGCCGCACGATGGGGATCATCAGCGCCATGAACAAGGCGCCGAGCAAGCCGCCGAGGCCCGACGCCCCCAGGGCCGCCCCCATGGCCCGCCCCGCCTCGCCGCGCTTGGCCATCGGGTAGCCGTCGACGATGGTCGCCGCGTCCGGGCCCGTCCCGGGGGTGCCAAACAGGATGCTCGGCAGGGAGCCGCCGGTGTGAACCACCGAGTGCATCCCCAGCAGGAACGCGAACCCGGGAACCGGATCCATGCCGAAAACGAACGGGATGCACAGGGCGATCCCCAACTTGCCGCCCAGCCCCGGCACGGCACCGAAGAACATCCCGATGGGCACCGCCAGGAAGATCATCAACATGGACTTCCACTGCAGGGTCAGCAGCAGGCCGTTGAGCATGGACTCGAACATGAACGGGGTCTCCTGGGATCAGCCGACAAGTGGAGGAAGGGGAGAAGCTAGCCGCGGTGCCCCGCAACCCTCCGAAGCACGTTCCAGGCGAGGCAGTCCGGCTCCCCATGGGTGCGGCAGGGGAAGCTGACACCGGCTGCACCCTGCAGGGCGCGCTCAGGCAGGCACATCTGCAAGCCCGATGCCAAACGGTGTCTCTCTCGTTAGCTGCCGGTGATGTACTGCCCGGAGGGGGCCAGTCGCCACCTGCGACCCGCTGTCCGCCGGGATCGACGCCACTGCCTCAGACCCCATCAATACCGTTTCTAAATGCCAATTCGTGAATTCCAACGGGCGACGTTCCAGGATCGGAAACAGACCTTGCAGAGTTGCAAGGCATTGCCGGGCCAGTTCGTGTTGAAGCTGCGGCTGGGCCGTGATTCCAGTTGGCACCGCGTTTGCACTGTATCTCTGAGACGTTGTTATACCGACCAGCTCCCCCAGGGGACGGGCTGGCGCCGGCAATGACCTGAGGGGCAAGATGCTCCGGTTCCCTCGGGCAGCGGCATGTTGACCGGGCAAGCGGCGCTGCCCAGGCTGCGGGGAGGACGGAGGTAAGGATCGGGCGATCCGGGTGAGCCACATCGCGGATCCCCCGGAAACGGACGAGCAGCCTAGCGGAACGGCCGTCCCCGCCTCCCCCCCGGGATCCGGTGCAACCGATGAACGTTGGGGGGTCAAGGGTTTCGACCCGTTCCCCACGAAAGGACCCAAGTGCCATGGGAAGATCGGCTCCCGCGCAGCGGGGCGAGTTCATACTGCTCGCCCTGTTCGGATCGTTCATCTTTCTGTACCTGTTCGAGATCCGCGAGGTGCCCATGGAGGGCAAGATCCTCTCCTACCTCCTCGCTCCCCTGCTGATCGGGCTCCTCGCGACCTGCGCGATCCAGGCGGTGGTGTCCCGCAGGCGATCGGCCACGGTCACGAACGACCGGGCCGACGAGCCGGGCGGCGAGGAAGCCGCCCTGCTGGCGCCCTCCCCGGCCGCCGACCGGGTCCGCAAGGCGCGGCTCACCAAGACCGTCGTTCTGGGTGTGGTCCTGTACGCCTGTGTCTGGCTGTTCGGGTTCTACTACGGCAGTGGGCTCATGCTGCTGGCGTGGTTCGCGGCGTTCCAGCGCCTCAACCGCACCACCCTGGTGATCACCGCGGTCACGCCCGTGGTCCTGTACCTGTTGTTCGAGGTGGTCATGCAGTACGGGCTCTACGAAGGCATCGTCATCGAGTACCTGCAGCGCTAACCCGCTATCCGAGGCACCTCCATGGTCTTCTTGAACGCCTTCTACGGAATCCTGGACGGCCTGTCCTGGGTCCTCACCAACCCCACCACCCTGGTCATCCTGTTCGCCGCGGTGCTGGTCGGCACCGTGGTCGGGGCCATCCCCGGGCTGGGCAGCAAGATCGCCCTGACCATCCTCATTCCCTTCACCGGATGGATGGCGCCCTACGTGGCCCTTGCCTTCTTCCTGTGCATCTCCGAGTCCGCCTCCTTCGGCGACACCATCCCCGCGGTGCTGTTTCGCACCCCGGGCACCGCCGGGTCGGCGGCCACGGCGATCGACGGCTACCCCCTCGCCCAACAGGGCAAGGCCGGCTACGCCCTGGGCGCCGGGGCCATGGCGTCGTTCGTTGGCGCCGTCATCGGCATCACGATCTCGATCCTGTTCATCCCCTGGCTGGCCGAGTACGTGCTCGCGTTCGGCCCCCCCGAGTACTTCTGGATGGCCGTTCTCGGCATCAGCATCATCGCCGTGGTTTCCAAGGGCACCCTGGCCAAGGGCATCGTCGCCGGTATCGTGGGCCTGTTCATCAGTTTCATCGGCTACGATCTGGTCACCGGGAAAACCCGGTTCACCTTCGGCTCGATGTACCTGGAGGACGGCATCGAGTTCATCCCCGCCATGCTCGGCCTGTTCGCCGTGTCGGAGATGCTCAAGCTGTCGACGCGCACCGGGCAGAACGACCTGGTGGCGGCCGGCGACCCGGGCAAGGACGTATGGAAGGGCTGCCTCGCGGTGTTCAAGAACCCGCTGACCACCGTGCGATCCTCCGTGATGGGCCTGTTCATCGGAGCGATCCCGGGGGCGGGCAAGGCGGTGGCGTCGTTCATGGCGTACATGGTGGCGGTACGCACCTCCCGGCACCCGGAAACCTTCGGCCAGGGAGAGGTCCAGGGGATCATCGCCTCGGAGTCGGCCAACAACGCTTCTGGGGGCGGGGGCGGCGCGCTGATCCCGACCCTGACCCTGGGCATCCCCGGCAGTTCCGGCATGGCGCTGATCCTGGCTGGAATGACCTTCCACGGCATCCGCTCCGGCCCGTCCTTCATCATCTACGAGGCGGACATGATGTACGCCATGTTCGCGGCGCTGCTGGTGGGGATGGTGATGGCGTTGGCCGTCAATCTG
Organism: Deferrisomatales bacterium; assembly: GCA_029211085.1. Taxonomy (GTDB): domain Bacteria; phylum Desulfobacterota; class Deferrisomatia; order Deferrisomatales; family JARGFW01; genus JARGFW01. The sequence continues at coordinate 1,461 of JARGFW010000066.1, read as the reverse complement.
CTCCTCATCAAACCGGTGGCGAAGGCGGTCATGATCCCCAACGAGATCATGGTCCCCCTCATCCTGATCATGGCGTTTCTCGGCGCCTATGCCCTGCGCTTCTCGATGTTCGACATGTTCATCACCCTGCTGTTCGGCGTGCTGGGCTACTTCATGGATCGCTACGGCTACTCCACCGTGTGCATGGTGCTGGCCATGATCCTCGGGCCGATCGCGGAGGAAAGTTTCTTCCAGGCCTACAAGATCGGCGGTCGCTCGTTCTGGATCTTCTTCACCCGGCCGATCTCGGTGGGCCTGATCGTGGTCCTGGTATTGGCCCTGGTCGGGCCTTCCGCCTACGGGTTTCTCAAACGGACTCTTTCCGGCCGCCGCGGCAACGGTGCGGCCCCGACCCCGACCGCCGCCGGTTGACCCCGCCCCCGGCACGGGCACACACCGCAAGGGAGCACGCAAGATGCAGATGACCGGGGCCAGGGCCTTTGTGAACGTGTTGCAGGAGGAAGGCATCCAGCACGTCTTTCACCTGCCCGGATCCCAGATCACCGACATCCTGGACGAGATCTACCAGAGCCCGATCCGGGCCATCCTCACCCGCCACGAGCAGGGAGCGGCGTTCATGGCCGACGGCTACGCCCGGGCCACCCGCGGGGTGGGAATCTGCATGTCCACGGTGGGCCCCGGGGCGGTGAACCTGGTTGCGGGTATCGCGTCCTCGTTCAAGGCGAGTGTCCCCGTCATAGCGGTGACCGGGGTGCACAATCAGTCGATTCTGGAACGCGACTCCTTCCACGAGATGGACCAGGTCGGCGTGTTCCGGCCCATCACCAAGTGGAGCGCGTGCGTCCACCACACCGAGAAGCTCCCCGAGATGCTGCGCAAGGCCTTCCGCGTCGCCCTGAGCGGGCGCAAGGGTCCGGTGCATCTGGCGATCCCCAGCGATGTCTCCACCGGGTTGTTCCCCTTCCAGCCGGGAAACCCGGCCCAGTCCCGGGCGGGCGTCCCGTCCACCTGCCCCCAACAGGGAATCGAGGAGATCCTCGACCGGGTCGCCGCCGCCCGCTTCCCGGTGATCCTGGTGGGCAACGAGGTGCTGTGGGCCCGCGCCGTCCCGGACCTGATCGAGCTGGCCGAAGCCCTGGAGATCCCGGTCGCCACCAGCCGCGACGCGCCGGGGGCGTTCCCCAGCTCCCACCCCCTGGGCATGGGGCTGGTCGGCAGGGGCCGGGGCGAGGCCGGCAACGCGGCCATACGTCGCGCCGACCTGATCCTCGGGCTCGGCGTGAAGTTCGACTATCAGACCACCCGCTACAACCACGACCTGATCCCCGCCGACGCGAAGATCATTCACGTGAGCAACAACCCCGAAGAACTCGGGCGCATCTACCCCCTGACCCTGGGGGTGAACTGCGACGTGGGGCCGGTCATACAGGGACTGCGCGAGGCGGCCCTGCGCCGGGGGGT
>JARGFW010000002.1:19090-96783 GCA_029211085.1 Deferrisomatales bacterium | reverse complement strand
AATATGCGGTTCAAGTAGACCCAGAAATAAACTTATTCGTTCTTGGACAGCAGTGCCTGTCGCCCAAACCAACGAGTTGCGTGCCGTCACACCGCGGGCAGACGTCTACGTCCCGGGGGTCGCTCATCAACGTTAGATGGCACTCTGTGCAAATATACCTCCGCATCTGGACCCTCCATCAGGTTGATTGGTGGTCGTCGCGCGGACACTCTAGCCGGCCAATGTTGCCGAAGTATTTCCGGACGGTGAAGCTACGGAGAACATACCTCGGTGAGGTTGGCGGCACCCCTTCAGGGGGGCGGAGCTTTCCCGGGGGAGTCGCCTTCGGCGCTGTCTTCCCCCTCCTGGCGGTGTTGCGCAGCCCGATGCTTCAGCCCGGGGCGGAGCAAGGCAGCCAAGGACTCGGCACTCCGCCGGATGGCCCGGTAGTTGATCCAACCCAGCGCGATCACTCCGCAGGCTGCAGCCAGGACGAGGTACTGCACTTCTTCCGTCATCGGGGAACTCTGCCTTTCGCCCGGGGTGGACGCCCACTTTTTCCTACACGGTAGCGTACGTGTGTTACCGCAACATGAAGGGGCGATTACCATTGGATGAACGAACAGCCTCCGGGATGACCCCGGCACGGTCCACGCCCGAGGTCGGAGCCCGGGGCCGGGCCCATTGTTCGCCAAATGTTCACGAGCTCAACAACGGACGGCAAACAAGGTCGGGTACCCTGGGGGAAAGTGCTTCCCTTAAAGACGAGAGGAAAACATGGAGACTTCGACCCCCGGTTTTCAGGAGTTCAACCTGTTTGTTGCGCGGCTGTGCACGGCCCTGCGGGCCGGTCGCGGGCCGTGCGCCGCCGAAGAGATCCTGGAAGAGGTTACCGTCTACGCTGGGGTTCGTTTCGCTGAGGAGCGGGTGCGGGCCGCGCACCAGGGCGGTGCGGCGCTGGCTGCCTGTGAAGACGCACACCGCCGATTCATGCTGGGGTTGCTCCCCATACGGCGGTCCTTTGCAGCGCCCTCCGCGGACCCCGGGCGGGTTGCGGCACTGCTGCACTTTCTGCAAGTGTGGGTGTGCGGCGTCCCCTGTTTTCGGCGAGGGGACGCAGTGTCCGAATACCTTTCGACGAGTTTCCCGGCCGGCCAGGGACGAGCTGCTTGAGAGCGCCGGTCTCTCTGGATGGCGTTCCCCCCGAAGGGGCGTCCCGGAAGCGGCGAGTTGGTCGGAGGCGTGGGGGTTGCGGTGGCCTGGAGCAGTGCTAGCCCTGTGCCCTAGGCCTCCCTTCGGCGCCTGTCCCTCGGCACCGGGTACGGCCGCACGCCTTGAGCGCGGTTTGGTGGCCCTCGCCCGCCACGGGGCAGGGGGTACAGCCGGCGCATGGGCAGCGCGGCGGCTCCGTGCCCCGGTTGTTCAGAGGGGAAACAGGGAGCGAAGGACCTGCGTGGCTTCCCCGCGCTGGGGGCACGCCCGCTCCAATTCCAGGAGAATTCTTCGGGAGTCTTCCGGATTCTGGTCATACAGCTGGCGAGCCATGGCCAGCAGCGGGTAGTAAGCGGCGTCGAAGTCGGGGCTGCTACGCACCACCTCAAGCAGCGGGCCTCCTGCCCGGGCCAGCAACTGCTCCGCGTCTCGGGTGGGTTGGATCCTCGTGCCCAGGCGGAGGTACTGGTCCCGCGCGGCCCAGTGCCGCTGCACGCGGGACGCTTGTTCCGGGTCGCCCAGTGCCGCTGCGGTCAGCACCTCACCCGGCGTGGCAGACAGGTTGTCGATCAGTTCCAACAGGCGAGTCGTCGGGGTCGCCTGGGGAGAGTAGGTGAAACGCGGTGCCCGGAAGGTGACGAGCGGCCGGTCGTCGGTGTTCAGCGGTCCCGGCCCGGCGAACTCGGCCAGCGCTGACGGCCCGGCGAGCAGGGAGCCCAGCAACTCCAGGTCTCCTGCCAGGCGCAGTCTACCGAGTTCCGTTCGCAGGGCCGGATCCCGAATCCGCTGGCGCACCCACTCGAGGCTGTAGCGCCGCTGTTCCGCCCCGCCGATGAGACCCAGAATCGGCGCCTGCAGGCTGTAATGGGCCAGGTGGGCCGTGGCGCCCGGGTACACCTGGAGGAAACTGCGGATGATCAGGCGCAGGGTTTCCAGGTCCATCTGGTACAGGGGCAACCACTGGCAGAACAGCCCCCCCGGTTCCAGAACGGCGTCCACGGCACGGAAATGCTCCACGGTGTAGAGCGATCCGGCTCCGTCGCGGGCAGGGTGGAACAGGTCCGCGACCACCACGTCGTAGCGATGGGGCGTGCTGCGCACGAAACGGCGCGCGTCGCCCACGTGGATGCGCAGGCGATCGGTACTGCCCACGGCACCATTGACCCGCGCGAAGTAGGGCATGGCGGCCACCACCTCGGGTACCAGTTCAACACCCTCGGCGACAAGGCCCGGGTGGCTGCCGGCCGCCGAGAGGGTGGCGCCGGTGCCCAGGCCGAGAAACAGGGCACGCCGGGGCGCGGGATGCAGCAGTAGCGGGATGTGGGCTTCCCGCCGGTCGGAATATGCGGAAGTTGTACCCCCCATCTGGAAGCGGTTGTTCACCATCAGGTGGCGTTCGCCGCGGCTGTCTTCCACCACGCTCACCGAGCCCATCACTCCCTGTTGATGGGAGAGCATCCGGTCGCCGTCGAGCTGGTCCGGCGCGCCGGGGGACGCCGGGTGGAGCAGCAGGGCGAGGACGCCGGCCGCCACGGCCCCCGCTCCGGCCCAGCCTGCGCGGCCCCCGGGCCGGGCGAGAAACAGGTAGGCCAGGGACGTCGCCAACAGGGCCGCCTTGGCCCCGATGGCGGGAAGCACCCAGAGCCCGGCGGCCAGCGGGGCGGCGGAGGCGCCGAGGGTGTTCACGGCTATGGCCCGCCCCAGGCCGAGCCGAGCCCCGCTCGCCGCCTGGGCCAGGTGGCTGAACGTCGCCCCCATCGCGATCGTGGGCACGAAGAAGGCGAGGGCCGCCACGGCTCCCTCGCCGGCGAGCGCTGCTGCCATGCCGCCTCCCAGCGCCTTTTGCAGGCCTGCAGCCACCGCCGGGCCGGCCAGCAGCAGCGCCACCCCCGCGGCGCAGGCCCCGCCGGTGGCGGTCAGCAGGTGCTGCAGCCGCGGCTGCAGCGAATCGCTGCGGGCCCAGCGCTGGTAGAAGGCCGCGCCGATCGACGTGCCTAGGAGGTACACCGCCAGCAGGCAGGCGAAAGTGTAGACGGTGTTTTCCAGCATCTGGCTGGCGACCCGCACCACTAGGACTTCGTAGCTGAGCCCGAGAAAGCCGGTGCCGAGCAGCACCGGCACCAGGGCCTGCGACCGGGACGGGGAATCCGTGGTCGAGGGGACATCGGTAGGAGGTTCTGCGGCCGGGCGCAGGCGCCACCCTGCGACCGTCGCGCAGAGGAAGTTGACGCTGGCCAGGAGTACCATCGTAGCGGCGTGGCCCAGGGCCGGCACCAGCAGGAACGGCGTGGCCAGCACTCCCACCACCGCGCCGAAGGTGTTGGCGCCGTAGAGGCCGCCCACCCAGCGTCGCCGCCCGCAGGCGCGGACCAGCATTCGCTCCATAGCCGGCAGGGTGGCCCCCATGGCGATCGTGGCTGGGGCCAGGGCCAGTAGGGTGCCGCCAAACGCCACCGCCCAGTGGCGCACCGGGCCCGGGGCCGGACCGATGGCCAGCCCGATCCAGTGCCCCAAGGCCGGCAGCGCCGCGGCGAGCACCAGGGCCCACACGCCGATGGCCAGTTCCAGACCCACGTACCAGCGGTCCGGCCGCGGAGAGAGGCGCACTTGGCTGCCGAGGCTCCAGGCGCCAAGGGCCATGCCGGCGAAGAACGCGCCGAGCACGGCGAGAACGGCCGGAAACTCGTGGCCCAGGACCAGCCCCAGGGATCGAGACCACACCATCTCGTAGCCGAGGCCGGCCACCCCTGAAAGGAGAGACAGGAAGTAGACGAACCACACCCTTTGCTTCACCACCACACGACTCCCATCTCGGAAACGGAAAAGGGAAGGGGGCGCGAAGCCCCCTCCCCACATTCAGCGGTCTCTGTTTTTTGAGCTAGTCGTCGTCGTGACGGCGATGCTTCCCGCCCTTGCCGTCGTCGCAGGACTTGGGCTTGACCTTCAGGTAGACCGGGTTGCTGTAGAACCAGAGGTCGGCGTAGGCCTCGGCGACTTCGTCCAGCTTGCTATTGGTGGTGAAGACGACGTCGTCGAACAGGTGCGCCTGCAGTTCCGCCGGGTCCATGCTGGCGTAGAGGTTGTCGTTCGCCTCGGAGTCGGCCAGCGGGTTGCCCATGTCGTCGGTCTCATACGGAACACCGGCCGGCAGGTTGGTGCCGCGCACGCGGAAGAACATGTCCTTCTCGGCCCGGAACTTGTACACGTAGGTCATGCGGGGCTCGCCGCTGTAGTGGTCGAAGGTGGCGACGACTGCGGCGTCGGTGCCGTAGTCGGTGTCCACGTAGCTCTGGTTGGCCATGTCCGAGAAGTCGGTCAGCGGGACGTTGCCGGTGATGCTGCCGGCGATGAGGTCGACATGGTCCAGCTCGGGCTTGCTCAGGGGCTGGCTGATGCCGATCTGGGCCAGGGACGGGTTGTCCATGTCCAGGGGGCAGTTGTTCCGGCCCTTCGGGTCGCGGACCGTGATCCGGATGGTCACCTTGTCACCCTCTTCCACCTCCAGGGTCTCGCCCATGGTGGCGCTGGCGTCGCGGGTGGACACGGTGAAACGGAGCTCGTCGATGAGGTCGCCCTGCACGTTCCAGGAGTTCCCCGACTTCACGCCCTCGAACACGGCCTTGATCGGATCCGCGGCGCTGGTGTCGACGAAGGTGTAGTTCTTCTGGTACTCGCCGGGCCAGAAGTCGCTGCCGCCCTGGGACCAGTTGCCGTGGTCGTCGGAGCTGGCGAAGTTGAAGAACTTCCGCCCCTCGGCGGCCAGGGCGTCCCACAGGCCGCCCACCTGGGACACGTACCAGCCGGTGCCGCCGTAGGTGCCGCCCCCCAGGGAGCTGCGGCCGAAACCGCGGTCGCCGGAGGTCTGGTGCCCCGGGGCGCCCTCGAAGCCGATAGCCACGTCGGGGCCGTAATCCATCCAGTTGCGGAAGTCTTCGATGAAGAAGCTGTGGGCGCGCTCGATATGGGCCGGTACCACCCAGGCGTCGGCGATGCCGGCATCCACCAGGGCCTGCATGAAGGCCACACCCGCGATGGCGTCGTCTTTCGTGTCGTTGGTCTTGGAGAGTGCGTCGCCCAGGAGGCCGATTTCCCCGTCGCGGCTGGTGTCGTCATCACTTTTGTCGAAGCGATACTCGAACTCGCTGATGGCGGTCGCCACCGCGTTCCCATCCTCGCCAAGCTGATGGATGGCCGTGGAAGTGTGCTCGTGGCCCGGCACGTTCCACTCGAGGCCGTTGATGATGATCTTGTCGGTGTAAAGGTTCCGGGCTTCCAGGATGTCCGGGAACACGTAGTCGCGCAGGCTCTGCCAGCGCCACATCTCCTGGTGGCCGCCGCTCATCTCGACGTCGCCGAGGATCTCTGCGTACTCGTCCCAGTATCTGCCGTTGCCGTCGCGGTTGCTCTCGCCGCCGTGCTCGCTGTTGGCCCACCAGTCCAGGTAGACGTTGTTCCGCGCCATCATCATGTTGAACTTGTTGCTGCCGTCCGTGTAGAGCGAGTGCTGGTGGAAGTCGCCGGCCAGGTACTCGCCAGCCAGTGCGGCGGTGGCGGCCAAAACACCTGCCGCGACGAGGGCGAAGATGGTCTTCCGGTGCATTTTTCTCTCCTTTTGAAGAATCCAATTCAGGGTTGGAGCGGATCACAGACATAGGTTCAGGCGGACTGGCGCAGCTGAGTCTCCTTGCCATGCACCTCCTTTCTGTTCTCGGGACCGGATGATGGAATGTGGTGCCCCGTATCGCTGACTGCTGGGGCCAGAATGGCCAGACGCAGCAGGGAATCAGAAGCCAGCATCATTCTCTTACGGCGAGATTAGCAGGCGGTAATTGCGGGACTGTGAGGGGAACGTGAAGGTTTGGAGAAAGGGGGTCGGCCGAAGATTTCCGGCCTGGTGGGTTTCGTTGCGGCCGCTAGTGGAGATGCGCCAGCAGGTGGGCCAGCGTCCAGCCCACGATCTCCTCCCAGCACGTCTCGCCCACGGCCTCCGCCGAGATGAGGAGGTGGTGGTCTGGTGTACCCTGGGCGGGCCGCACCGGGTGCAGGTGCCAGTGACGCAGACCCGGACGGCGTAGCAAGGCCGAGACCTTGCGGTAGCTCACGGCGCCGTCGGCCGGACTCATAAGGACCAGGGTTGGGGCGGACGCGGCGGCGGTTGGGGTTTCCACGGGGGAGCGATCCAACAACCGCAGCATGGCTCGATACTCCACCAGGGGCGTCGCGTCCCTGGCCCTCACCTCTGCGGGAGTCTTGCTGCGTAGGGCCGCGGGAAAAGGCCGCAGTAGAGCGATCAGCCGAATGAGGGAGGCGACGCCGGTCAGGGCCAGAGCGGGGGCCAGGAATACGCAGGCCTCGGGAACGGTCGCGGGGTCCTCTCGAAAGGATTCCACGGCGACCAGGGAGCCGAGGGAGTAGCTGAGATGGCCCAGGGGGAGGTCCGGAGCCCGGGCCCGGGCCTCCGCGTGCCCGCGGCGCACGACCTCGCACCACCACTGTTCCACCCGCTCAGGGGGCTCCTCGTACCCATGGAGCGAGAGGCGCAGGGCGTGGTATCCCTGGCCGTTGAGCCGGGTGATGAGTGGGTCCATGGCGCCAGGCCTGTTGTTCAGCCCGTGAACCACGGTGACCACGCCTCGGGGCGAGTGGCCCCTTCGGCACGGAAACCAGCGCCAGTTGCGATGCAGGTCCGACCCTTCCGCCAGACCGTCCGCTCAGACGCGGTCGGTCAGGACCCGCAGAGAGATCGTCGCGGCCGTAACCGTGCTGCGCCCCATGTAGAGGAAGATGACCACCCACAGACCCTGAAGAAAGAGGATCGGCGCTGGCCGCCACAGGGCGCCGAGCCCAGTCAGGATGTCAGGGGCTCCGCTCTCGCCCCCAGGGACAAGGAGTACCGTGGCCCCCGCGTAGCACACCATGAGCACGGACAGGAACTGGTACACGGAGATGCGCCCCCCACCCCGATGATCGCTGCGCAGCGCCTCGGAGGCCAGCCGCCATGCCTGGGTCACCGCTACGCACACAAAGAACGCCGCACCGTAGGCGGCCGTGAGGAACAGGGCTGCGCCGACGAGCGCAGTGGCCACGCATACCACCGCGGTGAGGGCCTGCACCGGCAGGACCCGTTCACCGTGGAGCCCGCCCTCGTAGGCGACCTTCTTGGTCTCGCCCGCGAACACGAAGTGCGCGTGGGCGAAGAGCTTCTGCAGCCTCGGGTGACAGCCGGCGAGAGGCTTGCCGTAGCAGCACCCGAAACTGATGCATCCCAGCCTCCCGACCCCTTCGCCCAGGGCGTAGGCCACTCCCACCGCCGCCAAGCAGGGGAACACAATGCTCGCCCCACGGGGGTCGAGGGCGTCGATGCCAAGCAGTATCCACGGCAGCGCCACCAGGCCGGCAGAGGACGCCCCGCTTACGGTAAAGGTATTGGCCTTCTTCTCCACCAGTCGCGCCACTAGGCGCGCCGCAGGCAGGCACACGACGAAGGTCGCCACCACCGCCGCCAACGCCTGCCCGGTCGCCACTCCGGCCGCCTCCGCAAGTACCAGGAAGAGCGCCGTGGCCAGTGCGTTGGCCGTCGCCACGAAGATCCCGTAGTAGGTCAGGTTGAGCCCCTCCCAGGTGCCGTTACTGCCCTTCCGGCGGGGTAGCGTTGCAACGATTTGCCAGTGCTCCCGGGGCAGCCGCGCGAACGCCCAGCCCAGCAGTGCGGTCAGTGCCGCGGTGAGGACTCCGAGGAAGGCGAAATTGGGTGTGATGGTCAGCGGCAGATTCATGATGGATCTCCTTCTTCGGTTGGAACCCGACGGGCGATGGCCGAGCGCACCTGGAGTTCGGTCTCCACGAGCGGGGTCTGGAATCCCAGGGTGAAGCGGCTCTGCACGCCCGGCGCCCGCCGGTTGAGTAGGAGGTCCTCGGCGAACGCGATGCGGCCGGGCTGGAAGAGCAGGATGTCGGTGCTGCTCCCAGGGCGGTACAGGCTCTTGGGCTGGCCCCGGCGGAGAAACATCCCCGGCTCCAGGCGCCGCGGATCGTCGTAGCGGTTCTCCGAGTAGGCCTGCACGATGTCGCCGATCATCATCGCCACCACCTCCACCATCGCGACCAGACCCACGCCAGTACCCCCCGGCACGTCCGTATCGATGACCGTCACCACCCGCCTGTTCTTGCCGTAGGGCGTCACCTCGACCACCACCGCCGCCGGGTTGCACGAGTGGTACACACCGTCTACTGCGTAGACCTCCTGAACAACCCCGGCCACGGGGGTGTGGTTCCAGTGGTACTTGTCGGGGGTGAGCCGGAACACTGCGAACTCTCCGCCGCGAAATGCCTCTAGCCACTCCAGGCGATCCGGCCCCAAGAGTTCCTCGTAAGCGAAGAACTTGTCCTTCACGAAGAGACTTGAGGTCTCTTCAAAGGACCCCACCAGGGTCCGCGCGTCGGCCGGTGAGACGACGAGGTCGGAATCGGCTTCCATGGGCCGGCAATCCCAGTAGCGGATGCGGCGCTCGAAGATTTTCCGGGGGGTATCCAGGGACTCGGGGGACTCCAGGCACTCGTCGGGGTCGATGCCCCAGGAGCGGAAGTACCGCCCCGGACCCCGCAGGCGGGTGCCCAAGCAGAGATCGTAGTTTGCCAGGCCCAGGAGCTGCGACGACCAGCGTCCGGTAACCAGTCGGTACACGCTCGGCGCGTGCTCCCTCAGACTCGAGTACACAAACCGAACCACCCGGTCCCCGTACAGGGCCTCGGTACGCACGGTTCCCGAACTTCTCTCAACATACTGGTGCGGCAGCACGCACCCCGTTGCGCTCGTCGGCACTGGCCCTCGCCCTCTGTTGCTCGATGTGTACGGTCAATACCACCAAACGGATCAACCCCTCCGCCGCCTCCCGGGAGCAATGGTCGCCGAGCAGCTCCTCCCCGGCCCGGTCGAGGAAAGACAGCACGTCTTCCGTCCCGGTTTGAAACGGGGTGCCGATACCTATGGCCTGAAGGTCTTCGGTCCGCACTCCTGCCAGGTCCTCTCGCAACTCCCCCAGCGCCTCGCGGACCTGACGGTCGCGCAGGGTGACCCGGTAGAAGTCTTCCATGTCCCGATTGAACTCCGTCGCGTCCAACCCGAGGGGCCGGCTTGCCCCGCGGGACTTCACGACATCCCGCACCAGCCGGGCGGCGGCGCCGCACGTCTCGGGGTGGTCGATGCGCTCCCGGAGGTCTGCGAGCAGATCCGCGGTGCCGGTCTCTTCCACCAGGTCGGGAGCCGCCGTCAGCAGGAACTCCAACAGGGCCCGGCGATACTCCAGGTTGTAGACGCGCACGTAGCCCGGGTAGCGGTGGCTCTTCCGGGTGCGATTCACGCCGCGGAGGAGCTGCTGCAGAAAGCGGTTCGGCGTGTCCTGCCGAACGAAGAAAGTCGGGATGCCGAGTGCCGTCCCGAAGAACACCTGGCGCCGCTCGCTCTCCACGAAAGGGGTGTCGGGTATGTCCCCGTGGTCGACCGTGCCCCGGGCCGCGAGTCGGAAGGCCAGCAGGGTGAGCAGGCGCTGCAGTTCCACCGCAGGTGCCAGGTCCCCCCGAAAGCTCTCGAAGACGCTGTAATGGCGGGCCTCGAAACCGGCGTAGCCGGACACGTCATGCTCCCGTTGTCGAAAGGGGAGGTACAGCGCCATGCACGGATCGAAGGTGCCCAGGGCTGCCAAGTCGGCTTTGAGTCGTTGCCCGTTGCCCGGGGTGCCGTCGAGGGCCGGACTTTCTTCGGTGCTCATCAGCGAGACCAGATAGTCGACGAGCCGATAGTCGGGAACGAAGTCCCCCCGCAGCCCCAAAGCGCGGGTCAGTCCGGTGTCCACCCAACGGGGGCCGAAGGGGGTGATCGAGTGACCCAACACACTGAGGTCGGCCTTGCCCTTCCAGCGCCTCCACAACATGCGCAGGTGCGTGTAGTGCATGCCATGGGGCAGGAAACCCAACACCCGCTCCGGGTGGAAATCGGAAAAGTGTATGCGGTACGGCGCAGCCGAGTAGGTTCCCACGAACAGCGGCAGAAAGTGCTCGACGATCTTGGTCACCAGGTCTCCCAGGTACTTCTCCTCCGGCGCCCCGAACCCCGAGTACGGGTCCTCCCGGAGCGCGCTCAAGCGGCGGCTTCCCAGGGAGACATGGGTCCCGTTGTTGGCCAGGCTGGTGGTCGAGGTGTTGGGAAGCACCACCAGGTTGTTGGTGATGATCCCCGCTTCCCGAAGTTTGGGAATGCAGTTGAGCTGGCTGCGGCTGAGGACCTGATGGCACAGCTCCATGTACCGGTGCTTGTCTTCTCCCCGGTCCCACCCCGAAAGGCAGGGGCTCATGAACAGCTCCCGATAGAACGAGTCCGAGACCGCTTCGTTGAGTGTCCGCTGGCGCAGGGGGGGCAGGGGCGAGAGATACACCTGTACCCTCTGATCCCCGGCTGTCAGGCCGAACTTCGAGTTGGCGTAGGCCGTGAGCGCCTGGGTAAGCACCAGGCGTCGCCCCTTTTCGCGTGCGACGTTGTCACCCAGGCGAGCTCCCGGTCGGTCCCGTACCACGTAGAAGGAGAACGTCTCCGGCGAGGTGTTGTCGCTCAAAAAGTGGTCCAGCATGCTGGCGCCCGCGTGAGCCAGGGCGCTAGGGAGCGCCGGGGATTCCCCCAGTGCGTCCGCCAACGATAGCCGCAGCAAGTAGCTCACTGGTATGCGCAGGCTGGTCTCGTCTTCGTCCTCTTGGAAGAACCGGGCGAAATCAGCCCGTCGCGGGGAGGCAGGGTCCGCTTTGTCCGCGCGCAGGTCGCTCTCGAGGAGCTTCAGCGCCGGGGCGTTGAGGACGCTGGCGGGGAAGCAGACCCAGCTGTTCTCCCACACCCCCTCGGGGTTCCCCGCCAGGTAACGCTCCAGGTCCGTCACCGCCCGAGAGGCCAGCTCTCCGGCATGAGCGCGGCGGATGACGTTGGAATAGAACCGGGAGTTCTCTATGCTTCGCGGCAGGTCCACGTTGTGGCGCCCGCCGACGACCACCGCCTGCAGTTCGGTCTCGGTTCCCGCAGTCGCGTCCCCGACGCCGAAGGGTAGAATCTCACCCCGGCTCGTCCCCTGCTCTGCGAAACCTAGAGCCGTCAGGAGCCGTTTGGCGCTCCCCGAGTAGCGGTCAGGCAGGGCCGCGAGGGTAGCGCGAGAGGCTCCGCCTGGTTGCGGCCTCATCTACGGCTCCTAGGGGAAACACGCCCGCGGGTTCCCACCTGCAACGTCTCGTCATCAGGCATATCGTTTCCTCGCCCTCGCGCAGGCCGACACCAGTCCATCCCCCGGATCGAAGTTTGCGGTATTCGAACCCTCAGCATCCCAGGCAGACCACCGGTGGCCGACCGACGCCCGGCCACCGCGCAGCAACCATGCGAGGGCCAGGGCACCAGCCAGTAGATAGAGATGATGGGTGACCCCCCTCCAGAGCATCAGGACCGCCCCCACCTCGGCCGGGGAGAGGCAGCCCTGCAGCGCCAGGGAGGACACGAACTCCACGCTGCCCCCTCCCCCGGGCACGACCATCGCGAGAGAGAACAGGGTCAGTGGGGCCTGGAGAAACAGCAGGGGCAGCGGGTTCCACTCGCTTCCCATGATCAGGAGGAGCACCGGGAGAACCGCGAAGCGGCACGACCACTGGACCAGGGCGAGGACAAAATTGGCAATCAGGGCGGTGCGGCGCCACCGCGCCAGGAACAGCATCGACCTGCAGGTGTGACGCCACTCTCGCCTGAGGCGGGCGCGGAAACCACGCAATCTGGGTCCGGGTCGCAAGCCCTGCTTAGGGCCCCCGGCTCCATAGGCGCTGCCCAAGGGTCTGCCCTTGGCCCACCAGGCAAGCGCCACGAACAGACCGAGGACGAGTAGCACGCAGAGGCCGGTACTCATTGCCTCCCGGGACAGCTGAACCTCCGTGACCGGGAGCCACGTGGAATCCCTGAGCAGCAAGACCCCTGCAATTGTCGTGAACCCCAGAAAACAACACAGATCGACGACGACGTCGGCGGCAAGCAGCGTGGCGGTGGTGGCGTACGGCACCCCCGCCCTGCGCAGCAGGGAGAAGTAGGCCATCGCCCCGCCCGTTCCAGCCGGCGTGGCGGCCAATCCGAACTCGGCAGCAAGGGAAACCGCCAGAGCCTCTCTGTAGGGAATGGCGCAGCCGAGCGATCGGCACAGAACCGCCACCCGGCCTGCGTTGCACAGCCAGGCACAGGCGACGAGCCCAATCAATCCCGGCGCGCAGTTCCAGGGCAACAGATGCAGGTTGGCGAAGGTTTCTCGGGGAACGACCAGCAGCAGGACCACCCCGGTGGAAAGTACCGCCAGGGCCGCTGCCTGGACCGCACGGCGGGTTTGGCCTGGTGCTGTACGGTCGCTGGGAGAGTGGCCGGACAGCGACTGTCCTTCAGACCCTGCTGCTGTCTGAAAGCGGGGACCAGCCAAGGAATTTTCCATGGGGTGAAGCATACGCGCCCGGTGTGAAGGTTAGATCACGGGAGCAAGAACACCTCGTGAATATTTGACTCGGCCCGCCCCCAGGAGATCTCTTCTAAAGCTGTGAGTTGAGGAACGGCGCTCGACCGTTTCCGGAGTCCCACCCGCGACGCCTATCGGAATCTTAACAAGATGTTCACGCCCTGTTTAAAGGACAGTAATCCTCTTGAGATAGACTCCAGCTCCGGCAATGGAAAATACAGCTCCCAGCCAATCGCGAGCATCAAGCAACTACTAGAATCGAAGTAAAAACTAAATACCAGACCACCTACACAGACTAGCAATGAAGTTAGATAAGCATTCTGAACATCTGTCTTTACTGACAACTTTGTAGGGCGACTTCTAGTTGTTTCACTAGTGAGTGGCGCCAAGGTCGCTCAATAACCCATGCAGGAATAGGAGGAACAGAGGATGAAAGGAAAGATTGGAGTTGTTGTATCTGCTGCTTTGTTGTTTGGCAGCGCCCAGGCTGCGTTGGCGGCCGACCCGGTAGCAACTGGCTCGGACAAGGTCAAGGTGAAGCTGTACGGTCAGGTCAACCGCGCAGCGCTGATCGTCAGCGATGGAGACGAGACCAACTACTATTTCGTCGATAATGACGCCTCCTCCACTCGCCTGGGTATCAAAGCAGAGTCCAAGGCCGAGGGCGACCTCTCCTTCGGCCTCAAGTTCGAGGTGCAGATGGAGTCCAACAGCACGGCTAGCGTCGGCCGGGGCAACGACGACGACGGTGGCGCCAGCTTTACCGAGCGGCACATGGACGTCTACGCCAAGCACAAGAGGTTCGGCACGCTGTCCCTCGGGCAGGGCGATACGGCTTCCAACGGGTCCGCAGAGGTAGACCTCTCCGGTACCTCCCTGGCCGGGTACTCCGACATCTCCACCTTCGCCGGCGGCCAGTACTTCTGGGACAACTCCGCCGAGGCGCTGTCCGGGGTCAAGGTCAAGGACGTGTTCAAGAACTATGATGGTCTCAGTCGCAGAGACCGGGTACGCTACGATAGCCCCTCACTGTTCGGCTTCACGCTGTCCGGTTCGCTGGTCCAGGAAGACCGCTGCGACGTGGCCTTACGGTATACAGGCAAGGTCGCGGGTCTGAAGATAGAGGCCGCAGTCGCCCACGCCTACGAGGGCACAGCCGCCAGGACCGAGGCCAACTCGGGTTCCATATCCGTGCTCCACGACTCCGGCATCAACCTCACCGTCGCCAGTGCGAAGCAAGTGCGCGACCAAAGCGGCCGCGAGGATCCCACCTACTTCTACGGAAAGCTCGGCTACCAGCGGAAGTTCTCCGATCTGGGCAAGACCGCATTCTCCGTGGACTACGGTGTCTTCAACGACGTAAAGCAGGACGACGACGAAGCCAAGGTGTTCGGCGTGCAGTTGGTGCAGAAACTCGACGAGTACGGCACGGAGTTGTACGCCGGCTACCGCAGCCACGACCTCGACCGGAAGGGTGGGGACTTCGACACGATCTCCGGATTCCTTGCTGGCGCCCGGGTCAAGTTCTAGGGCACGATGGCCGCCATGATCGGAAGTCGCGCGCCAAAGGCCATCGGGCCCCTCGTTCTCGCCCTGCTCATGGGTTGTCTGTCTGCCGGCATCTTCGGCTGTGGTGCCGGAGCCGGCGTTCGGCAGACCAACGGCGCGACATACCAGAACGGCGCCGACGGTGAGCGGGAAGTGGCTGAGGGCCCGGGGCTGTTCTCCGGAGAAAAGGGCGGGGTCGAGTTCACCCTGACGGATCTTCTGCACCGACGCGACCAGCACCGGGCCGGCGGGGAGGCTCGGAAAGACGGGCCGGAGTAGCCACACGCGGCCCTTGCCATTGCAGTACCGAAACACGAACAGCGACCCCGGGCCTCGGCCCGGGGTTTTTCGTCACGTTCTGCCTCGGGGGCCCGTGGCCCCGGCCGCGTCGCCCGGACCACGTCGAGCAAGGACAGGTTCCAACGTCGCGACTCGAGATTGCCGGGATCGGGCGCAAATATACACGCCCTACAAGGTAGTGTATGCTAGCCGTGGGCGTGCCGCGGTGCAGTGAACCAGCCTACCGTCCCTGCCGGACTGGCTGGGGGTTGGCCCGAGCAGACCACGGGTGTTGCACCGATCGCTCTTATGAAATGGGGAACACATGATGGACCGTCGATTCAAACCAACAGACGCGGTGATCTACCGCAGAACCAAACACTCACCCCACCCCGGGCCACGCGCCACGGACGTCCACCCTGCACCGCGCGGTGAAACCTACACGTATCATGTGGACAAGTTCTGGGTCGTCACTGGGGTGCAATCCGACGGCACGATCCTGGTCCGTACCCGCCGTGGCAAGCAGTACGAACTGGCTGCCGACGATCCGGCGTTGCGGAAGGCGCGGTGGTGGGAACGGCTTCTCTACCGGGGCCGCTTCCCTAATCCCGAGGCCTGACCCCCAGTCAGCCCCCAGGCGGCAGCGAGAGCCTCAACCCGAGGGCTGCCTACCTGGGTAACTGCCGCTACCCCCCCCCGCCACAGCAGCGATCCGATCAAACCCCGCAAACTCCTCTTGCGCGTCCGAAGGGCAGCCACCGTCGCTCCCCGGCGAGGATAACATCTGTGCTCCAGATGACGGGGAAACCTTGTTGCACCTCGGGAACCAGACAAGAAGAAGCGGCCGGGGGAACCCGGCCGCTCAACATGAGGTGGATCGGTTGGAGATACGCGGATCGCTCGGTGCTACTTCAGACCGATCCCGGCAAGGTCTTGATCGGCAAGGGCTTTCGACACCGGGAAGTACCCGTCCTTGATGACGGCGATCTGGCCTTCCTTGGAGAACACGTACTTGATGAACTCGCCCCGCAGGGGGTCGAGACCGGTGTTGGGGTTCTTGTTGAGGTAGACGAAGAGGAACCGGGCCAGGGGGTAGTCGCCGCTGTAGGCGTTTTCGGCGTTGGCGTCGTAACAGGACCCGCCCTCGCCGGACAGGGGCACGGTGCGCACGTCGGCGGTCTTGTAGCCCACGCCGGAGTAACCGATGCCGTACTTGTCGGAAGCGACGCCCTGCACGACAGCCGAGGAACCGGGCTGCTCCTTGACACTGTCCTTGTAGTCGCCCTTGAAGAGCGCTTCCTCTTTGAAGAACCCATAGGTGCCCGAGGCCGAGTTGCGGCCGTACAGGGAGATCGGCTTGTTGGCCCACTCGCCGGTCAGGCCCAGTTCGCCCCAGGTGTGGATGTCGTCCGGGTAGCCGCCCTTGCGGTTCTTGGAGAAGATCGCATCGAGCTGCTTCATGGAGAGACACTGGAGCGGGTTGTCCTTGTTCACGAACACCGCCAGGGCGTCAACCGCCACCCGCACCCGGGAGGGCTTGTAGCCGAATTTCTTTTCGAACTCGTCTGACTCCTTGCCCTTCATGGCGCGCGACATGGGGCCGAAGTGCGAGGTGCCCTGGATCAGCGCCGGGGGCGCGGTGGAGGACCCCTTGCCCTCGATCTCGATCCTCACGGCGGGGTAGGACGCGCGGTAGCCCTCCGACCACAGGGTCATCAGGTTGTTGAGGGTGTCACTGCCCACCGACTTGATGCTGCCGGAGACCCCGCTCACTTTGCTGTACGGCTGAATCTTCGAGTCCACTTCCAGTGCCAGGCTCGGGGCAGCCAGGCACAGGGCCAATCCGGTGATCGACAATCCCTTGATGAATACTCTCATTTGACTCCACTCCAGGCGGCGCTTCCGTAGAACCCGCAATCCGACGCCGCGCAACGGGTTGCAGGCTGCTTGAGTTTCTTGTGGGGGAGTTTACTGCCGCGGTGTTACCGGATTGTTATGGCCGCGTTGTGGTTTGGTGAAAAGGGTGCCGGGGGGGGACAGATCTTTGGAGACCCGGATCCGGTGCCGTTCAGCCGAGGGACGGCAGGGTGACCCGAACCGCGGTGCCCTTCCCGTACTCGCTCTCGATGGCCAACTCACCCTCCAGCAGGCCCACCAGGTGTTTGACGATGCTCAGCCCCAGCCCGGTGCCGCCGCTGTCCCGCGAGCGCCCGGCATCGACCCGGTAGAAGCGCTCGGTCACGCGGGGCAGGTCGCGGGGTGGGATGCCAATTCCGGTGTCTCGCACCGAGTACTCCACCTTCCCCTCGGGCAGCGACTGAACGCCCACGGTCACCGTGCCGCCCTTGGGGGTGTATCGGACCCCGTTCTGCACCAAATTGACGAGGATCGACTCCACCACCTCCACGTCCGAGACGAGGGGCACCGCCCCGGCCGGCGAGGCATTCAGCAGGGAAACGCCGGCGCGCTCCGCCTGGTCGCCGAACAGGGCCAGCACCTCCGCGACCACTGCCCGCGCGTCGTGAGGGGTGGGCTTCGCCTGGACCGCGCCGCTCTCGGTGAGCGCGAGTTGGGAAATGTCGGCCAGGATGTTGCCGAGCCGCTCCGCGTGACGGTTGATGGTGCCCAGAAAGCGCTCCAGCAGCGCGGGATTGTCCCTGCCGGTGGTCAGGAGGGTCTCGGAAGCGCCGCGCAGGGCGGTCAGCGGGGTGCGGAGCTCATGGGCCATGTTGGCGATGAAGTCGGTGCGGACCTTCTCCAGGTGTGCCTCGTGGGTCATGTCCCGCAGCAGGACCAGGATGTGGTTCTCGCCCCTACCGGTCTTCACCGCATGGAAGGTGACACTGAGTTCCCGATTGCCCTTGTCCCAGTGCACGCCGAGGGGGGCGGGGTCGATCGCCTCCCCGTGGCACGCCGCATCGAGCCTGCGAAGAATCCCTGGGTGGCGAATCACCTCGGCCCCGTACACGCCGGCCGTACCTTTCCCGACCAGCTCCAGCAAGCGCTCCGCCATCCGGTTGTGGGCCGTCAAACGACTGGAGGCGTCGAACAGGAGCACGGCATCGGGAATCCCGTCCAGCAGCGACAGCAGCCGTTCCCGGTCTGCATTGATCTGATTGATCTGACGTTCCAGCTCCACCCGCAGCCCGTCGAGGCTGATCTCCAGGCTGCCCAGCTCGTCACTGCCCCAGACTGCGAGCGCCTTTTCGTACTGCCCTGCGGCCAGCTTCTTGGCGAAGCGCTCCATGGTTTGGATGCGCCGCTTGAGCCCCAGGGAGAGTCCTACCGAAAGCGCCAGCCCCAGCAAAAAGGCAGGAACGCAGGCGAGGACGATCCGCCGCCGGATCTGCTGGAGGAGGACGTCGACCTCGGCAACCGGCTTCGCCACCCGGATCACCGGGTCGGTGGGAATGGCCACATAGAGCATACCCAAATCGAGGGTCGGGCTGGCACGTTGCGACGACCCCTTGCGACCCTGGAGTGCCGTGGCGATCTCGGGCCGGTCCGCGTGGTTATCCATGCTAGCCGGGTCGGCTGAGGAATCCGCGAGCACGACCCCGTCTCTCCGAATGACCGTGTAGCGCATCCCGGAGCGCGCGCTGAGCTCCTTGAGGTTCCGCTCCAACGCGCCGACACCGTCATCGAGGAAGATGGCCGCCACTCCGGCGGCTCGCGCCAACTCACCTTCCAGCCGCCCGATCTCTCGCTCACTCAGATACCGGTCGAGCAGAAAACCGGCGGTGACCAACAGCGCCAATAGGGCCAGAATGGAGTGGAAGACCAGGCGGGAGAGAATCGAGTTGCGCACCTTGTCCCCTATGTCACGTTGGGATTGAAGCGGTAACCGGTTCCGCGCACCGTCTCCAGAAAGCGCGGCTTCGAGGGGTCGTCCTCTACCTGGGTCCTCAATCGTCGAATGTGCACGTCCACGGTCCGAGGATCCACGTACACATCCGTGCCCCAGGCATGGGCCAGCAGGCTCTCGCGGGTGAACACCCGCCTGGGGTGGGTCGCCAGGAACGCCAGCAGCTTGAACTCCTGGGGGCTCAGGGTGATCTCCTGGCCGTTCTTGCGCGCCTGGTGACTGTATATATCCACCTCCAGACTGCCGAAGCGCACGCACTGCGCTCCGCCCGCCGTGTCGCGGCCGCGCAGGAGAACCGCCCGGATGCGCGCGAGCAGCTCCTTGGGGCTGAACGGCTTGCAGACATAGTCGTCGGCACCCAGTTCGAAGCCCACCAGCACGTCGGACTCCTCGCCCCGGGCCGTCAACAGGATCACCGGTATCGAGCGGGTCTCCTCTCTCTCGCGCAGTTTCCTGAGGACCTCGAAGCCGATCAGGTCGGGCAGCATCACATCCAGCACCACCAGATCGGGTTTGTCGGCGCGGGCCCTTTCCAGCCCTTCCCACCCGGTTGTGGCGGTCGCGACCCCATGGCCGGACACCTCCAGGTTGAACTGCAGCAGTTCCAGCAGATCCTTCTCGTCATCGACTACCAGGATTCTCGCCATGCCCCACCCTACACCGGTTTTCCGGCGTGTTCCTCGCCGACCCGCATGTGGCGGATGTCTCGGCCCTTCACCTGATAGATCACCATCTCCGCGATGTTGGTGGCGTGGTCGGCGATCCGCTCCAGGTAGCGGGAGATCATCATCAGCGCCAGGGCCTGGGAGATGGTGTGGGGGTCCTCCATGATGTAGGTGATCAGTTCCCGGAACACCTGCTCGTTCAGCCGATCGACCAGATCGTCGCGGATGCACACCTCCTGGGCGAGCTCCGCGTCCCCCTTCACGTAGGCGTTCAAGGCGTCGCTCAACATGCCGCCGGCCAGTTCGGCCATGCGGGGCAGGTCGATCAGGGGTTTCAGCGGCGGGACCTCCAGGAGATCCAGGGTTCGCTCGCACATGTTCACCGTCAGGTCGCCGATCCGTTCCAGGTCCGTGGAGGTTTTGAGTCCACTGATCAGCAGCCGCAGGTCCTCCGCCGCCGGTTGACGGCGCGCCAGGATGCTGACGCACAGTTCGTCGATGTCCACCTCCATCTTGTTGACGGCGTGGTCCTCGCCGATGCATTTGCGGGCCAGGTCCGGGTCGCGCTCCACCAGGGCGCGCATGGCCTCGGCGATGGCGGTCTCCACGTGGCCACCCATGCGCAGGACCATTTCTCTCAGTTGTTCCAGTTCCTGCGCGAAGGCTCTACTCGTGTGTTGCTTCATCTGCCTGTCCCCTTAGCCGAAGCGGCCCGTGACGTATTCCTTGGTGCGGTCGCCCTTGGGTGTGGTGAAGATCTTGAGGGTCTCACCGTACTCGATCAGCCGGCCCAGGTACATGAACGCCGTGTTGTGGGAGACCCGCGCCGCCTGCTGCATGTTGTGGGTGACGATGACGATGGTGTACCGGCCGCTGAGTTCCTCCATCAGCTCCTCGATCTTCGCCGTGGCCACGGGATCCAACGCGCTGCACGGCTCGTCCATGAGCAGCACGTCGGGGTCTGCGGCGATGGCCCGGGCGATGCACAGCCGCTGCTGCTGGCCGCCGGACAGGCCCAGCGCGCTCTCCTTCAGCCGATCCTTGACCTCGTCCCACAGCGCCGCCCCGCGCAAAGCCTTCTCCATGATCGCTTCCAGCAGGGACCGGTCGCGCACCCCATCGACTTTCAGTGGATAGGTGACGTTCTCGGCGATCGACATGGGGAACGGGTTGGGCTTCTGGAAGACCATGCCCATGCGTTTTCTCAACCCGATGACGTCGAGATCCCGGGCGAAGATGTCCTGCCCGTCGAAACGCACACCGCCCGCCACCCGCAGCCCGTCGATGAGATCGTTCATGCGATTCAGGGACCGCAGCAGGGTGGACTTGCCGCAGCCTGAGGGGCCGATCAACGCGGTCACCAGCCCCTTCTGCAAATTCAGGGTGACATCGTAGAGGGCCTGGGCCTGGCCGTACCACAGGTTGAAGTTCTCGATCACCACCAGCGGGCCGTCGGGCCCCAGTTTCTCGTGGTAGATGGTCTCTTCGTAACGGTCCACAGGTGCCGCTGCCGTTTGCATGTCAGAAATGCCCCGTCGCGAATCTGCGCTTGAGCCGGTTCCGGATGACGATGGCGACGGCGTTCATGAGCGCCACGATCGCAATCAGGAGCAGGGTCGTAACGAACACCATCGGCTTGCCCGCCTCGGAGTTGCGGGACTGGAAGCCGACGTCGAAGATGTGAAAGCCCAGGTGCATGAAGCTACGTTCCAGGTGCACGTAGGGAAAGACGCCGTCGATGGGCAGGTCCGGCGCCAGCTTCACCACCCCCACCAGCATCAGCGGGGCCACCTCACCCGCCCCGCGGGCCATGGCCAGGATCAGCCCCGTCATGATCCCGGGCATGGCCCGGGGCAGCACGATGTTGCGCACCGTCTGCCACTTGGAGGCGCCGCACGCCAGGGACCCTTCGCGCATGGACTGGGGGACCGCGGAGAGGGCCTCTTCCGTGGCGACGATCACCACCGGAACCGTCATGAGGGCCAGGGTCAGGGAAGCCCACAGCAGGCCGCCCGTGCCGAAGGTGGGGCTGGGCAGACGCTCGGGGAACAGCCACTGGTCGATCCCGCCGCCCACCAGGTAGGCGAAGAACCCCAGGCCGAACACCCCGTAGACGATGGAAGGTACCCCGGCCAGGTTGTTGACCGAGACGCGCACGGCGCTGACGATGCGCCCCTGCTTCGCGTACTCGCTCAGGTACAGGGCCGCCAGCACCCCGAACGGGGCCACGAACAGCACCATCAGCAGGGTCATGGCGAAGGTACCGAAGATGGCGGGCATGACCCCGCCCTCGGTGTTCGCTTCCCGGGGCTCGCTGGTCAGGAACTCCGCCCAGCGGGACAGGTAGACCCCCACCTTGCCGAACACGCCCAGCCGGTTGGCCGGGTACAGGCGCACCACGTCGCTCAGCCGCAGGGTCTTCTCGGTGCCGTTCACGTCCTGCAGCACCAGCTCGAACTTCTGGTCCTGGCCCCGGACCGCCTGTGCCTCCGCGGCAAGCTCCTGGTGGCGCGCCTCCAGCTCGGCGATCTCTTCCCGCTGGTCGAGCTGCGCCTTGCGGTACGGCTCGCTCTGCTCGCCGTGTTTCAGGGCCACCGCCCTCAGCTCCAGCCGCAGTTCCTCGAAGGCGCGGTTGATGTTGCCGAGCTCCGTGCGCTCGAGGGTCCGGAGGGTTTCGCGGCGTTCGGCGGCCGCCTCGAGCTCCCGGGGAAGCACCTCGACAATCTTCCCCACGTCGTCGAGAGCCTGGGAGTCCAGGTGCAGGGCCGCCACCTTGCCCACGAAGGGGCCCCACTCGGTGCGCTCCACGAAATAGAAATCTGGGTCCCGGGTGCGCGAGCCGATCTGGTAGTCGGAGACCCAGGCGAAATCCTCGTTGTAGAGGTCGAAGTTGGCGATCCGGTACAGGGAGCGGCCGGCCATGCCGTCCCCTGCCACCGTCCCGGTGGCTTCCTCGGACCAGCGGGCCAATTCGTCGGGGCGCGGGCGGTAGATCTCGCTGCGGGTGCGCTCCCCGGCGATCACCCTGCCGTCGTGGAGGCGCAGCACCTCGATTGGTTTGGGCCAGAAGGTCACGATCCCGTTCCACAGGATCAGCAACAGGAACCCCACGATCATCAGCACCCCCAGGGCCAGGGATCCCCCGAGCGACCACACCTGGGGCTCGCCGCGGGCGCCGAGGCCTGCCCTGGCCGAGCGCTTCACGAGTACTTCACCGTTTGGGATCGATTTCGTCCGCATCTCCGCTCCCTACAGCTGCCTGGCTTTCTTCCGGTAGCGCAAGCGGACGAGCTCGGCCACGGTGTTCACGACAAAGGTCGCGGCGAACAGCACCAGGCCGGACAGAAACAGCGTCCGGTACAGGGTTCCGCCCACCACGGCTTCCGGAAGCTCGACGGCGATGTTCGCGGAGAGGGCGCGCAGCCCGTTGAACACGTTGATGTCCATGATGGGGGTGTTGCCCGCCGCCATGACCACGATCATCGTCTCCCCCACAGCCCGCCCCATACCCACCATGATCGCCGAGAAGATGCCGCTCATGGCCGCCGGCATGACCACCCAGAGGGTCGTCTGCCAGATGGTGGCCCCGCACCCCAGACTCGCCCCCCGCAGGTGATCGGGCACCGCGGACAGGGCGTCCTCCGCGATGGTGAAGACAATGGGAATCACCGCGAACCCCATGGCGAAGCCGATCAGCAGGGTGTTGCGCTGCACGTAGGTGCCCACCAGGCCGTCGCGGGGGTCGAAACCGAAGCGCACCAGACCTTCCGCGGCGACTGCGGACAGCACCCCGGCCGCCACCAGCGACAAGGAGAACCCGGCGAAGGAGTAGAGTCCGGCCCGCAGACCGTCGGCGTTCTTGGAGCGACGGTAGAAGGGGTTGACCGGGTGACGGGCCCCGTAGGCCAGCACCGCGAACAGGGAGAGCGGCAACAGCAGCAGGAAGGTCAGGGGACGCCCGGAGCCCTCGGTGCCGGACAGCCAGCGGGTGATGCTGCCCTGGAAGAAGACCCGCTCGAAGCCGCTGCCCAGGAGCACCGCGAGGTAGACCCCGACCACCAGGGAGGCGACCATACAGGCGAACTTCACACTGCCGTCGTAGCGGTCGGCGAGGTTGCGGGGCAGCAGCTGCCACAGGTGAGCCCCGAGCACCAGCAGCGCCGGAACCGTGAGGAAGCAGAGCAGCACGGAGCCGATCCAGGTCTCGACCACGGGCGCCAACACCAGCGCCGCCACGAAGCCGAGCACCACCGACGGCAGGGAGGCCATCATCTCCATGGCGGGCTTCAATACGCCCTTCGCCCGTCCCCCCATGAACTCGGAGACGAAGAACGCCGCCAACAGCGCCACCGGGACGGCAAACAGCATGGAGTAGAAGGTGGCCTTGAGCGTGCCGAAGACGAGCGGCACCAGGGAGAGCTTGGGCTCGAAGTCATCGGTGGCGGCCGAGGACTGCCAGGTGAAGGTGGGCTCCGGATAGCCCTCGTACCAGATACGCCCCCAGAACGTCTTCCAGGAGGTCTCCGGGTGGGGCACCGAAATGTGCCAATACCGGGCCGCTCCCGCCTCGGTCACCGCGAACACGCCATTCTGGCGGGGCGCCAGGGCCAGGTACTGATAGATCGCGTCCTGCTCCCGGGAAAACCGCAGCAGCACCTGGTTGCTGGTGGCGTGGCGCAACCAGAGGGCCCCGGTAGTATCCGCGGTGAGGAAGGATTTGTCGATCCCGCTGGGCACGATGCGCGTCACCGCTGCCCCGTGGGGCTGCAGGTCACGGGTGCGTACCAGACGCCGGCCATCGGTGCTTCCTGCCCCGTCCCGTCGCAAAAGGAAGTGGATGTTGACGCTGCCGTCGGTCCCGCCCACCACCAGGGACTGTTCACCCACCAGAAAGGCCAGGGCCGCGACGCCCACCCCCGGCGGGGTGAGGCGCGAGGTCTCGGCCAGCACGGGCTCCGCCAGATCGCTGGCGTCGAAGCGGAAGACCGTGCCGTCCTGCAGCGCCACGATGACGTTCTGGCCGCCCCTCGACAGCAGCAGATACGGGTCGGCGGAGAGCCCCGGGATGCGCGGGAGCTGGACCGTTCGCGTCCTGGTACGCAGGGCCCCGGTCATCAGATTCTTCTTGGTGCGGGCCTGGGTCAGCCAGAGTTCGCCGGCTGAGTCCAGGGCCACGAAGGCGCGGGTCGAGTCCTGCCCCCCGCCCGAGTCCGCCATGCCGATGGCGCGCACTCCCAGACCACCGGTGACCCGAAAGGAATCCTCCAGGAGCCTCTCGACGTACACCCTGCGCACCTGGCCACCGGGGATATCGGAAAAGACCGCCGCCCCGTCGGTACGGTCACCGCCGGGCAGGTGCTCCAGTCCCGCGGGTTCCTCCTCGGACGGAAGGACCTCGCTGCGGAACCCCGCGGCGACCACCTGGGCGCTGCCGTCGGGAAACCCGAAGACCAGTTGGGACCCGCCCAGGATGTGAGCACTGGCGGAGGGCACCTGGGCGAACGCGAGGTCCTCCGTCAGCAGTACCCTGCCGCTGGGGGCGTGTACCGCGGTGATGGAGCCGTCCCGGCTGATCATGGTCGCCATACGGCGGTACTCGTCCCACGCGGTGGCCGTGCCGGAACGGGGGGGCACGGCCAGCGAATAGGCACTTTCGTCCAGGACCTCTCCGCCCATGAACAGCGGTGCGACCTCGGCAACCAGGAAGACCATGATTCCCAGGACGGCGGCGATGACCGCTATGCCGCCGACGCTGATCACCCGCTTGGCCAGGCGATCCGCGATGAAGACTGCCCGTCGCGTCTCCTTGTTGCGGCGGTAGACGACCTCCTGGGCTTTCGGCGCAGCCTCACCCGGCGCCGGCTCCGCGGGACCGCTGTCGGCGCGGTGGGTGTTTGTCGATGGGGACTCGTTGATCGGCAAGGTGTTTTCCGCGGTCGGGGTCCGGTGGGCAGAATGCGAGCGGATGCGCCTCTCGACGCTTCCGGCCCGCAGCATACAGATAGCATGTTACCGGAATGTTACAACCCGATTTCGGCCAGATGAATATTCCACCCCCGGGCCCATGAACCGGGCGGGTTTCGGGCCGCGCCGCGATGGGTGGGCAAGCGCCAGACCACCTCCGGAAAACCTTCATCCGCCTGTAACCCACCGGTAACTCGGAGCAGCTACACTACGCACAACAACCCCCCAGAAGAGGAGAGACACCCTTGGCCATGCACTTCCCCACGATCCAACCAGAACCCGGCGCCTGCCCCTACCGGTATGGAAGTCCAGAGTCCTGCCTGGCCTCCTTGGGCGCTGCTACCAGGGCCCTTGGGCAGGAGCCCACACGTTGCACTTCCCCGAACCACGACGGATGCCCCACCTACCTGGGCAAGCTGCTGCGCAGCCTGCGGCCCCATCCGTTCGCCGGGCACCGGGATCTGCGGAACAAGTAGCTCTCCCAGCCACCCCACTCACTACACTTCGTCCGCCAAACCGTCATCTGCCGTTCACCCGGCCGTAACAGTCGGCTGCTACCCTCCAGACAGAGGCAAGTGGCAGGCGTCCCTGTTCATGGGGACGGGGACCCGGTGTCTGGGAGAAGACCCATGTCGCAAAGCACGGTGCTGATCGTCGAAGACGAGCCCGAGGTGGCGGAACTTTTGGAGTTCAACCTCCAGGCAACCGGCTTTCGCACCCTCACCGCACACGACGGCCTCACCGCGTGCCGCGCCATCGGTGACCAGCAGCCGGACCTGGTCCTGTTGGACCTGCTCCTCCCCGACCTGACCGGCTGGGAGATCTGCCGCATGATCCGTGGCCACGCCGACCCGGCCGTATCCGGCCTGCCCATCGTCATGCTAACCGCGCTGGCCTCCGTCTCGGACAAGCTGCGGGGTCTGGAACTCGGGGCCGATGACTACATCGCCAAGCCGTTCGCGGTCCGGGAGGTGGTGCTGAAGGTCCAGAATATGCTGTCCAGGACCAAGGAAACCCAGGAAGTGGCACGCCAACTGCGGCGGTCGGAAGCGGGTCGGGAGTCCCAGTTGGAGTTCCAGAACCTGCTCTTTCACGAACTCAAAAACAAACTGGTGGTGATCGGCGGTTTCGCTAACCAGCTCGCCTCCAAGCCGGTCGCGGACGAGCGCGGCCGACGTTATGCCCAGGTGATTCTCGAGACGTCCTCATACCTGGGCACCCTGGCCGAGGAGGTCCTGTTGCTGCGCCGGGTGGAGAACGGGGTGCTGAGTCTGCCCGCCGAGGAACTGGATCTCAACGAGTTGGCCCAGGTCGTGGCCAGCTTCCACAGGGAGTCCGCGGAGGAACGAGGCATCCGCCTGCGGCTGGACGGTGCCACCCCCGGCCGCACGGCCCTGGGCAACGAGCTGGCGGTGCGGGTCTGCCTGTCCAACCTGGTTGAAAACGCGGTCCGCTACAGTCCCCGGGACACCACAGTGGTGGTCCGCACCGGCGGGAACCAGGAGCGGGTCTTTCTCGAAGTGGATGACGAGGGGCCTGGGATCCCTGGGAGGGAGAGGGATCTCATCTTCGAGCGCTTCTATCGCGGGCGGGCGGCCCAAGGGGTGGCCGGCACAGGGCTGGGGCTCTACATCGTCCGCACCCTCGCCAGGGCCATGGGGGGCGAGGCAACCCTGACGGACCGCCCCACAGGAACCGGCACCCGGGTTCGGGTAGATCTTCCCGGGCGAGCCCTCGGGTGAGACAGAGGCGCGCTCGGCAGGCATACCGCCGGGTCTTGCCCCGGACGCGGCCGAGGACTCGGGAGGGGCTTCGGTGGATGCGTCAAAACCCCTGCTTCTGGGTCTTGCTCTGTTGGTACTCGTCCCAGGGTTCGAGGTGGGCGATGACGTCGACGACTCCGGAAATGCCCTCGCACAGGGCTTCCTCGACCTCTTCGGCGATGGCGTGGCCCGCGGCGACGGTGAGTTCCGGGTCCACCTGGATGTGCAGGTCGATGTGGATCTGCGCCGACGGGCCGCGGGTGCGGATGGAGTGGCAGCCCAGCACACCCTCCACCCGTTCGGCGATGCCGCACACCTGCCCCACGGGGAGGATGGCGCTGTCCGAGAAGGTGCGGTTGACCTTGCCGAAGACCCCCCAGGCGGACCAGAGGATCGCGGCGACCACCAGCAGCGCGATGATGGGATCGGCCAGAGGCATGCCCAGCTTGACGAAGCACAGGCCGACGAGTACGCCGCTGCTCACCAGGATGTCGCTGCCGGTGTGGGAAGCGTCGGCCACCAGGATGTCGCTTTGCAGCGCCAACCCTTTGCGGCGCTCGTACCAGGCCACGAAGATGTTCACCAGGAGGGTGACGGCCATCACGGCGAAGGCCGTGGCGTCCACCCGGGGTGGTTCGGCGACCCCGGCGAAGAGCTTGCCCACCGCAGCCGAGCCGATCTTCCAGGCGGCCATGAGGAGCATGGCGCCGATGATGGCCGAGGCATAGGTTTCGTACTTGCCGTGGCCGTAGGGGTGACCGCGGTCGGCGGGGCGTGCGGCGAAGCTCATGCCCACCAGACCGATCACATTCGAGGTGCCGTCGAACATGGAGTGGAAGCCGTCCGCCTGCATCGACACCGAGTCGATGAACAGACCGTAGAAGAACTTCCCCGCCGCCACGGCGACGTTCAGGAAGAGAATGATCCACAGAACCCGCTTCACCTCGGCGGTGCGGCGGCTCGTGGCGCCAGCGTCTTCCTTGCGATAGCCCATGGGTCTCCCCAGGATGCGGAGGTCGTGACGTGGTCTTGCTCTCGGCCGCCAGAGGCGCAGGGGCGCCCCTTTGGTGCGGGTGCGCAACCCGGCACTCGGGCTTGGGCGTCTCGATCCCTGAGGGTGGCCAGGTGAGTCCAACGGCTCGCCCGCCCCCGGGTACCGCGGGGGTCTTGCGGCGGCCGTGGCTGGATAGTACCCCGTCCCCGACCGGGATTCATGCAAAATGACGGCTGCAGGCCACGCCGCGGGAGTTGCCCAGGGCGTTCCGTTCCCCCACAAACTTAACCAGATCCTGGAGTGTGCCGATAGGTACCGTATGTGCGGCGCGCGACGGACCTCGACGGGTCCCGGCGCGACCGCACCGGGCAGGGGGCAAGGGTTGCTCCTGCTCCACGAAAGGGCAAACCCGCGGTAACGCGGGGACGCAAAGCCAGTGCCCCTCCGGAATGGTTCCGGATGGGTCGAACGGCTGCCGAACGGAGTCGAGAAACCATGGCCACGCCTGCCCGCCGTCTCGCAGTCCCCCCCCCCACATGCCGAACCAGCTTCCCGACGCCGGCCACACTGGCGCTGGCCGCACTGGTGTGGTGCGCACTGGCGGTGAACCCGGTTGGTGCCGCCATGACCGTGGTGGGGGAGCCGGCCGGGGACTTCCGCCTCACCGACCTCCAGGGTCGGGCGGTCCACCTGCAACAACTGCTGGAAGATCGGTCGGCCCTGGTGCTGTTCAGCAGCGTGGGCTGCATCCCCTGTGAGGAAAGCGCGCCCGCCGTACAGCGGGTGGCCGAGCGCTTTGCCGATCGCCTGGAGGTGCTGTGCGTAATGCTCTCCGAACCCTCCATGGTGCGCCACTGGCTGGCTTCCGGGGCCCGTTACCCAGGGGCGCGCATCCTGGTCGGCCCCGACGGCAGCGCACCCTACGCAACCGCCCGGGAGTATGGGGTGCTGGGCACGCCCACCGCGTTCCTCATCGGCCAGGACGGCTCGGTGCAGTGGCGCCACGTGGGGCGAATCACCACGGAACAGCTGGACGACGTGCTCCCGGGAATCCTGGCCACCGCTGCCCCAGATACCGCCAGCGACATACTGGCCCTGCGGGGTGAGCCATGAGGTCCCCGGGGTGGAAGCGGCTGGTCGTCGGAGGCTGGCTGCTGTGCGCCGCGGCGTTGACGACCGTGGCTCGGGCGGGGGTGGACGACGGGGGCTGTCAGCGCTTCCTGGTGGACGAGCGCGTGTTCGTGTCGGTGCAGTTCCAGGCCGACGGCACCGCCGGCGGTATCGCCTGGCTCGACACGGTGAGCGGACGTCGCGGTGACGCCCCGTTCGCCACCGACGCGGACTCGGTGCTGCAGGTGGAGATGCCGGGGGGGTGGTGTTCCCGGGCGTTCTATCTGGGGGACCTGGCGCTGTTGTTCCGCAATCCGCCGTGGGACCCGGCGGCCACCACCGTGGCCCTGGGGGTCAGCCTGGACTAAGCGGTCGCCCGGTGCCGAAGGGCCACATCCTCTATTGGACAGGATCTCACGGATCGCACGGATGAAGGGCAAGGGTTAAGGCGAAAACAACCGGTTGAGCGATCGGTTGAGGGTTCGGTGTTCCATCCGCGAGATCCGTGAAATCCCGTCAAAAAGTACGCCCTTCGATCTTCACTTGCTTCTCTACCCCCCCCCATTGGAACCGCAGCACCTTCAACCCCCTCTCGGGGAAACGGTCCGGGAAGTCCCGCGGAGTGGGCAGGATCTCCTGCAGACTGCACCCGGGGGCGTGCGCCGCGAACTGCTCCACCAGGAACTCCGGCCCCAGGTGGGGGGCGTTCAGACACGCCACCACCTCGGCCCCCGGTGCCAGCAGAGACGGCAGGTGCCGCAGCAGTCGAGGCCAGTCGCGGCGGGCGGAGAAGCTCGCGCCCTGGTGGCTCGGCGGATCCACCACCACCAGGCCGAACGGACCGAGGCGGCGCAGTTTGCCGAAGGACTTGAACAGGTCGTGGGCCAGGAACGAGGCGCGGCGCAGCTCGACGCTGTTGTCCCGGTGGTTCTGGCGGCCCAGTTCCAGCACCCCGCGGTTCATGTCCAGATTGGTCACCTGCTCGGCCCCCCCCGCCAGGGCGGCCACCGAGAACGCGCAGGTGTAGGCGAACAGGTTCAGCACCCTCCGGCCCGTGGCCAGGCGCCGCACCAGGGCCCGGCCGTCGATCATGTCCGGAAAATATCCCAGATTCTGCCCCTCCCCCAGGCGCAGGCGGTAACGCAGGCCCGCCTCCACCGCGTAGGCCGGTTCGGGAATCGCTCCGCGCAGCACCCGCCAAGGTGCCCCGGGCAGATCCCGGCGCTGCACCAGCAGACACTCCAATCGCTCTCCCAGGATCGCCCCCAGCCCCTCCTCCAGGGCGTCCAGCCTGGGGGCCGGGGCGGGTGCGTGCAGGGTGACCACCGCCACGGGGGGGAACCAGTCCACGGTCACGGCGTCGAGCCCCGGATAGCAGCCACCCCGGCCATGGAACAGCCGCCGCGCCGCTTGGGAACCGGGGTCGTGCCGGCGGCGGACCTCGTCGAGCAGAGGAGACAGGTGCATCGCGGGCAGAGGCAGGCGGGATCAGGCGGGGGAGGCGCCGCCGGTGGGGTGCTCTCCCTCGTCCGTGGCACGGGGCCAGGCGTGGATCACCGCCATGACCAGGGTCGCCAGGGGGATCGCGAAGAACACCCCCCAGAACCCCCACACCCCCCCAAACACCAGCACCGCCACGATGATCGCGATGGGGTGCAGGTTCACGGCCTCGGAGAACAGCCACGGCACCACCAGATTGCCGTCGAGGATCTGGATCACCATGTAGGCCCCAAACAGATAGGCGAACTCACGGGTCGGGCCCCACTGGTAGTACGCGATCAACACCACCGGTACGGTGACCGCGATCGCGCCGATGTAGGGTACCACCACCGACAGCCCCACCAACGCTCCCAGCAGCATCGCGTACTTCAACCCCAGGGCCGCGAAGGTGACGACGCTGACCAACCCCACCAGCAGGATCTCGGTGATCTTGCCGCGGATGTAGTTGCCGATCTGCTGGTCCATCTCCACCCAAACCCGGGTCGCCACCCCGCGCTCCCGGGGCAGGTACCGGGACAGCACATCGTGGAGATGTTCCTTGTCCTTGAGAAAGAAGAACACCATCACCGGCACCAGAACCAGGTACAGGGCCAGGGTGAACAGGTGCGGCAGGGAGGACAGGGACAGGGACAGTAGATTCTGGCCGAAGGAGGTGACTCCGGAGCGGATGCTGGCGGCCATCTCGGCCGCCTGTTGGATCGAGAAGAACTGGGGATAGCGTTCGGGCAGGACCTGCAGCAGGTGCTGGCCCACGGCGATCATCTTCGGCAGTTCCTGGGCCAGTTGGGTGACCTGCTTGCTCAGCAGCGGCACCAGGCCGAAGAACAGGAACAGCAGGAACGTCAGGAACAGGCAGAACACCAGAAAGACCGCCAGCAAGCGCGGCACCCCGCGCCGGGTCAGCCAGGTGACGGCGGCTTCGAGAAGGTAGGCGATGACCACGCTGGCGAACACCGGCGTCAGCGTATTGCCCAGAAACAGCACCACCGCGAACCCCAGGGCCAGCAGCACGACGAGGATGAGGGCCTCGGGGTCCGAGAAGTATTTGCGGGCCCAGCGTTTGAGGAGGCTCGACGACATGGTAGTCCCGGTGAGAGGCGCAGCAGGCGTCAGTGTTGCCCAGTATGCCGCGTGGAATCAAGTTCCGGGGTGATCCGGCCCGGGTGGCTGCACGGCCCCCCCGGTCGGTGTGCGCCGCCCTTCGGCCACCCCGCCCGGGGCCCCGCACCCGGTGAACCCTCCGGAGCGGGGGCGGCCCTCTGTGGAGGACGAAGGGGCGGTTGACGCGACCGGCCTGGAGGGGCTAGCGTTTTGGGCTTACCGTTCACGTGGCAACAGACAACCGGTGCAAAGTGACTCCTCCAGAGGCTTCCCTGGGCTGCGCCCTGAGCCCGCTCCACAGTTGGATCCGCCTGCAAGCCGGTGGTGCCTGGGAGCCCTCGAGGGTCGGGGCGCCGCGCCCGCCATCGATGGCCGAACCCTTCCGTCGGGATGGTGAGGCGCCGGGGCCGGCCCCGCGGGAGTGGACCGACCGGGGCTTCCGCAGGGCCGTTCGGGGACGCGGCTGAGGTGGGACGACAGGACACCTCCAGGATGGCCACCCTGTTTGCCGTATCCGTGGCCCACTTCCTCCTCCCGTTCATGATGTCTGCCGTGGGGGTTGCTTTGCCTTCCCTGGGGCGGGACCTCGGGGCCAGCGCCAAGCAACTGGGTCTGGTGGAAACCTCCTACATTCTCTCGGTCTCCCTGTTGCTCCTCGCCATGGGCCGCCTGGGCGACATTCACGGACGCCGACGGGTCTTCCAGACGGGGATCGTATTGTTCACGGTGTTCGGCGGCGCGCTGTCCCAGGCCGGCTCGGTCGAGGCGGTCATCGGGCTCCGCTTTCTGCAAGGCATGGGCGGTGCCATGATCGCGGCCACCGGCATGGCCATCGTGGTGGCCGTCTTCCCGCCCCACGAGCGAGGCAGGGCGTTGGGAATCTCGGTAGCCAGTGTCTACGCGGGCATTTCCTGCGGGCCGTTCATCGGAGGCGTACTGGTCACCGCGTTCGGCTGGCGCTCCCTGTTCTATCTGTGCATCCCCTTGGGGTCCGTCACGTTCCTCCTGGTCCGCTGGAAGCTGCGCGGGGAATGGGCCGATGCGCGGGGCGAGCCGTTCGACTGGCGGGGGAGTCTTCTGTACGCCGGGGCCATCAGCTTGCTGGTGGTGGGCGCCTCGAATCTCGGCGGGGAACGGTGGCCCTGGGGGGCGATGCTTGCCGGTGCGACCGGGTTGGTCCTCTTCGTCATGGTCGAGGCCCGCACGACCTACCCGGTGCTGGACGTTCGCCTGTTGCGGGACAACCGGGTCTTCGCGCTGAGCAACCTGGCGGCCCTCCTCAACTACGCAGCGACCTTCGGGGTGACGTTCTTTCTGAGCCTGTACTTGCAGTACGTGAAGGGCCTCCCACCCAGGACCGCTGGCACGGTGCTGATGGTGCAGCCGGTGATACAGGCGTTGCTTTCCCCCCTGTGCGGCCGATTGTCGGACCGTTTCCCTGCGGACCGGGTGGCGACGGCGGGCATGGCCCTGTGCGCCGTGGGCCTGGGTATCGCTGCGACCTTGGCGGCGCCCACGCCCCTCCCCGTGGTCGTGTTCATGCTGAGCTTTCTCGGTGTCGGGTTCGCGCTTTTCTCTTCGCCAAACACCAGCGTCATCATGGGCAGTGTCCCCCCCCGTCACCTTGGGGTGGCCTCCGGTCTCACGGCCAGCATGCGCTCCCTGGGCATGATGACCAGCATGACGATCATTACCGTGGCGTTTTCGGTATTCATGGGGGGCCACTCCGTGACACCCCAGACCCAGCCTGCGTTCCTGCTCAGCATGCGCGTCTCGCTCCTGGCGTTTTGCTTTCTGTGCGGCTTGGGGATCCTCTGTTCCCTGGGGCGATGGCGCGGGCTGGGGAGCGCCGGGGCGGCCTCGGAGGGCACCCTCCCCTGACCCTCGGGCGATGGCGGGCAATCCCCGGCGAAGAGGATGCAAGGGGGGCACGAGCTCGGATGCACCGGGAAGGAAGGTCGGATTCCACGTCGCGGCGGGGCGTGTTCTTCCTCGGGGCTTGAGCCGCCAAAGCCCGTATGATGAACTTCTGGTTTACGAGTGGTTTCTGTTGCTTGAACTTGCCGCGGCCCCAAAGGGGCCGGGAAGCCGTTGCGTGGAGCGACTCTATGCCGAATGAGATCGGGGAGAAACTGAAGGCGATGCGCGAGGCGCGGCGTCTGACGCTGAAGCAGTTGGGCGACAAGGTGGGGTGCACGGGGGCCCATCTGTCCCAGATCGAGAAAGGCCACACCTCCCCCTCCATCGCGACCCTCAAGAAGATCGCCCAGGCCCTGGGGGTCAACATCGTCGACTTCTTCGATCACGACGAAGAGGAGTCGGAACCGGTGGTGATGAAAGTGGCCGACCGGCGGGACATGTCGGTGCGGAAGTGGGACGCCAGGATCCAGCAACTGGTCCGCTCCACGCGGGGCAAACTGATCCAGCCCTTCTATACGGTGGTCCCTCCCGGGGGAGGCTCCAAGGAGTCCTACACCCACGCAGGAGAGGAGTTCGGGATCGTCCTGAAGGGGACCCTGACCCTGACGGTCGGCGGCACCACCCATGCAGTCGCCTCCGGGGAGAGTTTCTACTACTCCTCCCGAACCCCCCACGACTGGATCAACAGCGGAGAAGAGGACGTCGAAGTCGTCTGGGTGATCTCTCCGCCGTCCTGGTAGTCGGCGTACCCACCTCCTTTCGGGTGCGGGTTCTCGGGCAACGCTCCCGGCCACGGAGCTTCGCGCAGTCCCTGCGTATTGGGATCCATGCCGCAGCGCGGATATCTGCGACCCGGGACTGGAAACATGCCAGATCTCTGGCATCCTATGCGCAACCCGCCACGCGGGCACAGCCGCGGAAGGTCGAGTGTGGGCTCAAATGCTTGTTGACAGACCCTGGCGGCCCATCTATAAATCAACTGCAAATTGATATTACTAAAGCTGCAGATGATTTCTGCGGCGACGTGGCGCGCAAAGAGGGGGCAGTGAGGGAGACAGGGGCAGGACCTGACGAGTGGACACGATCAGCCAGAGGGGCTGTCGGAAACTGACACACGGTTCGAGGAGGGTAGAGCAATGAAGATGGTCAAAACGGTACTCGGAGCGCTCTTGTCCATTCCCCTGGTGGTCGCCCTCGCCGGGACGGCGGCGGTAGCCGCCGAATCCACCACCCACATCAAGTTCAGCACCTGGCACCCGCCCGCCAGCCGGGAGGTCAAGACGGTGTGGGAGCCGATGCTCGAGGAGCTGAAGAAACGCAGCAACGGCCGGATCACCTACACCCTCTACGCCGGCGGTGCCCTGGGCAAGGGCCCGGAGCACTATGACATCGTCAAGAACGGCCTCTCGGATATGGGCTACTTCACCGCCACCTGGACCCCCGGCCGGTTCCCCCTCTCCGACGTCCTCTCCCTGGCCACCTGGACCGAGGGCAAGGACACGTCCACGACGATCGGCAACAAGATGGCCGAGGAGGTCCTGCACAAGGAGTTCGAGGGCGTGAAGGTCCTGGAGCTCAACGGGTGCATCCAGGCCTTCCTCTGGACGAAGAAGCCGGTGAAGTCCATGGATGACGTCAAGGGACTGAAGATCCGCAGCCCGGGCGGACACCAGACCAACTACATCAAGTCCCTCGGCGCCGAGCCGGTGTTCATGCCCCTGGGCGACGTGTACCTGGCCCTGGAGACCGGCACCATCGACGGGCTGGTCACCTGTTCGCCCCTGGTGTTGGCGTTCAAGCTCCACGAGGTGGTGAAACACGGCGTGGTGGCCACCTTCGGCTGCGTCACCGAAGGCGTGGTGATGAACCAGAAGAGCTGGGACAACACTCCCGACGATCTCAAACCCATCATCGCCGAGGTCGTGGGCAACCCCTTCGCCGCCACCCACGGACTGGATCGGGACGCGTACAAGAAGATGATCCAGGACATCAAGGACAAGGGGGTGGAACTCTACGAGCTCCCGGCCGCGGAGCAGGCACGCTGGTCTGCCAAGTTCCAGGAGGAGACCAAGAAGTGGGTGGCCGACCTGGAAGCGAAAGGCCTGGCCGCCAAGGACGCCGTGGCCATGTACAACAAGATCGCCGAGGAGTCCGGGTCCAAGTGCGAGGCGTTCCCCGCGGAATGGCACTGATCCAGGGATCGGGATAACAGGAGAGGAGAGGCAGGGTTCCCATGGCGGTATTTCAGCTGTTCCGGACGGCGGTCCGTCGCACTTCCTACGGGCTATCGTTCCTGGGCATGTTCATGCTCCTGCCCCTCATGCTCCTGACCTCTGCCGAGGTGGTGGGCCGGGCCGTGTGGTCCCGGCCCATCCCCGGCACCATGGAGCTCTCCAGTTACTTCCTGGCGGTCTTCGTGCTCCTGGGCGTCGCCTACACCCAGCAGGCCAAGGCCCACGTGCGGGTGGAGATGCTCACCTCGCGGCTGTCCCCGCGGGCAGCGGCTGGATTCGAGGTCTTCACCCTGCTGCTGAGCCTGTTCATCATCGGTGTCCTCGCCTGGCAGGGGTGGACTGGGGGTATGGAGGAGCGAGCGGTCTCGGACATGCTCCGGGTGCCCCAGCGGCCCTTCAAGCTCCTGGTCTCCCTGGCGGGAGTGCTCCTGTTCCTGGAGCTGGTTGTGGACCTCGGCGAGGCCTGCGGCCGCCTGGTGAGGAGGTGACCGTGGACCCGATGATCGTCGGTCTTGCAGGTACCGTGATAATGTTCGCGCTGCTCGCCCTGGGCATGCCCATCGCCTTCGCCCTGATGCTGGTGGGGTTCGGCGGAATCAGCTATCTGGCTTCGGTGCAGGCGGCGCTGCCCGTGGTGGCCCGCACCGTCTACGAGGTCTCCTCCTACTACCCCTACACCGTCATCCCGCTGTTCATCGTGATGGGTGGTTTCGCAGGCAGTTCGGGCCTGACCCGCGACCTCTACGGCGCCTTCGAGAAGTGGCTGCGCCGCCTGCCCGGGGGCCTGGGCATCGCCACCATCGGCGCCTGCGCCGGGTTCTCGGCCGTATCGGGGTCGTCGGTGGCCACGGCCGCTGCCATGGGCACCGTGGCCCTGCCCGAGATGAAGCGCTACGGGTACCACCCCCGCCTGGCCACGGGCACCGTGGCCGCCGGTGGAACCCTCGGGTTCCTCATCCCGCCGAGCATCGGCTTCGTGGTCTACGGGATGCTCACCGAGCAGTCCATCGGCAAGCTCCTGGTGGCCGGGATGTTCCCGGGGCTCCTGCTGGCCGCGGCGTACGTGGCAATCATCATCTTTCTTGTGAAGCTGAACCCCAAGCTCGCCCCGGCCCGGGCCGAGACGGTGTCCTGGGCGCAGAAGTTCACGGCGCTGCTGGGGGTGTGGGAGCCGCTGCTGCTGTTCGCCATCGTCATGGGCGGCATCTACCTGGGGTTCTTCACCCCCACCGAAGCCGGCGCCGTGGGCGCCACCGTGCTGTTCCTGGTCTCGCTGGTGAAAGGCAAGGTCACCTGGACGAACCTGGTGCAGGCCCTGCAGGAGGCCACCCGCATCTCGGTGATGGTGCTGTTCCTGGTGGCCGGCGCCAACGTGTTCAGCTACTTCCTGGCGCTCTCCACGATCCCGATGCAGGTGGCCACGTGGGCCAGCGAGCTGGCGGTCTCCCCGTATCTGATCCATGTGGTCATCCTGCTCATCTATCTCATGCTCGGCTGCTTCCTCGACGCCATCTCCATGATGGTCCTCACCATGCCGGTGATCTACCCGGTGATCACCAACCTGGGGTTCGACCCCATCTGGTTCGGGGTGATGGCCGTGCTCATGATGGAGGCCGGGCTCATCACGCCCCCCATGGGGCTAAACGTCTTCACCGTGGCCGGTGTGGCCGGGGACGTGCGGGTGGAGACCATCTTCCGCGGCGTGCTGCCCTTTCTCCTGGCGATCTTCGTCGTGGTGGCCCTGATCACCATCTTCCCCCAGATCGCGCTGTATCTGCCGGCGATGATGACCCGGTAGGTGAATCTCCAATGGGCCGGGTCAGAGTAACCCGGCCGGATTTGGAATGAGAAACGGGATGTCCCAAGACCTGCTTTCCCTCGCGTTCACCCTCAACGGCGAGACCGTCAGCGTCCGGGTGGAACCCCACCGGACGCTGCTGTGGCTGCTGCGGGAGCATTTCGACCTGATCGGCGCCAAGGAGGGGTGCGGGGTCGGCGAGTGCGGCGGCTGCACCGTGCTGCTGGACGGCCAGGCCGTGAACGCCTGCCTGGTGCTCGCCGGCAAGGTGGACGGCGCAGACGTTCTGACCGTGGAGGGCCTGGGTGGCCCGGAGGCCCTCCACCCCCTGCAGCGTTGGTTCGTGGAGAAGCACGCGGTCCAGTGCGGGTTCTGCACCCCCGGCATGCTGCTCTCCGCCAAGGCCCTCCTGGATCGGAACCCGCAGCCTTCCCGGGAAGAGATCCGGGTCGCGATCGCCGGGAACCTCTGCCGGTGCACCGGGTACGACGCCATCGTGGACGCGGTGTACGCGGCGTCCCGGGAAGCGATCCGGCCGTGAGCGCGCTGCGCTACCTGCGGCCCCGGGTTCTCGGGGAGGCCCTCGACGCGCTGGGGCAGGACGGCGACACCCGAGTGGTCGCCGGCGGCACGGATCTCCTGGTCGCGTCGCGCCACGGCAAGGTGACCCTCGGGACCCTCGTCGACGTGACCGCGATCCCGGAGCTGCGGGTGCTCCGAGAAGACGGGGACGGCACGCTGCGGATCGGAGCGGCGACCACCCACGCGGCGGTCGCGGAGAGCCCCCTGGTCCACCGGCGGGCTCCGCTGTTGGCCCAGGCGTCGTCCTGGGTGGGGTCGGTGCAGGTGCGCAACCTGGCCACCCTGGGGGGCAACACGGCCAACGCCTCCGTGGCGGCCGACACCCTGCCGGCCCTGGCGGCGCTCCGGGCCCATTTCGCCGTGTCCGGACCCCGGGGCGAGCGGCGGCTCTCCGTGGGGGAGTTCTTCCAGGGCCCCGGGCAGACCGTCCTGGCGGCCGACGAGATCCTGGTGGCCATCCTCATCCCCCGGCAAACCCCCCACGGCGCTTCCTTCCTGAAGATCGGACGGCGGCGGGCCGCGGCCATCAGCCGCCTCTCGGCGGCGGTCATGGCCAACCCGGAAACCGGCCTCGCGCGGATCGCCGTGGGCGCCGTGTTCCCCCGCCCGCAACGGCTCCTGGAGGCGGAAGAGGTGGTGCACCGGGGTTTCGGCGACCCGCAGCTGGAGGAGGCGGGCCGGGCAGTGGAGGAGGTGGTCCGCCAGGCCTCCGGGGGCCGGGCCTCCATGGCGTACAAACTGCCCGTGGTGCGGGCCCTGGTGGTGCGGGCCCTCCGCGAGGCACGCGATGCCTTCCTGGCCGAACGCGGAAAGGGGCAGCAATGAGCCGCGGCACGATCGGGGCCCGCAACGTGCGGCGCGATGCCCTGGACAAGGTGCTGGGGCGGCTGCGCTACGCCGCGGACCTGAAAGTGCCGGGCTGCCTCCACCTGGCCGTGGTGCGGTCCACCGAGGCCCACGCGAGGGTACTGGAGATCCGCGCGGGGAGCGCAC
Organism: Deferrisomatales bacterium; assembly: GCA_029211085.1. Lineage (GTDB taxonomy): Bacteria > Desulfobacterota > Deferrisomatia > Deferrisomatales > JARGFW01 > JARGFW01. The sequence continues at coordinate 57,763 of JARGFW010000002.1, read as the reverse complement.
AGGCCGTACCCGGGGTGGTGCGGGTCTTCACCGCCCGAGACGTCCCCGGGGAGAACTGCTACGGCATCATCCGCCTCACCGCGGATCAGCCCATGCTCGCCCCCGGGCGGGTGCGCTGCGTGGGGGACGCGGTGGCCCTGGTGGCGGCGGAGACCCCGGAGACCGCGGCCCTGGGCGCCCGGGCCGTCGAGGTGGTCTACGAACCCCTGCCGGCCCTCTGGACCCCCGAGGAAGCCCTGGCCGCGGACGCGGCACCCCTCCACGAGAAGGGAAACCTCTGCTTCGAGCAGCGCATCGAGCGGGGCGACGTGGACGCGGCGTTCGGCCGGGCCGCCGCCGTGGTGGAACGGACCTACCGGACCACCTGGATCGAGCACGCCTACCTGGAGCCCGAGGCGGCCGTGGCCTGGATGGACGAGGGCGTCCTCACGGTCACCTGCTCCACCCAGAACCCCCACTACGACCGGGACGACCTGTGCCGGCTCCTGGGGATTTCGGCGGAGCGGGTGCGCGTCACCCAGGCGCCCACCGGCGGCGGGTTCGGCGGCAAGCTCGATCTCTCGGCCCAACCGTACGTGGCGCTCGCCACCTGGCTCACGGGGCGGGCGTCGCGGCTGGTCTACACCCGCGAAGAGTCGCTCTTGGCGTCGGGAAAGCGCCACCCCATGGTCATGAAGTATCGGAGCGCCGCGGACCCGGAGGGACGCCTCTTGGCCGTGGAAGCGGACCTGGTGGCGGACACCGGGGCCTACGCGTCCTACGGCCTGGCCGTGGCCATGCGGGCCGCGGTCCACGCGGCCGGGCCCTACCGGGTGCCGAGCGCCCGCGTCCGCTCCCGGGCCGTCTACACCAACCACCCCTTCTCCGGCGCCATGCGCGGGTTCGGCACACCCCAGGTGGCGTTCGCCCACGAGGGCCAGATGGACCTCCTGGCCGAGGCCCTGGGCGTCGATCCCTTGGAGGTGCGGTTTCGCAACGCCCTGCGCCCCGGCGACGCCACCATCACCGGCCATGTGCTCGGGGCGAGTGTCGGGCTTTCGGAGTGCCTGGCCAAGGTGGACGCCGTGCGCGACCGCTGGCGGCGCACCTGCCGGAGCGACCGGGAACACCTGCGCGGGATCGGTGTGGGCGCCATGTACTACGGCATCGGCAACACCGGGGTGTCGAACCCCTCCACGGCCCAGGTGGAGCTCGGGGAAGACGGCCGCTTCACCCTGTTCACCGGCGCCGCGGACATCGGCCAGGGTTCGGACCAGGTGCTCCTGGCGATCTGCGCCGAGACCCTGGGCATCGACCCGGACGGACTGCGCCTGGTGCGCGGGGACACCGGCCGCACCACCAACGCGGGGGCCACCTCGGCGAGTCGCCAGACCTACATCTCCGGCGGGGCGGTGCTGGAGGCCGCGGCCCGGCTGCGGGAGCGGGTGCTGGAGCGTGCCGAGGAACTCCTGGAGGTGCCTCGAGACGACCTGGAACTGCGGGACGGCGGTGTGCATTCCCGCTCCCAGCCTTCCCGGGGCGCCGGCCTGGGCCAGGTGGCCGCCGCCTTCGCCGCCGCCGGGGAGCCGGCCCGGGAGGCGGGCGTCTTCGACCCGGACACCTCGGCCCTGGACCACCGCACCGGCCAGGGCCGCCCGTACGGGACCTACGCGTTCGCCGCCCAGGTGGCCCGGGTCGCCGTGGACCGGGCCACCGCCCAGGTCCGGGTGGAGCGGCTCGCGGCCGCCCACGATGTGGGCCGGGCCATCCACCCGCCCGGGGTGCTGGGTCAGATCCGCGGCGGCGCGGCCATGGGGCTCGGCATGGCCCTGATGGAAGAGTTCTCCCCGGGGAAGGACGTCAACCTGGACACCTACCTCATCCCCACCGCCCTGGACGTGCCGCGGCTCACTCCCCTGATCGTGGAGAGCCGGGAGGCCACGGGGCCCTACGGAGCCAAGGGGGTGGGGGAACCCGCCCTGATCCCCACGGCGCCGGCGATCCTGGGCGCCCTGGCCCAGGCCTGCGGGAAGAGGATTACCCAGTTGCCCGCCAACCTGGAGCGGGTGCGCGAGGCCCTGCAGGCAACGGGCCGGGAGGCTTGAGATGGCGAAGACGAAGATCGTGAACGTGGGACTCCTGGTGTCCGGGGACGTGGGGCAGCCGCTCCTGACCGCCGACACCCTGCTCCTGGACGGCAAGGTGATCGCGGCGGTGGGCCGGGACGCCGACGTGGCCGACTCGGCCGTGGACCGGGTGATCGACGCCCGGGGGTGCGCCCTGACCCCGGGCCTGATCGACTCCCACTGCCACCCCGTGCTGGGGGACTTCACCCCCCGGCAGAGCCAGTTGGGGTTCCTGGAGAGCGAGGTGCACGGCGGCGTGACCACGGGCATCAGCGCCGGCGAGGTGCACCTGCCGGGCCGGCCCAAGGACCCCGCCGGGGTCAAGGCCCTGGCCATCCTGGCGGCCAAGTCCTTCGGCGCGTTTCGGCCCGGCGGCATGAAGGTGATCGGCGGCGCCGTGATCCTCGAGCCGGGTCTGACCGAAGCGGACTTCGCCGAGATGGCGGCGGGGGGGGTGCGCACCGTGGGCGAGATCGGCCTGGGCGGGATCAAGCTGCCGGCCGATGCCCGTCCCATGGTGGGATGGGCCAAACAGCACGGGATGACCGTGCTCATGCACATGGGGGGCACCTCGATCCCGGGTTCCTCCACGGTGACCGCGGAACAGGTGCTGGCGGCCGGCGCCGACGTGGCGTGCCACACCAACGGCGGGCCCACCGCAGTCAGCCCGGAAGAGGTCTCCACCATCGTTCGGAACAGCGACATCTACGTGGAGATCGTCCACTGCGGGAACCCGAAGATGGCGGTGCACGCCGCCCGGGAGGCGGTGGACGCGGGGGCCCTGGCCCGGGTGATCATCGGCAACGACGCGCCCTCCGGCACCGGCGTGGTGCCCCTGGGCATCCAACGGGTGATCGCCCACCTGGTCAGCCTGGCGGACGTGGACCCCGCGGTCGCCATCGCCTGGGCCACGGGCAACACGGCCCGCTGCCACAAACTCCCCCAGGGCCGCATCGCCGTGGGCGCTCCGGCCGATCTGGTGTTCTGCGACGCTCCCATGGGCTCGGTGGGCGACGACCTGCTCGCAGCCTACCGGGCGGGCGACACCCCGGGGGTGAGCATCATCCTGGTGGACGGCGAGATCGTGGTGAAGAAGAGCCGCAACACGCCCCCGGCCAAGCGGGACGCGGTGGTGAAGTGAGAAACGGCGGTTGGCCGTTGGCGCTTGGCTTTTGGCCAAGTGGTGACAGCTATCAGCCCTCAGCCAATAGCGAATAGCCATGAAGATCCTCCCCGACCGCTGCACGGCCTGCGGCAAGTGTGTGGCCAACTGCCCGCTGGAGTGCGTCGCCCTGGTGGACAAGGTGGCGGTGATCGACGCCCCGTGTGTGGACTGCCGGGTGTGCCTGCGGGTCTGCCCCGAGGGCGCGGTAACCGAAGAGCTGCCGGCGGACGACCTCCGGGTCGCCTGCGGGTCGTGCCCGGTGGCGTGCCGGGTGCCCGACGGCGGCAGCGGCGCCTGCCGGCGCTACGGGAACCAGGGGGGCACGCTGGTGCGCAACGCGCCGCTGCGCACCTTCGAGGAGGTGCGGGAGATCGTGGGGCCGGACTGGGAGCCCGCCCTCCGCGAGCCCCTGGTCACGGGGATCGGCGCCGGCACCACCTACCCCGACTGCAAGCCCGCCCCGGTGATCGTCCGGGGGCTCTCCCAGGGGGTGGACGTGGTCACCGTGGTCACCGAGACGCCGCTCTCCTACAGCAGCGTCAAGGTGAAGATCGACACCGACGCCTACCTGGGGGAGGAAGGCGCCCCGGTCACCGCCGGGGGGGAGAAGATCGGCCACGTCACCACCGAGGAGTACGGCTCCAAGATCCTCGCCCTGGGCGGCGCCAACACCCTCACCGGACCCCACGGGTTCCGGGCCGCCCGGGTCATGACCGCCCTGGCCAACCGGGAGCGGGTGAGGGTGAGGGTCGACGGGGGGAGCCGGCTCGAACTCCAGGCCGGCCGGCCCCCCGTGGTGGACGGCGTTGCCATCGGCAAGATGCGGGTGGGGTGCGGGAGCGCGACCCTGGGCCTCTTCGCGCCGGTCCTGAAGGAAGCGGCGGACGAGGTGGTGGTGCTCGACAGCCACCTCACCGGGCTCCTCACCGAACACGCGGCGGGGCGGTTCCTGGGCACCACCCCCTCGGGGGCCCGCCTGAGGTTCCGGCGCAGCACGCCGGGGCGCTACTTCGGCGACCACGGCAAGGGCTGGGGGGGGACATCGGTGATGGACCCACGCCAGGTCTTCGCGCCCGACGGCCTCCGGGACGTGCGGCCGGGTTCGCGCATCCTGATCACCGAGACCACCGGCCAGCAGGCCGTCTACTTGCGGGTCCTGGAGGGGGGGACCCTGGAGGAGGTCGATCTCCCGGAGGCCGCCCGCCGGGCCGTCTCCGCCATCTCCGAGACCTGCCAGGAGAGCCGGGTGTCGGTGCTCTACTGCGGGGGCACGGGGGGCAGCGCCCGAGCCGGGGTGACCCGATACCCCATCCGCCTGACCCGGGCCGTGCACGCCCGCCAGGCCCGGCTCACCGTGGGCGGGGCGGCCACGTTCCTGCTCCCGGGCGGCGGGATCAACTTCATGGTGGACGTGGAGCGGGTGCTGGCCGGAGCCTTCACCTGGGTACCCACCCCGGCGCTGGTCATCCCCGTGGAGTACACCATGCGCTGGGAGGACTACGCCGCCATGGGCGGCCATCTGGAGGCGGTGAAGCCGTTCGGGGCGGCCCCCGGCGAGCGGTGACCGCGGGGCCGACCGGCGACCCGCGGCTCATCCCCCTGGGGGCGGAACGGCTGCGGGTGGAGTGGGGGCCGGTGGGTCTGGTCCTGTCGGCGCGCTGGCCGGGGGGGACCCGGCGGGAGGGGCTGGATGCGGCAGGCCGGCGGGCACTGGAGGTGCTGGAGGAGCTGGCGGGTATGCGGCGCCTTTTGACGGTGGACGTCCGGCGCATCCGCAACACCGACGCCCTCCCGAGCGCGGTGAGGGCCGCGGCTGACGCGTCCCGCCCCTACGCAGAGGAGGGCGTCACGCCGTTGATCGCCGTGGCCGGGGTCGTGGCCGACGCGGTGGCGGACGCACTGGCCGCCCAGGGCGCCACCTGGGCCGTGGTCAGCAACGGCGGGGACGTGGCGCAGCGACTCGTACCGGGTGAATCGGTCACGGTCGGGCTGGTCCCACGGGTGGACGCCCGGCAGCCCGCGGCGCGGGTGCGGGTGGCAGCTGCGGACGGGGTGGGCGGCGTGGCCACCAGCGGCTTTGGCGGCCGGAGCTTCACCCTGGGGATCGCCGACGCGGCTACGGTCTTCGGAGACCGGGCGGCTGCGGCGGACGTGGCGGCCACCCTGGCGGGAAACGCGGTGAACGTGGACTCCCCAGCCGTGGAGCGAGTTCTGGCCGAGTCCCTGGACCCGGACACGGACCTGCGCGGCCGGCGAGTCACCCGCCGGGTGGGTGCCCTCTCCGGGGGGGAGATCGAGCATGCCCTGGACCGAGGGGCCGCCTGGGCGGAGGCGCAGGTGGAGGCCGGCCGCATCCGGGGCGCGGTCCTGACCCTGGGAGGCCGCTGGCGGTTCGTGGGGTGGCCGGGGGAAGGCGGGGTGGAGTGGTTGGAAGAGAAACAGGTTTTCCAGAAGGAGGAGAAGCCATGGAAATTCGCAAGATCGTGACCATCGTGGAAGAGACCCGCACCGAGGCCGGTCGTCCGGTACATCCGCCCACCCGGCGGGCCGCGGCGGCGGCGGTGATCGTCAACCCGTTCGCGGGCCGGTACGTGGAGGACCTCGCGGAGTTGATGCAGACCGGGGAGGAGCTCGGCGCGCTCCTAGGCCGCAAGGCGGTGGAGGCCCTGGGCATCCGGCCCGAGCAGGCGGAGAGCTACGGCAAGGCCGCGATCGTGGGCAGCCAGGGCGAGTTGGAGCACGCCGCCGCCCTCCTCCACCCCAAGCTGGGTGCGCCCTTCCGGGCGGCCCTGGGGGGCGGCAAGTCCATCATCCCCTCGGCCAAGAAGATGGGCACCCCCGGCACCGAGATCGACGTGCCCGTGCACTACAAGGACGCCGCGTTCGTCCGCACCCACTTCGACGCCATGCCCGTCCGGGTCCAGGACGCCCCCCGGGGCAACGAGATCGTGGTCGCCCTGGTGGTGACCGACTCCGGACGCCCCCTGCCGCGGGTGGGCGGGCTCACCGTGGGAGAGGCCGAGAAGAAGGACGGGTTGCGCTAGGCGAAGCAGGAAGCCAGGAGGCTGACAGCTGATAGCTGCGTGCTGAAAGTCCGGTGGGTCCGCTGCGTGCGATCCACCCTAGTGTGCCAGGCCGTCTCCGGCGGCCCGGTTGCGAATGAGAACTCTTGTGCCGGGACAGGTTGGGCGGGGTGCTTCCGAGCCTCCTAGCTTCCTGGCTTCCCAGCCGAAAGCCCAAAGGAGGTTCCAGACATGGCGCTGATAACCGAAGTGAAGCAGCACTACGGCAAGCTCAAGTTCCTGATCGGCGGCGAGTGGGTGGAGTCCAAGTCCACCCGGGTCCAACCGGTCACCAACCCGGCCACCAATGAGGTGATCGCCGAGGTACCCGAGGCCACCCACGAAGAGGCCCGGGCGGCGGTGGTGGCCGCCGAGAAGGCGTTCCACGTGTGGAAGGACGTGTGCCTGCGCGACCGGGCCCGCTTGCTGTTCGACCTCCGCACCAAGCTCGACCAGAAGGCCGAAGAACTCAGCCGGGTGCTGAGCCAGGACCACGGCCGCACCATCGGCGAGTCCCGGGGCTCGGTGCGCCGGGTGATCGAGAACGTGGAGTCGGCGTGCGCTGCCGCCTACCGGCTGGTGAAGGACAACGAGCACCTGGACCAACTGGCCACCGGCATCGACCAGCACATGGTCTACGAGCCCCTGGGGCCGTTTCTGATCATCACTCCCGGCAACATCCCCATGCACGCATGGTCGTCCTTCGTGCCCTACGCCCTGGCCGCGGGCTGCCCGGTGGTGGTGAGCCCCAGCCGGCAGGACCCGGTGGCGGCCGACGCCATCGCCCGGGCCGCCACTGAGGTGGGTTTTCCCGCCGGGGTGATCAACCTGGTCCACGGCGGCCGCGCCATCAACAAGTACATCCTCGAGCAGCCCGAGATCCAGGGCGTGGGCCTGATCGGCTCCACCGCCGCCAGCTGGGAGCTGCACAGGATCTGCGGCGAACTCGGCAAACCGTCGTCCCTGAACGGCAACGGCAAGAACAACGTGGTCGTCATGCCCGATGCCAATCTGGACCAGGTGGCCGAGTGGTTGCTGCGCTCCTGTTTCGGTATGGGAGGTCAGCGCTGTCTGGGCTCGGACAACGTGATCCTGGTGGGCGGGCGCTACGAGGAGTTCAAGGAGAAGTGCGTGGCGGCGGCCCGGACCATGAAGCTCGGCTACGGCCTGGACGACACCACCGAACTGGGTCCCATGTGCACCCAGGCCGGCAAGGACAAGGTCATCGACTGGATCGACCGGGCTCTGGCCGAGGGGTGCAAGATAGTGCTGGACGGGCGCAACCCCGTGGTCCAAGGCTACGAGAACGGCTACTTCCTGGCGCCGACGATCCTGGAGAACGGCAACCCCGACATGGCCACCGCCAAAGAGGAGTCCTTCGGCCCGGTGGCGGTGCTGATGCAGGCCGGGAGCTTGGACGAGGCGCTGGACTGGATCAACAACAAGACCAACTACGGCCACTCCGCCTGCATCTTCACCGAGAGCGGCAAGGCGGCGCGCAAGTTCACCCGCGAGGCGATCGTCGGTAACGTGGGCATCAACGTCGCCGTGCCCCAGCCCTACGCGTTCTTCCCCCTGGGGTCCAAGCGCGAATCCTTCCTGGGCACGGCCAAGAGCCGCATGGCGTCGATGCGGCTGTTCCTCGACGAGAAGACGGTCACCACCCGGTGGGTGTAGCCGTCGGGTCGGCGCCGGGCTGCCGCGCGGCGTCCCCGTAGACGCACCGGCACGGCCCCTGGACCCGGCACGAAGACCCGAGGAGGGCCCCGCGATGCGGGGCCCTCCTTGCGTCCGGAAACCGTGCCACCCCGGAATCTCAAAAGGCAAAGACCGCAGCCGGCTCGGGGCACCCCTCGTCCGCCCGCCTGGCCAAGGGCCCCGGCCCGCCGTTCTTCATAGGTATCTGGGGGAGGTCTTGGTTCGCGCGTAGTAGGCTTCGATGCCCTTGGCGCGGATCTTCTCGTTGATCCTCACCCAGGCCCCGTGGAGTTGCTCGTCGAAGTTGGTCCTGTCGCAGGGGAACTCGTCGCACTGGTAGCAGTACTCGACGCCTTTCTCCTGGTGACACCCGCGCACGCCACAGGTCTTGAGCAGTTTGCACTGCTCGTTGCGGCAGCCCCGGCAGTTCTCGGAAGCGAAGTAGTCGAGCATCTCATTGAACGCGGGGTACTTCGAAAAAACCGGGTCACCCAGCAGGGTCTCGAACCGCTGGGCATACGCCTCGAAGTGCCCCAACCGCTCCCGCAGCTGGATGCTGTACCGCCGGATATCTCCGTCCACATGGGCAAAGCACGTCTCGCAGCTCAGGCCGCAGGGGGCCAGTGACGCCAGCATCGATGCAGAGGTCATGGTCGGTCTCCTTTTCTGCATGGGGTGCCCCGATAGTAGCGGTTGCGCCGCGGCACCGGGAGTGGCATAAACGACATTATCAAGGGCGATAACGCCAAACCCCGCGGGCGGGCCCACGGGGTCGGCCCGGGTGCCGGAAAGGGACGTCCTCCATGGCTGGCGCGGTCCGGAAGGCCACCATCCTCGGATGCCACAAGTCCATGGCCACCACCATCTTCGGCCCCATGGACATCCTCAACCAGGCGGGGCGGCTCTGGCACCGGTTGGGAAACACCCCGCCCACCCCGTTCTTCGACGTGGCCATCGCCTCGGTGGACGGCCGGCCCATCCAGTGCCTGAACAACGTCCTGGTCCAACCCCACGCCGGCATCGAGGCCATCGAGCAGACGGATCTGCTCGTCATCGCATCGGCGACCTACATCGATCAGGTCATGGAAACGGGACCGGGACTGGTCCCCTGGATCCGCCGGCAGTACCAGCGCGGTGCCCACGTGGCCAGCATCTGCACCGGCGCGTTCCTGCTGGCGGAGACCGGTCTGCTCGACGGCAAAGGGGCGACCCTCCACTGGGGGTTCGCGGAGATGTTCCGGCGTAGATACCCCCAGGTGCGGTTGCGGGAAGACAGGATGTTCCTCGACCAGGGCCGCCTCTATTGTTCCGCCGGGGTGAGTGCCGGGATGGACCTGTCCCTCTACCTGGTGGAGAAGTTCTGTGGCCGGCAAGCCTCCGTGCAGTCCGCCAAGACCATGCTCCTGGACCTGGGACGGGAGGCCCAGAGCCCCTACGCCGCTTTCCTCGCACCAAGGCAGCACGGGGATCCGGTGGTCGGGAAGGCCCAGGAGTGGATGGAAACCCATCCCACGGAGCCCCTGGATTACGACCGGCTGGCCTGGAAATACCGGATCAGCCGCCGCTCCCTGGAACGCCGCTTCCGACAGGCCATCGGGGTGACCCCGCTGGGGTATCTGCAGCAACTCCGGGTGGAGACCGCCAGGCGGCTGCTGGAGGAAGGCGACCTGACCTTCCAGGAGATCACCTACCAGGTCGGGTACGAGGATGTCTCCTACTTCCGCAAGGTGTTCGTCCGGCTCACGGGGATGGGGCCGAAGGAGTATCGGCAGCGGTTTGCAGGCTACAGCGCCGGACCCGTCCTGCAGTGACCCCGCCCCTCGGGTCGGGACGCGGGCGCACTCCGCGGGTACCGGGTCGGTGGACGTTCCGCCCCCAGGAGGGGCGTGGTAGAAACCAGGCACCGGACCGTCCGCCCACCACGGGCGAAACGGGAGGGATGAGACATGGCCCCGACGTCGGCGGGGAGGAACGCCTCAAAGCCCCGGGGCGGGAACTCCGGGAGGTCATGGAAGCGTTCGTCCAACCCCACGCAGCCGCCACCGTGGTGGTGGACCGGCTCGATGAACCGGGCGCCTGACCCGCGGCGCCCCAAGGAGAGAGACCATGAAGTGTGATCGCTGCGGAACCGTTGTCGAGCCCGAAGAGGCCATGGCGCACGGTAGCCAGAACCTGTGCGAAGACTGCCTGATGGACGCGATGAGCCCCGCTCAGGGTTGCGACCCGTGGGCGGTGAAGCTGGCAACGGGGGCTGCCACCTCCGCGGGGGGTGAGGGCGAACTCAAGGGGTTGGAGAAGGCGATCTTCGAGCGGGTGAAGAAGGACGTTCGCGTGTCCCGAGAAGCGGTCCCCGCCCTGTTCGGCGTGCGCCCGCCCGAGGCGAAGCGGGCCCTGGCGGTGCTGCGCCACATGGAGTTGCTGCGCAGCGACCGCAGGGAAGACGGGGGCGCGGACCTGGTGCTGTTCGGAACCGGGCGCAGCTGAGCAGGGAGGGCCAGGACGGGGTCGGTCTCGCCTTTCCCCGCTGTGAGATTCTGTCAAGAACGGACACAGACCGTGGACCGAAGTGCGTTCTTCTTTTGACAGGATTAACAGGATGGACAGGATGAAAAAGCCAATTCGCTATTGAAGTTTAGGCCCCGTTGATCCCGTCCAAGACCAGCCCCCGACCTTGAACCGGAAAGACCTTTTCTTGGCCGGGATCACACGGATCTCAGGACCAACCCCTGAACCACCGGTTTTTCGCCTTTGAACTTCCCATCCTGTTCATCCTGTTAATCCTGTCAAAAAGAGCCTCTGACCTTCCGTCTTTGATCTTCCGATCCGTGAGATCCGTGAGATCCTGTCCAAAACCAGCCCTTGATCTCAGCGCCGCAGCACGCGGCCCCGTCCCGAGCCCATCCTTCACCCTTCCGACGGGGCGGGCACCTGTTCCAGGGGGTCCGCCTCCCCCCGGAACTGGCTCAGGTACAGGCGCTGGTAGGCGCCGCCGGCGGCGCGGAGCTCCTCGTGGGTGCCCCGTTCGACGATGCGCCCGCCCTCGATCACCACCACCTGGTCCGCGGTGGCGATGGTCGACATGCGGTGGGCGATGACGAAGCTCGTGCGCCCCTGCATGAGGGTCTGGAGGGCCTCCTGCAGGCGGACCTCGGTGCGGGTGTCCACCGAGCTGGTGGCCTCGTCCAGGATCAGGATCGCCGGGTCGGCGAGGATCGCCCGGGCGATGGTCAGCAGCTGCCGCTGGCCCCCCGACAGGCTCGCGCCCCCCTCGGACAGCACCGTGTGGTAACCCCGGGGGAGCCGGCGCACGAAGCCGTCCGCCCGGGCCAGCCGCGCCGCCGCGAACACCTCCTCGTCGCTGGCGTCGAGGCGGCCGTAGCGGATGTTCTCCAGCACCGACTCGGCGAACAGGAACGACTGCTGCAGCACCACCCCGAGCTGGCGGCGCACGCTGTCCCGGGTGACGCTGCGGATGTCCGTGCCGTCGATGCGGATCGTCCCCTCCTCCAGGTCGTAGAAGCGGGAGAGCAGGTTGACCAGGGTGGTCTTGCCCGCGCCGGTGGGCCCCACCAGGGCGATCCGCTCCCCGGGGCGGGTGCGCAGGCAGACGTCGGTGAGCACCGGCACGCCGGGGACGTAGGCGAAACCCACGTGGTCGAGTTCCACCGCCCCGACCACCCGGGTTAGCTCGGGGGCGTGGGGTGGGTCGGCCTGGTCCGGCGCGGTGTCCAGCACCTCGAAGATCCGCTCCGCCCCGGCCAGGGCCCCCTGGATCTGGTTGTACAGCCCGCCCAGCTGACGCAGGGGCTCCGCGAAGCGCCGGGAGTAGGAGATGAACGCGGCGATGGTGCCGATGGTCACCAGCCCCCGGAGCGCCATCCAGCCCCCGAGGCCCCCCAGGATCGCCACGTTGGCGTTGGCCAGGATGCCCATCAGCGGCATCACCAGCAGGGACAGGGCCATGGCCCGTACGCCGGTGGCGCGCACCCCTGCGTTGGCCCGGTCGAACCGGGACAGCACGCTGTCCCCCTGCCCGTAGGCGAGCACGATCCGCTGGGCGCTGTAGGTCTCCTCGAGGACGCTGTTCAGCTCCCCCAGGTCCGCCTGGTAGGCGCGGAACGCCGCCCGGGTGCGCCGCCCCACCACGCCCACCAGGCCGATCATGGTGGGGAAGACCAGCATGGAGCCCAGGGCGAGCCAGGGGTTCAGGGCGAACAGGATCGCGACGATCCCCACCAGGGACAGCAGCCCGGTGAAGAACTGGGACACGTGGTCGGTGAGCACCCGGCTGATGGCGTCCATGTCGTTGGTGAGCCGGCTCATCAGGTCGCCCTGGGCCCGGGTGTCGAAGAAGCGCAGGGACAGGCTCTGCAGGTGGCCGAACAGATCGCCCCGCAGCACCCGTATGGCCCGCTGGGAGACCCCGGCGAGCAGCACCCCCTGCACCAGCTGGGCGGCCGCGGCCAGGGCGTAGGCGCCCGCCATGAACAGCGCCAGCCGGGCCAGGGCCATGCCGGTGCCCAGGGCGGCCGTCAGGGCCACCAGGACCAGGGCGCCGCGATGGGGGCGCAGGTAGGGGGCCAGGCGCCGCAGGGCGCCCTTCGGGTTCTTGGCCCGTTCCACGGGGCGGCCGTGGCCCCCCCGCCGGCCGGCGAAGCCCCCCGCCCGGGGGGTCTGCGGCCCCCGCGCCTCCCGGCTAGCCACGCCCTGCCCCCCCGCCGGCCGCTCCGGCGGTCCCCATGGTCTGCTTCGGCACCGTCCCCAGCTGGGAGCGGTAGATGTCCCGGTACACCTCGCTCGACCCCAGGAGCTCCCGGTGGGGCCCCGCCGCGGCGATCCGCCCGTGGTCCAGGACCAGGATCCGGTCGGCCAGGAGCACCGTGCTGATGCGCTGGGCGACGATGATCCGGGTGGTGGCGCCCCGAGACTCGGCGATGAGCCGGTCCAGGGCGTCCTGCAGCCGCACCTCGGTCTCGGCGTCCAGGGCGCTGGTGGAGTCGTCGAGGATGAGCACCTTGGGCCGCACCAGCAGCGCCCGGGCGATGGCGACCCGCTGGCGCTGCCCGCCGGAGAGGGTGACCCCGCGCGGGCCGATCACCGTGTCGTAGCCCTGGGGGAGCTCCGCGGCGAACTCGTGGACCTGGGCGGCCCGGGCCGCGGCCAGCACCTCCGCGTCCGGGGCGTCCGCCCGGCCGTAGCGGATGTTGTCGCGCACGCTGCGGCCGAACAGCAGCGCGTCCTGGAGGGCCACCCCGATCTGGCCCCGCAGGAACCCCAGGTCCAGCTCGCGCACGTCGACCCCGTCGAAGGTGACCCGGCCGGCGGTCACGTCGTAGAACCGGGGTATGAGGTGGATCAGGGTCGACTTGCCGGCCCCGGTCGCCCCCACCACCGCCACCGTCTCCCCCGGCTCGGCCACGAACGAGACCTCCGAGAGCACCGGCTCCGCGCCGTTGCCGGCGTAGCGGAATCCCACGTCCTCGAAGGCGATCCGCCCCCGGGGCGCCGGGAGCCGGCGCGCAATTACCGGCGGGCGCACCTGGGGCTCGGCGTCGAGGATCTCCAGGATGCGGCTCGCGGAGGCGTCCGCGGAGGCCAGCGGCCCGAGCATGCCGGCCAGCATGAGCAGGGGGAACAGGGCGAAGGAGAGGTAGTTGATCGCCGCCACCACCTCCCCCACGGTCATGCCCCCCGACAGGGCCGTCCAGCCGCCGATCCAGACCGCCCCGGCGATGGCCAGGTTGACCACCAGGAGCATGGTGGGCATGAACACCGCCAGCACCTGGGCCACCCGGGTCGTGCGGTCCATGAGGAGCTCGTTGGCCGCGTCGAAGCGGGCCGCCTCCCGGTCGGCCCGCACGAACGCCTTGACCACCCGCACCCCCGCCAGGTTCTCCTGCAGCACCGTGTTCAGCCGGTCCAGCACCTGCTGCACCCCGAGGTACATGGGGCGGATCTTGCGGGCGAACAGCCACACCAGCAGCACGATCAGGGGCACGAACCCGGCCATCATCAGGGCCAGCCGGTGGCTGGTGAGCACCAGCAGCACCACCGCCCCCAGGATCCAGATCGGCCCCCGGGTGAGGATGCGCAGGGACAGCAGCACGATCATCTGCACCGCGTTCACGTCGCTGGTGGAGCGGACGATCAGCGCGCCGGTCTGCAGTTGGTCCAGGTTGCCGAAGGAGAAGGTCTGCACCTTGCGCATCAGCGCGCCGCGCACGTCGGCCCCGAAGCCCATGGCGGCGCTCACCGAGAGGAAGTTGTTGGCCAGGGCGAACGCCGCTGAAACGAGGGAGGCGCCCAGCATCACCAGGGCCGTGGTGAGCACCACGTGGAAGTCGTTCTGCAAGATCCCCTGGTCGATGATCCGTTGGGTCAGCCGGGGGATGAGGAGATCGGCCACCACCATGCCGACCAGCAGCAGCAGGGCCGCGATCGACCGTCCCCGGTAGGGGCGCAGGAAGGCGTAGAGGCGCATCAGGGATTTCACGGGAGCCGCTCCGGGGCCAGGCGGTCGCGCACCTTGAGGAGCGACTCCCGCAGCAGACGCTGTTCTTCCCCCGAAAGCCCCGCCGTCAGCTCCTCGTCCAGGGCCTCCAGGGAGCCCTGCACCTCCGCCTGCAGCTCCCGCGCCTTGGCGGTGAGGTGCACCCGCACGATCCGCTGGTCCGCCGGGTCCCGGCCGCGCGCGATCCAGCCGTCGCGCTCCATGCCCTGCAGGGTGGAGGTCGCCGTGGCGGGGGAGATGTGCAGGGCCCGGGCCAGCACGTTCTGGGCCATGCCGTCCTCGTGCCAGAGCCGGAACAGGGCCAGCGCCTGGGCCCGGCGCAGTCCCAGCCCCTGCATCCGCGCCCGCATGCGGCCGCCCACCAGCCGGGAGACCTGGGCCAGCAGGTGGCCCAGGGTCGGGCCCCAGGGGTCTGATTGCGGGTCGGGCATCGGCGCCTATTTCCGTTCGGGGGTGAATGATTCGAATACGAATGATCGACCGGTCGGCGCCTCGCGGTCAAGGGTCCAGCGCAGGGAGGGGGCGTTCGGGGTCGGGCGGCAACCGCGCCGCTTCACCGGATTCGGCGGCGGCGGCGCGGGCGAACGGGTCGCATGGCCAACGTTTCGGGAAATCCTGCGAGGCGCTTCGAGCCCCCAGGCCCCCCACCCTTCATGCCGGTGGCGGCTCCGCCTTACCCTTCCCCCGGTCGGGCCGTGCATGCCCCCCGGCGGCGCCGGTGCCCTCGGCCGCTTTCACGCGCAGTTCGAAGCGGCTGCCCTCACCCACCCGGCTCTCCACCGTGAGCTCGGCGCCGTGGAGCCGGGCGATCTCCCGGGCGATCGCCAGGCCCAGGCCGACGCCGCCGTTGCCCCGGGACCGGACCTTGTCCACGCGGTAGAACCGCTCGAAGATCTGGTCGAGGTGCTCGGCAGGGATCCCGACGCCGGTGTCGCTCACCGCCAGGTAGGGGCGGGAACCGTTCTCGCCGGAGACGGTCACCGAGCCCCCGGCCGGCGTGTACCGCACGGCGTTGTCCACCAGGTTCGTGACGCACTCGGCCAGAAGGCCCGCATCGCCCAGGGTGGGGATCGGCGTCGGGAGCCGGACCTCCAACCGAACCCCCTTGGCCCGGGCGGCGGGCTCGCTGACGGCGACGGCCCCCCGGGCGACCTCGGAGAGGTCGACCGGCCGCCCATCCGCCACCGGCTGGTCACGCTGGAGCCGACTGAGCGAGAGCAGGTTCTCCACCACGTCGCCCATGCGCAGCGCCGTGTGGTGGGCCGCCTGAAGGGCCGCCAGGAGCTCCGCGGAGCCCCGGGGCTTGCGCAGCACCACCTCGAGGCCGGCGCGCAGAGCCGTCAGCGGCGAGCGCAGTTCGTGGGCCGCGTCGGCGGTGAACCGCTTCTGGCGTTCGTACGCGGCCATCAGGCGATCCAGTGCCCGGTTCAGGGCCGAGACCACCGCGACCACCTCCCGGTCCGCCTGGGCCTCGTCGAGCCGCGCCCGGGGCGCGTCCGGACCCACCTGGTCCGCCTGGGACGAGAGGCGGTCGAGGGGGCGCAGGGCCCGGGTCACGATCCACACGGTCAGGAGGATCGACGCCAGGAAGAGCCCGCCGAAACCACCGAGGAGCCGGACACCGATGAACCGAAGGGTCTGGTCCGCGTCCTCGGTGCGGTACCCCGCGGTGACCCAGAGGGTCTGGGGCAGCCGCTCGGGGAGGGGTTTCCCCGGGTTCCGCTCGAGCCACTCCTGGCGGTCCCCCTCGTCGTCGTCGGGGGCCCGGACCACCCGCAGCGTGCACACCCGGTACACCCGGCCCTCCACCACCTGATCCGAGAAGCGAGGCGCCGAGTCCAGGGGCAGGGGGAGCTCGGGGGGCGACGCCAGGGACGACACGAACACCGCCCCGTCCGCCGCGCGGACCACGAAGAAGGCGCCCCCTTCTTCCTCCTCGAACTCCAACGCCCGGTGCCCCTCGAGCTCGAACTCGAGATCTCCCCCGAGCTCTACGTCCACCGAGGCGTCCACTCCCCGGGCCAGCAACCCCACCGTACGATCCAGCCCCGCCAGCACGTCCGTACGCATGGCGACGTAGATCCCCATCCCCGTAACCGCGAGGGCCAGGGCCAGCAGCGGCACCAGGGGGACCAGGATGCGTCGGCGTATGGAGGTCAAGCGGGCGGCTCCGGTATCCGGAACCCGACGCCGCGCACCGTCTCCACCACCGCCGAACCGCTCGCGTCCCGCAGCTTCCGCCGCAGGTTGGCCACGTGGGCGTCGATGACGTTGGAGTCGCTGTCGAAGGCTTCGTCGTACACGTGCATCACCAACCGGGTCCGGGAGAGGACCTTCCCCTGCTGGAGGAGGAGGGCCTCGAGGATGTGGAACTCCTTGGGAGTCAGCGGGATCTCCGCGTCCTGCCAAAACACCCGGTGGGCATCGACCTCGACCCGCAGGCCGTCCCAGGTGAGGTGGTTCTGGGCCACCCCGGCCGCTCGCCGCAGCACGGCCCGAATCCGCGCGAGGAGCTCTTCGAAACTGAAGGGTTTGGCCAGGTAGTCGTCACCCCCCAGTTGGAGGCCCCGGATGCGGTCCTCCACGTCCGCGCTGGCCGTGAGGAACAACACGGGAACCCGGTGGCCCCGGCCACGAAGATCCCGGAGCAACCGGAAACCGTCGAAGCCGGGGAGCATCAGGTCGAGGATCACCAGGTCGTACTCGCCGCCCAGCGCCACGTGGAGGCCCTCCGGGCCGTCGAAGGCCTGGTCGACCGAGAACCCCTCCTCACGGAATCCCCGCGCCAAGGTGTTGGACAGGTCGGTGTCGTCCTCAACCAGGAGCAAACGCATCGGCACCTCATTCACGTGGCCCAGGCCTTCGATTATTGGCCCCCGGGCGGCCCGCTGACAAGGTCTCGCCGGGTCGCGACCGGGTGCCGCCGAGGGCCCCGGCCCTTCACGGTACGGTGACCGAGACCCGTTCCACCCGGTTCTCACCGGCGATCCCGCTCTCCGGCACCAGGCCGATGCCGGGGGCATAGCACGTGTGCTCCCCCGGTTCGAGTTCCAGCGGGTTCCGGGGGCGAGGGTCGGGAACGGGGTGTCGATGGCGGCCGAGCGGGCCGCATGTCCTCGTGTCACATCGTTTCCTGACGGTTCCATCGAGTGCCCGCTCCTGCACCCTCGCGTTCGGTCCGCTCCGGACCGTCCCGGCCCAGCCGGCAGGCCGTACCGAGGGCGGGGCTCCCTCCCCCCCGCCGCGCTCGCGGAGAAGAGGCACAGGGAGCCCCCGGGTTCCGAGCCGCCTACAGGGCGTCGGCCAGATCCTCACACTCTTCTGGGCTGAGACCGGGTCCGGTGCAGAAGAAACTCTCCGTGATCGTCTGATTGCCGCTCTCCTCCTTGGCGAGGACCTCGAACTTGTAGGCAGTGTTCTCCTCGAGTAGCTCCGGAGGAACCGTCAGCTGTCTCGCGTCGGCGGGCAGGTCGACGATGAGGTGGATATCGTCGTTCTCGACGATGACCTGGTAGGTGTCGATCCACAGCTCCTGGCCGAGGTAGCCCGGATCTACGCAGACCGTCTCGCCCGCGGCGTCGGTCTGGACGGGATCGACCACCTGGGTGACCTCGTCCCAGCCGATCTCGATCCGGCGGCGGTTCAGCACCTCACCCTCCTCCGGGGTGACCTCGGGCCCGCACGGGATCACGTGGGTGAACTCCACCTCGCTCTCCAGGTCGATCCCGTCGTTTCGAATGCCCTCGAACTCATAGGCTCCTTCCGGGAACCGCTCCAGGAACTCGACGATCGGCAGATCGGCGAGTTCGGGCTCCACGCTCTCGAAGAAGAGCTCGGTGAGGCCCTGCCGGCCGAGCTGACTCTGGCCCTTCACGGTGAAGAGCACGTGGTCGTCGGGGTCCGAGATGGTGATGCGGCGCCAGTTGTCGTCGTCGAGGAACACCTGGACCCCCGTGTCCCCGGCCGAGGAGTTGTACTCGATGAAGAACTGGGCTTCCTTGAAGGGCAGTTCGTCCCCCGCCCAACTGCCGGTGGCAGCCGCCACCAGAGTAGCCGCGACCGCTGCCGTCAGAACCAAAGAACCTGCACGTGTCCACTTCATCGTTTTCTCCCTCCGTCTCTTGTCCCCCCGGGAACGTTTGATGGAACTGACCGTCGGATCCCTTGGAATCTCGTGGGCGGCGCCCTTTGCATTTCCCTCACCTCCTCTGCCTGGAACGGTGTCGGATACGGTTCCAAGAGTAGACGCGGGGTCGTGAAAGGGTCGTGAAGCCCCCATGAAGAAACCGTGAAGATGGGGAAATACCTGGGAATGGCCCCGCCTGGCGTTGCACGGGGTGTTGGGGACCGGGCCCCGACGGCATCAGGGCACCCGGTTGTCGGGAGCGACGGACGGTTCGGGACGGATGGATCGGGCGCGCGGTGGGCGTGCGGGCGTGGTAGAACCTGCCCCGGCAGGGGCGCCCCACCCGAGAAAACCACCCGGCCGCGCCGCCAGAACGGGCAAGCGCGGCCGGGTTGTCGAATGTGTCGGCTCTCGATGGGGGTGAAAAACGGTTACGGTGGTGAACCGACTCTTGGGTGGACCCGACGGGATGACTCGGGTGGACTTATCGTTGGTTTAGAAACCAACGTTTTCGCGCAGCGATTTGCCGGCATTCGTTTGTTCCTGTTTCCAGTTTCCAACCGTTCCAAACTGCATCACGAGGCGACTGTATTTGCACAGGAGCATTCGTCCTCAATTCCAATATTATCTGCTCCGTGTTCTTGACTCCGCTCTCCCCTCCGATGTAGAAGCGACAACCCAGGGGAAAGCGAATCGATACCGCAGCAGTCCGTGGCCGCGACGCCTCCCAGGGGTTCGTGGCCATTTTTGCGGGATGGTTGTTGGTAGGAGTGGTCGGCAACGAGTGTGAACCGGTGGGCGGTCTGGCGCATCCCCGGGCCGGATTTCGGGTCGAGCTGCGGTGCCATCTATAGCGGGTTATCCCGCTGTCACGGATATTGGGTTATCCGTCACGCCGGATAACACCTGTTGGGTTTGGAATATCACGTCAGAAAACAGGAGGAATAGACATGGCCGAAGCCAAGTTCAAATTGCCACGCTCGTCTTACGAAGAGATCTGCAAGATCATTAAGGCGTATGGCAGGCTGAAAGATCCTTCTTCTCTGGATGATGTTGCAAAATACTGTGCAATGAACAAGACCGCCATCAGCGCCAACAATGCGTTCTTGGCGAATATTGAATTGATCGAGGGTGGTAGGGCGAAAGCCGCAACCATGAAGGGGCGGGCCCTAGCAAAAGCATTGGAACACGAACTCCCGGACGAAATGCAAGAGAACTGGCTGACTGTTGTGCAAGACAATGAGTTCTTAGAGAAGATGGCAGCCGCAGTGAAAATCCGTGGCAGGATGGAGAGTTCTGCACTGGAGTCTCACATTGCCTACTCTGCGGGTGAGGCTAAGTCGGGGCCCGTTATGACCGGGGCACGGGCTGTCGTAGACATGTTACGTGCGGCGGGTGTTGTTCGAGAGCATGATGGGCAATTGGTCGCAAGTGCAGGCACCTCAGCTAGTGAGCAATCCTTGCACTCGGAGGGGGGGGCCTTGCAGCCTTCGGGAAGTTCTGAGCAAGTACAACATGAGGTCTCTAGGCAGTCAGCATTACCTTCTAAAGGCGCATCTGTACACATTGAGCTTCGCATCGACGCAAAACCATCTGAGCTAGACGGACTAGGAGAAAAGATTCGGAAGCTCATGCTAGAAATCGATCGCCCAACTAACGGTGAAGACGACGAAACCACAAGGGATTCATAAGACAGGGAGGGTAGCTCCATGCCTTATGAAATCTACCAGACAAGCGCTGAGAATGTAATCGCGGCCACGGATGCAGCGTTGCAGAAGCAGGACGGTGTAGATGAGAACCTGGTTTCTGCATTCCTAGATACGACGCCACCCTACGCGCGTGACGCCCTCCAGATGGCAAGAGAACTCTCTCTATTGAGAGAAGTTCAGCCCGGGAAGTTTGTTCCAGACGCAAAGTGCTCTCTCTACTTGTGCACGGCAATTCGCGACAACAAGGCAGCGATCCTTCGCTATGTTCTTGAACAATACGCGCCATATAGTACCTTCAAGGCGAGGCTTGAGCTTACCGGTGTAGTTGGCGAGGCAGCCAATCAGACAAGAGCACTGCACAACATAGACGCGCACCGACAAGTGATCAGCGCAACATTTATTGATTTAGGGACCTATGCTCAGTCACTAATCTCGGAGGGCGGCGGGTTGTACAAGCCTCGACGAGATGATCCAAAAGAATATCTCACCATTTTGGATCAGGTGATTCAGGACCGAGAGACCGCGGTCCTTGAAGTCAGCAAACTTCTTGGCCAAGAGGCTGTTGATTGGGTTGATCGGCCCAATGTGTTAGATAACCTAGTTACCGCATATCAAAGAGCTGCAAGTGCCACCGACGATTCTAGAGCACCTATAGTACATGCCGGAAACGCTGTAGAATCCTTCCTGGTTCAGGTTGCTGGTTACCATGGTGTCGTCCTGCAAAATGCGAATGGAATTAATGCTAAAGCGGAATTTATAAGCCAAGCTAACCAGTTATTGTCAAAGCACAAGTTTATGTTGAAGTACCTAGGGCATATACGGAACGCAGCTGACCATGGTGTGGATCAGGAAATTGGTACACAGTGGGCAATCTCGCCTAAGACAGCAGTTGAGTATGTGCACGTTGCTCAGAGCACTGTCTCCGCCATTGTGAAGCATATCAATGGCGTTTTTACTGTTTAGCCAGCGAACCCAACAATAGTTTGCACGCGGATCGCTGAAAGCGCTGGCGCGCTTTCAGCGCCCGGTGAAACAAACGTTCAACTCCTTGGTCCACTTTCCGGATGGTGGCATGCCTCAGTAGGGGCTGCTCGTGGCGGTGCCGGCGAACTGCCGCAGGGTGGAGCCCGGGAACCTACCCCGGTCTTCGGGCACCCCGGTGACGAGCCCCCCGGCCCCCGTCCTCTTCCCCGTTTCAGGGGCCGGATCCCCCCCCAGGGTGCGAGCTCCCGCTCCCCAGCGTTCACCGAGACGACCCCCGGCGGGTGCCCGCGCCGTTCCGGAAGCACTCCACCCTATGTTGCCCTCCCGCAGGCGCCCTGCCCTCCCCACGCTCCGTGACAGGTCTGTTCGGGGTACGGTGGATACGGTAGGCTTAGGCGGCGACGAGGCCCGCCTCGCTCCCTTCCCGTTTGACACCTCGTGATGCGGACGCAAGACCGTCCGGGAGATCGCCATGGCAATAGGTACACTGGTTGGACGCGGGGTCCCGAGGATCGACGCCGCAGGCAAGGCCCAGGGCGCGGCCCGGTTCACCGACGACATCCAGCTCCCCCACATGCTCCACGGCGCCATCCTGCGCAGCCCCCACCCCCACGCCCGCATCCGCGCGATCGACGTGAGCCGGGCCGTCTCCCTCAAGGGCGTCCGGGCCGTCGTGACCGGCCGCGACGGCCCCGGCGAGAAGTATGGTGTGTTTCCCCACAGCCGCGACCAGTACCTGCTGGCGCTGGACAAGGTGCGCTACGTGGGCGACGAGGTCGCCGCCGTGGCCGCCGTGGACCGGGACACGGCCGAGGAGGCGCTGGGCCTGATCCGCGTGGAGTACGAAGTGCTGCCCGCCGTGTTCGACCCGGCCGCGGCCCTGAAGGAGGGGGCACCGGTGCTCCACGACCACGCCCCGGACAACGTGAGCGCCACCGTGGGCCTCGACTTCGGCGACCTGGAGGGTGCCTGGAAGGGCTCCGCCGCGGTGTTGGAGGAGACGTTCGACCTCGCCGCCCTCTCCCACTGCCAGTTGGAGCCGTACGTGTCCCTGGCGTCCTACGACCCGGCCACCGGGCAGCTGGACATGTGGATGCCCCACCAGAGCCCGTTCACCAAGCAGAAGGGGCTCTCCAACACCCTGGGGATTCCGCCGCACAAGGTGCGGGTGCTCAAGGCCCAGATCGGCGGCGGGTTCGGGGGCCGCTCCGAGGTCTCCCCGGCCGACTACTGCGCCGCGCTCCTCTCCATGAAGACCGGCAAGCCGGTGAAGATCCGCTACTCCCGGGAGGAGACCTTCACGGTCACCCGACAGAAGCACCCCTGGCACGCGCGGGTGAAGCTCGGCGCCGACGCCCGCGGCGTGGTGACCGGGTTCGAGGCCGACATCCTGGTGGACGGCGGCGCCTACAACAGCACGGGCCAGATCGCCATCTCCGTGCCCTACGCGACCATCGAGGCCACCTACCGGATCCCGAACGTCCGCTACCGCGCCACCCGCGCCTACACCAACAACTCGATCCGGGGGGCGATGAAGGGCCACGGCATCAACCAGATCTACTACGTCTTCGAGACGTTGTTGGACGGCCTGGCCAGGGAACTCGGGATCGACCCGGTGGAGATGCGGCTGCGGAACATCATGAACACGGGGGAGACCACCAACAGCGGGTCGACGGTGACCAGCAGCGGGCTCCGGGAGGCGATCGAGAGGTCCGCCGCAGCGGCGGGCTACGGCAAGACGAAACCTGCCGGACGCGGGCTCCGGGGGGTCGGCGTCGCCTGCGGGTCGTCCATCGTCGGCTTCAACATGGGCTTTCGCTCCGGGTCCACCGCGCACATCCACTTCAACGAAGAGGGCGGCGCGACGCTCTTCACGGGCACCACCGACAACGGCCAGGGCAACGACAGCATGATGGTGCAGATCGCCGCCGATCAGCTCGGCGTGCCCATGGCCGAGATCGCCCTGGTCTCGGCCGACACCCAGCTCACGCCCCTGGACCCCGGCAGCTACAGCATGTCCGCGACGTACGTCTCGGCCAACGCCGTGTGGGAGGCGGCCAAGGACGCCCGGCGGCAGCTCCTGGAACAGGCCGCGGAGAAGCTCGAAGCCGCGCCCGAAGACATCGTGCTGGCCGACGGCTTCGCCCAGGTGGTCGGCAGCCCGGCCCAGCGCGTGCTGATCCGGTCGCTGGTCATCAAGGCGTTGCAGAAGGGCAAGCCGATCTCCGGGAAGGGCCACTTCCGGCCCGACATCAACTACACCCGGGACTGGACGACCCCCGGGCGCCAGCAGGGCCAGGTCACCGGCACCTACAGCTACGGCGCGGCCGTGGCCGAGGTAGAGGTGGATCCGGACTCCGGCGCGATCCACATCCTCGGGATGACCGGGGCCCAGGACTGCGGGTTCGCCATCAACCCGACAGCCGTCGAAGGGCAGAGCCACTGTTCCATCGCTTTCGGCCTCGGCCAGGCCCTGTTGGAGCAGCTCGCGTTCGACTCCGGCCAGACCTTCAGCACCAACCTCGTCGAGTACGGGCTCCCGGGCGCGGCCGATGTGCCCGAGATGCAGACCCTCATCGTCGAGAGCCTCGACCCGAGCGGGCCCTACGGCGCCAAGGAAGCCTCGGAAGCCCTGCACATCGCGGTACTGCCGGCGATCACCAACGCCATCGCCGACGCGCTGAAGGTCCGGCCCACCCGCGTTCCCGTCACGCCGGACCAGGTGCTCAAGCTGCTCCAGGGCAAGCGGTAGGGGGTTCCCGGCCGCCGCCGGCCGGGGCGGGGATGCGGAAGGCTGAGATGGCGAGGGCCACGGCGCCGCTACGGCGCGCGTGGCCCTCTTTCTTCTCGGTTGCCACAGCGGGCGGTCGCCCGTCGCGTCCGGCGCGCACCTCCCCCGCCGGAGGCGTACCCTTCACCCTCCGTTCAGGGCCTGGTCCAGGTCTTCCAGCAGGTCGTCGCTGTGCTCCAGCCCCACCGACAGCCGCACGAACTCCGGGGTCACCCCGGCGGCCAGCTGCTCCTCCGCGCCGAGCTGCTGGTGGGTGGTGCTCGCCGGATGGATCGCCAGGCTCTTGGCGTCGCCGATGTTGGCCAGGTGGCTGAACAGCCCCAGCCGGTCGATGAACGCCGACCCCGCTGCCGCCCCGCCGGCGATGCCGAAGCCGACGATGGCTCCGAACAGGCCGCGATGGTGGTAGCGGCGGGCCAGGTCGTGGCTCGGGTGGGTGGGCAGGCCCGGGTAGCTGACCCAGGCCACCTTGGGATGGGTTTCCAGGAAGCGGGCCACGGCCAGGGCGTTCTCCGAGTGGCGCTCCATGCGCAGGGGCAGGGTTTCCAACCCCTGGAGGAACAGGAACGAGTTGAACGGGCTGGCACAGGCGCCGGTGTCCCGCAGCCACTGCAGGCGCAGCTTCATGGCGAAGGTCACGTTGCCCATGCCGGCGAAGTCGCGGAAGGTGTCCCAGGCCCGCAGCCCGTGGTAGCTGGGGTCCGGCTCGGTGAAGTGGGGGAAGCGCCCGTTGCCCCAGTCGAAGGTGCCGCCGTCCACGATCACGCCGCCGATGCTGGTGCCGTGGCCGCCGATGAACTTGGTGGCCGACGCCACCACGACATCCGCCCCGTGCTCCAGGGGTTTCAGCAGAAAGGCGGTGGGCATGGTGTTGTCCACGATGAACGGCACCCCGGCTTCCCGGGCTATCGCCGCCACCGCGGCCAGGTCCAGGGTGTCGAGCTTGGGGTTGCCCACGGACTCGGCGTAGATGGCCCGGGTGCGGCCGGTGAGCCCCGCGCGGAAGTTCTCCGGGTCCCTGGGGTCCACGAACACCGTGCGGATGCCCATCTTGGGCAGGGTGTGCTGCAGCAGGGTGCGGGTGCCGCCGTAGAGGCTGGTGGCGGCGACGATCTCGTAGCCGGTCTCCACCGCGCACAGCAGGGCGGCGGTCTCCGCCGCCATTCCCGAGGACAGGGCCAGGGCGGCGGTGCCCCCCTCCAGGGCCGCCATGCGCCGTTCGAACACGTCGGTGGTGGGGTTCATCAGCCGGGTGTAGATGTTCCCCAGCTCTTTGAGGGCGAACAGGTTGGCGGCGTGTTCGGCGTCGCGGAACACGTAGCTGCTGGTCTGGTGGATCGGCACCGCCCGGCTCCCGGTGGCGGGGTCCGGCTCCTGGCCGGCGTGCAGGGCGAGGGTCTCGGTTTTCCAGGGCATGGGAATCCTCCGTGGCATTGTCGACTGTTGTGATTGTGGAATGACTACAGGAATTTTGTGTGAACGTCAAGGGGAATGGACAGGAAGTGGCCCGGAGATGACCTCCATCGGGCCGGCCTATGCCGCCACAGGGGCTCCACCCCCGGGGAATTTCCCCGCCGCTCAGACATCGGCTATGATTATCCTTTCGGTGTAGACCACGGGACAGGAGTCGGCGATGCGGGGATGGATGTGGTCGGGGTGGGTGCTGGGTGGGCTGCTGCTGGCCGGAAGTGCCGCGTTCGGCGGCGTGGCCGAGCGTGCGGAGGAGCATCGTCAGCGCGCAGCGACCTACGAGGAGGACGGCAGGCTGACGGAGGCATCGATCGAGCTGCGCAACGCCGTTCAGCTCGAACCCCGCAACGCCGAGGCCCGCCGCGCCCTGGGGCGGGTGTATCTGCGGCTCAACGACCCTGCCAACGCGTTCCGGGAGTTTCAGGAGGTGGTGAGTCTGGCCCCCGAGGATGGGGAGGCCCGCCTCCAGGTGGCCACGTTCCTGCTGCTGGGCAGGCGCTACCAGGACGCTTTGGAGCATGCCCAGAAGGCTACCGAGCTGCTGCCCGAGCGGTTCGAAGGCCACGCCCTGGTGGGCCGCGCCAAGGCCGGTCTGGAAGACCGGGAAGGGGCGGTGGCGGCGGCCCAGAGGGCCGTGGAACTGGCCCCCGACAACGAACTTCTGTGGGTGGAGCTGGCCCGACTGCACGCCACGAACAACCAGCTGGAGAAGGCCACGGCCGTGCTGCGCGATGGCCTTGGCACGATCCCCCCCAGTGCCACCCTGCGGGTGGTGCTGGCCAACCTGCTGGCCCAGCAGAAAGACTTCGAAGCGGCCGACCGCCTGATGGGGGAGGTGGAGAACCTGTCCGCGGGCAACCCCGGAGCGCTCAAGGCGGTGGCCCTGTATCGCCTCAAGCGGGGCGATGCCCCGGCCGCCGAGGCGCTGCTGCGCAAAGGCCTCACCGGCGCCGGTGAAGATTCCCAAGCCAGGCTCGCGGCCCTGGGAGAGCTGGCCAATTTCTACTCCCTGATCGGCGACCTGCCCCAGGCAAGGGACACCCTGCAGGAGGTGCAGACCCTGGCACCGGACCACGCCCAGACCCTGGCGCGCCTGGCCAACCTGTACCTGCTGGAGGGGGACGACACCGCCGCCGAGCCGCTGGTGGAGAAGCTCCTGGCCCAGGCCCCGGACGACCGCAACGCCCGGCTGCTGCAAGCCCGGCTCGACATCGTGCAGGGTCGCCTGGCGGAGGGCACCACGGCCCTGGAGCAGATCGTGCGCGAGGCCCCCGACTCGGTGAACGCGAACCTGTTCCTGGGCAAGGCCTACGCCATGGGCCGGGACTGGGAGAAGGCCCGGGCGGCCTACCTCAAGGTGCTCGACGAGGTGCCCGCCCACTTCTTCGCCCTGCAGGACCTGGCCAAGGTCAACCTGGAACTCGGGCGCCCGGAGGCGGCCCTGGAGCGGGCAGCGCAGGTGCTCAAGGGGCGGCCCGGGGATCCCACCGCGCTTCGGGTGCGGGCCCGCGCCCTGTTGGAGTCCGGCAAGGCTGCCGAGGCCGAGGGCGCGCTGGGCGAACTCCTGAAGGGTGCCCCCGACGACCCGGGACTGCACCTGTTGTTGGGCCAGGCCCTGGCCGCCCAGGGGCGCCACGAGCCCTCCCTGGCCGAGTTTCGCCGCACCAGGGAACTGGCCCCGGCGGCGGTGGAGCCGCTGCTGCGGGAGATGGGTGCCCTGGCCCGACTGGGGCGCCACGAGCAGGTGGCGCCCGCCGCCACAGGGTTCCTGAAGAAGAACGGGGAGGTGCCGGCGGTTCTCGACGCCCTGGCTTCCTACCATCTGGGGCGGCGAGAACTGGATACGGCCCAGGCCCTGTTGCTGCGCAGCCTGGCGGTGGACGGCGACCGGCCGGAAACCCGGGAGTTGGAGGCGCGGCTGGCCCTGGCGGCGGGGGACTCGGCGGCAGCGGTGACCGCGCTGCAGAAAGCCCTGGCCGCCGCCCCCCAGCGCACCTCCAGCCTGTTGTTGCTGGCCGGCGTGTACGAGAGCCAGCGGCGCGGCGAAGACGCCGCTGCCCTGTACCGGCGCATCCTGGCCTACGCCCCCGGACACCCGGTGGCGGCCAACAACCTGGCGGTGATCTACGCCGCGGACGATAACCGGCGCCCGGAGGCCCTGCAGTTGGCCGAGCAGGCGGTGGAGGCCGCCCCGGACAACCCGTTCACCCGCGATACCCTGGGCTGGGTGCAGTACCGCATGGGTTCCTACGAGGGGGCGGCTCGCAACATCGAGCAGGCCCGCACCGCGATGCCCGAACACCCCGAGATCGCCTACCACCTGGGGGCGGTGTACGCCAAACTGGGCAAGAAGGAGCAGTCGATCCAGTTGCTGCGGGAGGCGTTGGACGCCAAACAGAAGGGGGACTGGGCGTTCGACGCCGGACAACTCCTCGAAGAACTGACCCCCTGACCCACCCCCCACGAAATAGCGGAGCCGCCCCACGGGGGGCGGCTCCGGACCTTCCCTGAGGCGCGCGGCTCCGCTCAGGCCACCAGATCGAGAACCGGTTCCTGTGCGGGGTCGCCCGCGGCCCACTCCTCCAGCCTCTGCACGGCGAGTTCGATGGTGTCGTCGGCGATCTCCGGGAGCGCGCCGCCGAACGCCTGGGCGGCTTCGGCGTAGCCGCGCTGCATCGCCGCCACCATCTTGTCCACGTGCTCGCCCCGGTCGCCTTCCCGGTACAGCCCCGTGGCGAAATCCACCAGGCGTTGGACGGTGTTCTCCACGTTCCAGTACACCGGGTCCACGTCGTCCATGGCCAGGGTCGCCGTCTGCCCCACCGCCGCGGCCTCCACGTGCACCTGCTCGGAGGCGACGATGGCCCCCTCCAGCGGGTCCCGGTAGCGGAAGTGATCCCGGTAGCCG
This sequence comes from Deferrisomatales bacterium, assembly GCA_029211085.1. GTDB lineage: Bacteria > Desulfobacterota > Deferrisomatia > Deferrisomatales > JARGFW01 > JARGFW01. The sequence continues at coordinate 29,234 of JARGFW010000002.1, read as the reverse complement.
CGGTCCACGGACTTCAGCATGCGGTGCAGCATCTTGCTGAAGGCCTCGACCTCGATGCCGGACTGCTTGAGGGCCTTCTCCAGGTCGTGGAACTCCTCGTGCAGTTCCCTGAGCTCTTTGCGGATCTCCCGGTGCCGGCCGCGGCCGTACCTGCGAGGCCCCTCCGCAGGCTCGTGTTCGCGGTGCCCGATCTCCGGCGGGCTGCCGCCGCGCACCTGGGCGGCGCGGTCGTAGGTCATCGCGTAGGAGATGCTCTCGGTGCGCAGGCTGAGGTTGAAGGAGCGCCCGTCGGCGTCGGTGTAGCGGACGTCGGTGGACTCGGACCGGTAGCTCAACGCCTCCTGCAGGCGCTCGGTCTGGCGAAACGGCGTGGGCTGGGGAGGGGGAGACGCGACAATTCCGTTCGTCATGGTTCGACCTCCGTCCGTGGGGTCTCGTACACTGTGGGTTGTGTCCCTTCGAATCGGCTCAGGCCCTGAGGAGCTTTAGCGGAAAAGCGGAAAAGACTTCGGGCGATAACGGGAAATGACCGTTGCGCAGCCAACGGCGGAGCACGGGTTCTCCCTACAAACAGCCCCCTTGGGCACCGCTGGTTCGCTCGTGACCCCATCGAAACAGAGGCATCTTGTCCGCCGGAAGGCAGGCCCCGCCCCTGCTCTCCCGACCGCCGGCCGCCCCCTTTTCATGCCGTTGGGCGTCGTCAGGCGTGGGATCTCAGAAGAACCCCCACGCCGCCACGGCGAGCGCCGGCAACAGGAAGGGTACGGCGTAGCGCAGCACGTAGGCGAAGAACCCCGGCATGGCCAGCCCCGACTCCTCCGCCAGGGACCGCACCAGCAGGTTCGGCGCGTTGCCCAGGTAGGTGGTGGCTCCCATGAACACCGCCCCGGCCGAGATCGCCATCAGGGTGCCTCCGTTATCGCGCAGCAGCGCTGCCAGGGCGGCAGGCTCCTGCAGGTGTGGGCTGAACGCCCCCAGGGCGGACCCCAGGAACACCAGATAGGTGGGGGTGTTGTCCAGCACGCTGGACAACCCGCCGGTCACCCAGAAATAGTGGGCGGGGCTGTCCAGGAACCCGTGCAGGGAGGCCAGACGCCCGTGTGCCCCGGCCTTCAGGATCAGGACCACCGGCAACATCGCCACGAAGATTCCCGGGAACAGCAGCGCCACCTCGCGGATCGGGCCCCACGAAAACCCGTTTCGCTGCCGCAGTTCCCCCGGGGTGGTGCGCAGGGACAGCGCTCCGCACAGGAGCAGCGCGGCGTCCCGGGTGAGCCCCGCCAGGTCACGGCCCACGCCCAGCGCCCCCACCTCCCCCCAGTCCAGCGCTCCGCTGGCGATGACCACCGCCAGGACCGTGCCCAGGAACAGCAGGTTGTGGACCCCCTGCACGCGCAGCGGCGCCCGCGCCGGGGGGGCCTGATCCTCGGCCCGCAAGAGGGCCGAATCGAGCAGGAAGTGCGCCCCCAGGAGCATACCGGCCACCGCGGCCGTGACCGGCAGCAGGCGCAGGGTCCACAGAAACGGGACGCCGTGCAGGAACCCCAGGAACAGCGGCGGGTCGCCCAGGGGGGTGAGGGAGCCGCCGACGTTGCACACCAGGAAGATGAAGAACACCACCGTGTGGGCACGCCGCCGCCGCCACCCATTGGCCCGCAGCAGCGGGCGGATCAGCAGCATCGCGGCGCCGGTGGTGCCGATCCACCCGGCCAGGGCCGTGCCCGCCAGCAGCCACACCGCGTTGGACGCCGGCGTGCCGTTGCCGCCGCCCTCCACCAGCAACCCCCCGGTCACGGTGTACAGGGTCCAGAGCAGGATGATGAACGGCACGTAGTCGGCCAGGAGCACGTTGACGATCTCCTGCACGGCGACCGCCCCCAGAACGGCGGTGAACGGCACGGCCACCGCCAGGCCCCAGACTGCGGCGATCTTGCCGTGGTGACGCTTCCACAGCTTGGGGGTCGCCTGGGGCAGCACGGCGATGGACAGCAGCAGCGCCGCGAACGGCATCCCGGCAACCAGGGGCAGGCCTGCGCCGATGCCCGCCGCCACCGCTGCATCGGGCAAGCCGAGGGCGGGCAACGCCGTCCCCAGGACCAGCAACACCGCTGGCCAGAGCACCCGCCCCCGGAGCCAGGGGAGTCTTCGCACGGCGCCGGGGCTCACTTCGCCAACACTGCCCGCAGGCCGCCGCCGATCAACGCCGCCACGTCCAGCAGCGCGCGGGCCACGCCGGGCCCGCCGCGGGTCACCAGATACCGGGGTTCCCACACGGGATCGAATTTCTCCTTGTAGGCGAGCAGACCCTGGAAGTTGTAGAACTGCTCCCCGTGGCGGAACCGGTAGGTCCGGAGCCGGCTCCCCTTCGGTCTCCAGCGCCAGGGGGCCGGGGCCATCTGGCCCCGGCCCCGCAGAGTTGCTCTTCCGTCCAAGGGGTGGATCGAGGGCTCACTTCCCCAGGGGCACCACCAGATACCGACTCCCTTCCCCCCGCTTGATCAGGAAGAGGACGCTGTCCTTGCCCTTGGCGTCGGCGAGGACCTTCCGGTAGGAGGCCAGGTCCGGCACGGGCGTCTGGTTCACCTCCAGGAGCACGTCGCCGCGGCGCAGCCCCGCCTTTCCCCCGGCCCCGTCCGCTTCCACCCCCGCCACGATCAGCCCGCCGTCGGGCCCCAGGTCGAGCTGTTTACGCAGTGCCGGCGTGAGTTCCTGGACGGTGAGGCCCAACGCCTCCGCCGTACCCGGCTCCCCGGCGACGGCTTCTCCCTTCAACTCGCCCAGGGCCACGGACAGGGTCTTCTCCTCGCCCCTGCGCAGCACCCCCACCTCCACCTTCTTGCCCGGTTCCCGCTGGGCCACGAGCCGCGGCAGCTGGTTCATCTTGTCCACCGCAACCCCGTCGAAGGTCAGGATCACGTCGCCCCGCTGGAGGCCGCCCTTCTCGGCGGGCCCCCCCGACGCAACCTCGGCAACCAGGGCGCCCCTGGCCTCCTCCAGGCCGAACTGTTTCGCCAGCTCCGGGCTGACCTCCTGGATCATCACCCCCAGCCAGCCCCGGGTGACCGTGCCCTTCTCTTTGAGCTGGGAGACGACCTCTTTGGCCAGGTTTACGGGGATCGCGAAGCCGATCCCGGTCCCCCCGGCGACGATCGCGCTGTTGATCCCGACCACACGACCCTGCATGTCGAACAGGGGCCCACCCGAGTTGCCGGGGTTGATCGCCGCATCGGTCTGCAGGAAGTTGTCGTAGGGGCCGGCCCCGATCAGCCGCCCCTTGGCGCTGACGATGCCTGCGGTGACCGTGTGCCCGTACCCGAAGGGGTTGCCGATGGCCACTACCCAGTCGCCGATCTTCACGGCATCGCTGTCGCCCAACGCCACCGGGTGGAGGGTCTCGCCCTTGGGGTCGAAGCGGATCAGGGCCAGGTCGGTCTTCGGGTCCTTGCCCACCACCTGCGCCTTGAACTCGCGTTCGTCGGAGAGCCGCACCAGGATCTCATCGGCGTTCTCCACCACGTGATTGTTGGTGATGACATAGCCCTCCCGGTCCAGGATGAACCCCGAACCCAGGCTCTGGCTCTTGAACCCGGGGTGGGGCGCGTCGCCGCCGAAGAACTGCCGGAAGAACTCGTCTCCGAAGAACTCGCGCAGGCGGTCCTGGTTCGGGTCGTTCCCCTGCATGCGGGGATGTTTCGTGGTGCTGGTCGTGGAAATGTTGACCACACTGGGCTGGAGCTTCTCCGCGAGCGGGGCGAACGACTCGGGGGCCGGGGTGGCCCAGGCCGCCGCGGCGAGGAAGGTCGCGACCGCGAGGATCGCGCCGGGTACGTAGGGATTTCTGGTCATGGGATCAACTCCTTCGTGGTGTAGGTGCCGTTCCCTATAAAGTAAGAGTGCAAGGTGAAAGACGCGTGAGACCGTGATGAAAGTTTCCTTAGGCGTCGGGAACGAACCAACGGTGGTGCCCGGGAACACCCGGGGTGGGTGGGCAGCCGTTTCCCAGTATGCACCACGTGCGGTCGCTGGCCAGTGCACCGCCCCCTCTTTCCCCGCGGCTTGGCATCTCGGAAGGGAGGGGTACGCTGGCCGGGTCGGCGAGCCCCCACCGGGAAGGGAGATGACCGTGCTGCACGTCGTTGAAACCACCAAGGAGGTCGATACCGCCGCGCGGGAACTCGAAGAGGCCGTGAGGAGAAACGGCTTCGGGGTGCTGCACGTCTATGATCTCCGGGCGAAGCTCAAGGAGAAGGGGGTCGACTTTCCCAACGAGTGCCGGATCTTGGAGGTCTGCAACCCGCAGCAGGCGGCCAAGGTGCTCACCGCCGACATGACGGTGAGCCTGGGCCTCCCCTGCCGCATCTCGGTCTACCAGGAGGGCGGCAAGACCAAGATCGGAACGCTGCTGCCCACCGCGTTGCTCGCGATGTTCCCGCGACTGGAGGAGATGCAGGCCGTGGCCGAGGAGGTCCAGACAGCGATTCTCAGGATGATCGAGGAGGCGCGGTGAGGTCTGGTGCGAGGTACCCACGGGTTCGGGCTACGGTTTATTGCGCCCGTGATCAGCTAGGGCAGCGGTGTCCCGGGTCAGACCCTGCCGCTGCTCCAGACATGCCCGACATCCACGCCCGTCGCCCATCTCATCCAGGACCAGGGGCGCTTCGTTGTGCCAGGGTCTGACGACAAACAAAAACCGATTGACCAGCCCGGCAAGTACTCGGCCATGGGTTCCAGCAAAGGGCACGCGGGCCTCGCTTGCCAGGCCTGCCATGAGTCCACCCGCAGGCTGTACCCTGCGACCCCCTCCGTAGACCGAAGCACTTACCGAGCAGGCCACCCAACTCAGCCCGGACGCGAGCCACGGCCCAACGGGTGGCCATGCGCGACCGGGACCAACCTCACCGCCGCGTCCCACGACGCGGCTTCTTTGTGGCGCACCGTTGAAAGCTGTATTCTCGCCGGCAACCCAGGGGGAGCCAACCGGGGGCCGGACCCCAGGTTCCGCCGTGCTCCGGCAGATCGGCCACGAGTTCCCGACCAGCCCGGCGCTCGGACCGCCATGGTGGAGCCATCGGAAGTTCCGGTTCCGAACACCTTTGCCGTTTCCCCGCGCACCGTCCAGGTTGGCCATGACAAGCCGCACAAGGCCCCGGCTGCGTGCCGGGCACACCCCGCCGGCCTGCGACAGACCCGACGACACAGGAGGTACACCCATGGCGCGTTTTTTCAAAAACCGGGGAGCCAACCGCGGCCTGGCCCCGGGTTCCCTGGTGTTCATCGGACAACAGAAGACGGACACCCTGCGGGTGCGGGTGATCGATTACGACGGTGCGAAGCTCGAAGAGGGGGAACTGCAGGAGATCCGTCAAGGGGGGGCGTACAAGAAGACACAGACGGTCACCTGGATCAACGTGGATGGGCTGCACGATCTGGAGGCGATCCGGGAGGTCGGCACCACCTTCGGGTTGCACCCCCTGGTCCTGGAGGACATCCTGAATACCGGCCAGCGACCCAAAGTGGAGGAGTTCGACGATTATCTGTTCATCTGCCTGAAGATGATCCACTTCGACGAGGCGAGCCAACGGGTGGTGGCCGAGCAACTGAGCATGGTTCTCGGGGAGACGTTCCTGTTGACCTTCCAGGAAAGACCCGGGGACGTGTTCGAGCCGGTCCGGGAACGGATTCGCAAGCAGAAGGGCCGCATCCGGGCGTCCGGTATCGACTACCTGGGGTACGCCCTGCTGGACACCATCGTGGACAACTACATCTACGTGATCGAGCGACTGGGAGAGCAGATCGAGGACATGGAGGCAGCCGTGCTGGGGGACCCCACCCCCTCTGTCATGGAAAACATCAACAGCATGAAGCGGGAGATGGCCTACTTTCGGAAATCCATCCGCCCGGCCCGGGAGGCCATCGTCAAACTCGCCAAGATGGACAATGGCCTCATCAAGACCGACACCGTGCCGTTTCTGAAGGATCTCGAAGACCTGGTCACACAGGCGACCGAGGCGATCGACACCTACCGCGACATGCTCTCGGACCACCTGAACATGTACAACTCCGCCGTCAGCAACCGGATGAACGATATCATGAAGGTGCTGACGATCTTCGCTGCCATCTTCATCCCGCTCACGTTCATAGCCGGAATCTACGGGACGAACTTCGAGTACCTACCAGAACTGCACTACAAGTACAGCTATTTCGTTTTCTGGGGTGTGATGATCGCGGTGGCCGGCATTATGCTGGCGTACTTCAAGAGGAAGAACTGGCTGTAAAGAGGCTACACGGGCGGGTCGCAGGCCCCATGGCGGGTCCCCAAGATCGCCGGGAGGAGAGCTCTGATGGAAACTGAATGTGTCGATCCGGTCTGTGGCAAGCCGGTCCTGCCCACTGCGCAGACCCCAACGACCGAGTGCCAGGGAGAAACCCTCTACTTCTGCTCCCGAGCCTGCCGGGACAAGTTCGCCTGCGACCCCGACAGGAAGCTCGCCGACTACGCCTATGACCTGATCATCGTGGGAGCCGGGCCCGCGGGGATCTCCGCTGGCATCTACGCGGCCTTGACAGACATCGATACGCTTCTCGTCACCAAGAGCCTGGGCGGCCAGGCCTGGGACTCCACCCGCATCGTCAACTATCCGGGGTTCGACTCCATTGAGGGCCCCCAGCTGGTCGGCCGTTTCCAGAAGCAGCTCTTCGACGAACCCCGGCTGGCGCACCAAATCTGCGAGGTCACCCGGATCGAGAAGAGCAGGGACACCTTCCGGGTCCACGCCGAAGACGGCCAGGTGTTCCAATCCCGGGCGGTGCTGCTGACCATGGGCATGCGCCGGAGGCGCCTGGCCGTTCCTGGGGAGCCCGAGTTCCGGGGCAAGGGCGTACTCGAGTACCATGATCTCCTGGCCGAGAGGTACGCGGGCAAAGAAGTGGCCGTGGTCGGGGGCGGCAACTCGGCGGTGCAGGCGGCACTGGGTCTGGCCAAACGGGGCGCACGGACCCGGCTGGTGGCGCGTTCCTACGGGGCGGATCCCTACCTCAAAGAAGAGGTCGAAGCCCAGGCGGACCTCACCGTTCTCACGGGCCGGGATCCGGTGCGACTGGAGGGCTCCGACCGCCTCGAGCGGCTGGTAGTGCGCAACCAGGAAAGCGGCGAGGAAGAAGTCCTGCCCGTGGAGGCCGTGTTCGTGGAGATCGGCCTGGTCCCCAACAGTGAACTGGTTCGGGAACTGGTGATCGTCAACGAGCGCGGCGAGGTGGAGGTCGACCGCAACTGCCGGACGGGACTGCCCGGCCTCTACGCGGCCGGCGACCTCACCAACACCTTCGGCAAGCGCATCCTGATCGCGGCCGGCGAAGGAGCCAAGGCGGTGCTGGCGGTGGCGGAGTTCCTGCGCGGGAAGAAGCACTGAACAACCCCCCGAACCTGGCGGTGGAACCGGGGATCCAGATCCGGCCCCGACGAGAGGAGCGCCCCATGCAGAACAAGCTGATCGTCGCAGGGAGCCTGCTGCTCCTCGTGGTGATCTTCACCCTCCAGAACGCCGAGGTGGTGAGCATCCGCTTCCTGTTCTGGGAGTTCTCCATGTCCCGGGTGATCCTGCTCTTCCTGGTGTTCGCCTTCGGGATGGGGGCCGGGTGGATCGTCCACGGCCTGGCACGGGCCGGCTCCGATCCCATAGAATTCTGACCGCCCCCCGACTCGGCCGCAAAGAACTCGCCCATACAGTTTGATGCCGGGGGGCAGGCAACCCGGAGGGTCAGGGTCTGGATGCAGGTTGCTGAGGGTCTATCGGCGGCGATCGCGGACCCTTCCCTGACCTCCTCCAGAACTACCACCGCGTCATCCTGTTGCTGCCGAGCCGGCCGTTCCGGATCGGCACGCAGAAGGGCTTCGGGGAGAGTCGGCACGGCAGCGGGCATTCAGCCCCGGGCTGATCCCCGCAGGATGGCCACCACGCCCTGCGACCGTGGTTGCGAGCCTCAGTCGAAGTAGGCCTTCACCACGTACTGCTGCAGCATGCGGTGGGTGTTGAAGAAGGAGCCGTTGAGGGCCACCGCGTGGCGCATGATCTCCAGGAAGGCACCGCGGTCCTTGTAGTACATGGGGAGGACCACCTTCTCCAGCTTGTCGTAGAGGGAGCCGGCGTCCTTGGCGTCGTCCACCGGCGCGCCGGAGCGCCCGTCCTGCCCGATCGCCCAACCGGTGACACCCTCGATACACCCCTCGAGCCACCAGCCGTCCAGGATGCTCAGGGACGGCACCCCGTTCATCGCCGCCTTCATGCCGCTGGTACCCGAAGCCTCCATGGGAGGCCGGGGGGTGTTGAGCCACAGGTCGCACCCCGCGACCATCCGACGCCCCAGGGTCATGTCGTAGTTGGGCAGGTAGGCCACGCGCACGGCGGGGCGGAGCGCGGCGTCCATCTGGAAGATCCTCTGGATCGCCTGCTTGCCCTCCTGGTCCCGGGGGTGAGCCTTGCCCGCGAACACGAACTGTACGGGGCCCACCGCCGCGGCGATGGCCCGCAGCCGCTCCGGGTCGGAGAAGACCAGCTGTGGGCGTTTGTAGGCGGTGGCCCGGCGGGCAAAGCCGATGGTGCAGAAATCCCGATCCAACCCGGCGTTGGTCTCCCGATTGACCTGTTCGATGAGCGCGCGCTTCGCCTGCTCGTGGGCTGCCCACAGCTCCTCGGGGGGTATGCCCAGCGCGTAGCGCAGGCTGTAGCTCTCCTCACGCCAACCCGGGACGTGCCGGTCGAACACCCCGGCCATCGGGGGACAGACCCAGGTGCCCGCGTGCACCCCGTTGGTGATCGAGTCGATCACGTAGGAGGCGAACAGGTGCTGGGACACCTCCCCGTGGCGCTTGGCCACCCCGTTGACGTAGTGACTGAGGTTCAGCGCCAGGTAGGTGAGGTTAAGCTGCTCCTCGAACTGACAGGCGTCGGCGAGTTCGGCCAGGGCCCGGTGTCCCACCACGGTGTTGGCCAGCTCACAGGGAAAGCGGTCGTGCCCCGCGGGCACCGGCGTGTGGGTGGTAAACACGCACAGGTGCCGGACCGCGTCCACGTCCTCGGGCGTGGCCGTGTCACGACCGGCTTGGCGCAACCGCTCGTCCAGGAGTTCCAGGGTCAGCAGGCTGGCGTGTCCCTCGTTCATGTGGAACCGCTCGAGAGTCTCGTGCCCGAGGGCCCGCAGCATGCGCACGCCGCCGAACCCGAGAACCACCTCCTGGCTCAGCCGGTAGGTCAGGTCGCCCCCGTAGAGCCAGTGGGTCAGGGTGCGGTCCTCGGGGGTGTTCTCCGGCAGATCCGCGTCCAGGAACAGCACAGGGACCGAGAAACCCTTCACGCCCTGGACCGCGTAGCGCCAGGCCCGCAACTGCACCGGCCGGCCGGACACCGTGACCGTCACCCGGGGTTCCAGTTCCTGGAGGAAGTCCTCCACCACCCAATCCACCGGGGCTTCCGTCTGCCAGCCGCTGGCGTCCAGGGCCTGATAGAAGTACCCCTTGCGGTGCAACAGGGTCACTGCGACCATCGGCACCTTCAGGTCGGCGGCCGCGCGCACCGTGTCCCCCGCCAGGATACCCAGCCCCCCCGAGTAGGTGGGCATGGCGGGGTCAACCGCGATTTCCATCGAGAAGTAGGCGACCGAGCGGTCTGCGTTCAAGGGCTCCGAGCCTCCGCGGGTGGTTGCTGGTGTCGCCCAGGAGGCGCAGTGTACTGCAGCGTGCAGGGAAGGGAACCCACCGGCCCCAGACCCGGCGATCCGCTCTGTTTGCTTCGCGCCGCGCCGTCCCTCGGAGTGGGTTTCCCTAGGTGTTGAGGGGGGGGTTGCGCGGGGGGACCTACATCTTCGACAACGATCGCTGGGGGAAGCGTTTCCGGGCGAGCCGGCGGGCAGCCGTGGCGCGCGCCGTCGAGGTCCGCGTGCTGGTCGACGCCGTCGGGGCCCGCTACGCGTTCCCTTCGGTCATCTGGGGGCTCCGACGGGATCGGGTTCCCGCGGCCCGCTTCGTGTGTTCGGTCACCCCGTGGGGCTTTCGCTACCTCAACCTGCGCACCCACCGCAAGATCCTGGTGGTGGACGGCCGCCTGGGGTTCACCGGCGGGATGAACATCCGCGCCGGCAACGTCCTCGG
>JARGFW010000002.1:0-18990 GCA_029211085.1 Deferrisomatales bacterium | reverse complement strand
TCGGACGGGCCCGACGAGGATTTCGGCAAGCTGCGCTTCACGCTCCTGGGTGCGCTTGCGTGCGCCCGAAGTTCGGTGCGGATCGCTACCCCGTACTTCCTGCCCGAAACGGAGATCGAGACGAGCCTGCGGGTCGCGGCCTTGCGGGGCGTGGACGTGCGGATCCTCGTCCCTGAGAAGAACGACCTCCCCGTGGTGCAGTGGGCGTCCACGGCGGGACTCGCCCCCCTGCTGGAGTCCGGGTGCCGGGTCTTCCGCTCGCCGCCGCCCCTCGACCACTCCAAACTCACGGCGGTGGACGACGCCTGGACCCTGTTCGGTTCGGCCAACTGGGACCCGCGCAGCCCGGTCCTCAACTTCGAGTTCAACGTGGAGTGCTACGATCCGGTTCTGGCGACCGAGGTCGCCGAGGGGTTCGATCGCAGGCTTTCGGCCAGCCGGGAGTTCCGCAACTTTCGGGACCGTGCACTCCGACTCTTCTCGCCCTACCTCTGAGCCCCCGGCGCAGGCGCCGGGGATCAGCCGTTGCGGCTGCCGTTCCCCGCCGTCGCTTCCAGAACCAACTCCCGTCCGAACACGGCGGCGAACAACTCCCCCCGGCTCTCCCCCCCGTGCAGTTCCACCGACAGGTCCCCCTCGCCGTGCAGCCGCACCCGCAGGGCGCCCGCCTCCAGGGTACAGTCCAGGGACCGCACGTGGCGGTTGCGCCGGCGGTCCAGACCGTCGGCCAGCCTCAGCAGGGCGGCCAGGCGCCGCACCAAGACACGGTCCGCCACGGCGAGTTTTGCGAAGTGGTCGTGCTTCTTCTTCGGCGCAGCACCCCGGTGGTAGCGGGCCACGCTGGCCACGATCTCCTTTTCCCGGGGGGTGAAGTCGAACAGGTTGGCGTGGCGGATCAGGTGGTAGCTGTGCTTGTGGTGTTTGGCGTAGCCGATGAAATAGCCCACGTCGTGGAGCAGGCAGGCGGCCTCCAGCAGTTCCCGGTCCCGGGGGGCGAGCTCACAGGCCGGGGCCAGGGCGTCGAACAGGGCCAGGCCCAGCAGGGTCACCTGGTCGGCGTGCACCTCATCCACGTGGCAGGCCCGGGCGAACTCCCGGGCCGTGGTACGCCAGTCCCGCGGGCGGGTCTCCGCGTCCGTCAGGCCGTGCTTGCTCAGGGACCGCAATATCAGGCCCTCGCGGATGCCCCGGCCGTTGATCTTCAGGAGATTCACGCCGTAGTGGCGCATCAGGCAGTCCACTACGGCCACTCCGGCCAGCAAAATGTCGGCACGCTCCGGGCTCACCCCGGGAATGGCCCGGCGCCCACGGCTGTCGCGACGCTGCAACATGGCCAGCACATGCACCACCTCGGAGTGCAACACCTCGTAGCCATGCACCGCGTCGTAGCTCTCGCCCCGTTGCAGCATCACCACGTTGCCCAGGGTGGTGAAGGTGCCACCGGAGCCGATCAGGTACTGGGGCCCGAAATCCCGATCCAGGTGCCGTTTGAGTTCCCGGCGGATATGCTGGCGCAGGGCTCCCAGGGCGGCCTCGCCGATGGGGTCCGCGCGCACGAAGCGCTCGGTCAGGTACACCGCCCCCAGTTCCAGGGAAACCACCTGCTCCAGATGTTCCCCCAGGGCTGCCACCACCTCGGCACTGCCGCCGCCGATGTCCACCAGCAGATGGCGGGTGTCCGTCGTCTCGAAGTGATGACGAGCGCTGAGCGCCGCCAGTTCCGCCTCTTCCTCGCCGCTGATGACCCGGATGCGGATCCCGGTATCGGCTGCCATCGCGGCGACGAATGCGGTCCCGTTCGAGGCCTTGCGCACGGCACTGGTGGCCACCGCCTCCACCGTGTCTACCCCGAAGCCCGCGATGATCTTGGCCATGCGCAGCAGGGCGATCTGCGCCCGCGCCCAGGCGGCGGGACAAATCGCCCCGGTCTCCGCCAGCCCCTCCCCCAGGCGCACCGTCTCCTTCTCGTCGTCCAACACCCGAAACCCGCCGCCGTCCTTCTCCTGGGCGACGATGGACCGGATGGTGTTGGTGCCGACGTCAATCGCCGCCAGGCGTGCGGCGGGGGGGCGGCCTTCCGGACGTGGCATGGGAGTCCCTCATGGGGGAGCAGGGTTTGGCCAGGGGTTTCGCATCCCGGGTAGACCGGGTAGTATTTGAATACTACAGGCTTTTTCAACAACCGGCCACGCTGTCCAGGGAGGGACGAGTGCCGCGAAGCACAGGACGTGCGAGTGCCGTGGAATCCAGGACAGGTGAGAACGGCCGGGCGCAGGATGCGCAAGTGCATTGTAGACCAGGACGGGCAAGAACAGCCGGGCGCGGGATGTGCAAGAGCGGCCACAGTGACGAAGGAGCTCGCCATGGGAGACTGTCTGAAAGGAAAGTCCGAGGTCAAGAAAGGGGACGCCAAGTTCGAGTGCCGCAAGTGTGGGGCCCGAACTGCCGATAAAGGCCATGTCTGCAAACCAGAGAAGGTAAAGAAGAAAAAGAAGAAGTAGGCCGCCCAGCACAATCGGTAATAGCAGAGACCGGAACGGAACGAGCCAACCCATGCGGAACACCGACAAGACACCGTCCCCACCGAAACGCCGCGGCCCACGTGCGGCCAAGGCAGCGGCGAAGCCTGGCCCGCACCCCCTGGACCTGGGGGCGCCGGAACTGTACCTGAACCGCGAACTCACCTGGCTGCAGTTCAACCGCCGGGTGCTGCACGAGGCCCAGGACGAACGTACACCCCTGCTGGAACGGGTGAAGTTCCTGGCGATCACCGGATCAAACCTGGACGAGTTCTTCATGAAGCGCATCGGCGGCCTCAAGCAGCAGGTGGGCGCCGGCGTGCAGTACCCCACGGCGGACGGCCGCACCCCGCAGCAGCAGATCGACGAATGTTACGCGCTGATCCGCGACATGCAGCGGGAGAAGCAGGTGCTTGCGTTCCACCTGCTGGCGTTGCTCCGCAAGGAGGGCATCGAGATTCTCGCCTACGAAGAACTCACCGCGGGCGAGAAAGAGCGGCTGCGCAAGGAGTACGGCGAGAAGATCTATCCCCTGGTGACCCCCCAATCCATCGATCCGGCGCACCCCTTCCCGTTCATCTCGAATCTCTCCCTGAACCTGCTGGTGACCCTGCGTTACCCCGGAGCCAGCGAACAGGCGTTCGCCCGCGTGAAGATCCCGATCAGCGCCGGGACGCCGCGCTTTCTGCGAGTCGACAACCGGGATCGTTTCGTGCTGCTCGGCGACGTGATGTGCAACAACCTGGACATGCTGTTCCCGGAGATGGAGATCCTCTCCTGCGAGCCGTTCCGGGTGACACGCAATGCCAACACCGAACAGAACGAGGAGCACGCCGACGACCTGTTGGCGATGATCGAGTCGGAGTTGAAGGACCGGAGATTCGCCCCCATCGTGCGACTGGAGGTCAAGCCGGGCATGGAGCCCGCCCGCCGCGGGCGTCTGGCCGCCGAGTTGGGGCTCGACGAGGAGGCGGACGTGTTCGACGTGGAAGGCATGCTGGGCGCCCGGGATCTGATGGATATCTCGGCGCTCAACTACCCACGCCTCAAGGATCCCGCACACCACCCCATCGACCACCCGACCCTGGTCAAGGACCGCAGCATCTTCCACATCATCCGCGAGCAGGGGGACATCCTGCTGCAGCACCCCTACGAAGCGTTCACCACTTCGGTGGAGCGCTTTTTGCGGGAGGCGTCCCGAGACCCCAAGGTGCTGGCGATCAAGATGATCCTGTACCGCACCTCCAGCCGCAGCCCGATCCTGGAGCACCTGGTGCGGGCCGCCCAGAACGGCAAGCAGGTAGCGGTGGTGGTGGAGTTGAAGGCCCGCTTTGACGAACAGGCCAACATCATCCTGGCAAGCCGCATGGAGGAGGCCGGCATCCACGTCACCTACGGAGTGGTGGGACTGAAGACCCACTCCAAGGTGATCCTGGTGGTGCGCCAGGATTTCAACGGGCTGCGCCGTTATCTGCACATCGGCACCGGCAACTACCACCCGGAAACCTCGCGGATCTACAGCGACCTGGGGCTCCTGACCTGCGACCCCGAACTGGGGGCAGACGCCACCGAACTGTTCAACTACCTCACCACGGGCTTCACCCCCAAACGCAACTACAAGAAGCTGCTGGTGGCGCCCAAGATCCTCAAGAAGGCACTGCTCACCCGCATCCAGAGGGAGGCGGAACGGCACAGCGCAGAGTCCCCCGGGCACATCCAGTTCAAGGTGAACGCCCTGGAGGACAAGGACATCACCCGGGCCCTGTACGAGGCAAGCCGGGCCGGGGTGAGGATCGACCTGATCGTGCGAGACACCTGCCAGCTCCGTCCCGGGGTGGCGGGCCTTTCGGAGAACATCCGGGTGATCTCCATCGTCGGGCGGTTCCTGGAACACAGCCGCCTCTACTACTTCCGCAACGGCGGCGACGAGGAGTACTTCATCGGCTCCGCCGACACCATGAAGCGCAACCTCGAACACCGGGTCGAGGTGGTGACGCCGGTGGGGTCCCCAACCCTGCGTGGACAGTTGCGCCAGATCCTGGACACCCTGTGGAACGATACGCGCGGTGCCTGGGACATGCAGCCCGATGGCAGTTACGTGCAGCGTCAGCCCGAGAGCGGCAATCCGGCACTGTGCAGCCAGGAACAGCTCATCCTCCTGGCCGAGAAACGGCTGAAGGAAGCAGGCCGGCGCAAGAAGCCCAAGAAGTCCAAGGGGCCGGGCGGGCGCAACCTGCGCTGACCTCCCCCGTTCACGAGAACAAGGTGCACCCCATTGCCATCCGCTGTTACGTCTCTGGAGTACCGGCTCCCCGCGGACCTGCCCCCCGCGGAGGTGGAGCGCCGGTTGGGCACCGGGGCGGGCGTCTCGTCCACCGGCACCGAGACCCGGGAGCGCGTCCTGCTCGACACCTTCGACTGGCGGCTGTACCGGCAGGGAACCTCCGCCGAGGCCGTCGGCGGTGCGTACCCGCGGTTCCTCTGGCACCGCCGCGCCGACGGCCAGGTGTTGGGGCAGGTGCCGGGCGCCCCGCCCCGGTATGCCCGGGACCTCCCGCCAGGCTCGCTGCGCCGCCAACTGGAGGAACGCATCGAGATGCGCGTCCTGCTTCCCCTGGCCCGGGTGCGCAGCCGGATCGCAGGGTTCGTGGTCCGCGACAAACAGGGGAAGATCGTCCTGCGACTGCGGGTCGAAGAGAACACCCTGGTCGGGGAGACCGAGCGTCCTCTGCGCCCGCGGCTGCACCTGGAGCCGGTGAAGGGCTACCGCAAGGCGCTGGAGCGGACGCGGCGCACACTGCTGGAGCCGCTGGCACTGGAGCCGGCCGGGGACGACCTGTTGGACGAGGCTCTCGCCGCCCTGCAGGTGACGCCAGCCGCGGCCTCTCCCAAGGTCCGGGTCTCGCTGCAGCCTGAACTGCCGGCGGGCGAGGCCAGTCGACGGATCCTCCTGCCGTTGCTGGAAACCATGGAGGCCAACGAGGCCGGCACCATCGCCGACCTGGACTCGGAGTTCCTCCATGACTTCCGGGTCGCTGTGCGCCGCACCCGCTCCGCCCTGGGGCAGCTCAAGGGGGTGATCCCCCCAACCCTGCTGGAGCGGTTCCAGGAAGAGTTCGGGTGGTTGGGAACGATCACCACGCCCACCCGGGACATGGACGTGTACCTGCTCAACTTCCCGGAGTACCAGGCCAGCCTCCCCAAGAAACGGCGGGAGGCCCTGGCCGCCCTGCGCAAGTTTCTGCAGAGACGTCAGAAGAGGGAGCACAGAGCCCTGGCCCGGCGTCTGGGGGGCTCGCGCTACCGGACCCTCAAGCGGGACTGGCGGGCGTTCCTGGAAGCCGAGACCGGGGCCGACCCCCCAGCCAACGCCCACCTGCCGGTGCTGGAACTGGCCCGGCGAAGGATCTGGAAGGTGTACCGCCGGGTGCTGCGGGAAGGGGCGGTGCTGGACGCCAACTGCCCCGCGGAGCAGTTCCACGAACTGCGCAAGACATGCAAGAAGCTGCGCTACCTGCTGGAGTTCTTCCAGAGCCTGTTCCCTGGGGACGACGTGGCCACCCTGGTAAAGGCCCTCAAGATCATCCAGGACAATCTGGGGGTCCACAACGATTTGGACGTCCAGGCCGCGGCCCTCACCGGCTTCGGCCAGGAGATGCAGCAAGAGGGGAACGCGCCGGTCGCGTGCCTGATGGCCATGGGCAAACTGGTGGAGGATCTGGAACGGCGGCAGGTGGCGACCCGGGCAGAGTTCTCGCCCCTGTTCGCACGCTTTTCCACGGGGAAGACCCGCACGTTGTTCCGCGAACTGTTCGCCGCCACGGGAAAAGGCGACAAGAAGGGGCCGGGCCGATGAAGATCCTCGCCACCTACAACATCAAGGGCGGCGTGGGAAAGACCGCCGCGGCGGTGAACCTGGCGTTCCTGGCCGCCCGGGGTGGCGCTCGCACCCTGGTGTGGGACCTGGACCCCCAGGGGGCCGCCACCTTCTACTTCCGGGTCAAACCCCGGGTGAAGGGCGGGGGGAAACGATTATTGCGGGGCAAGGGGGATCTGGACACCCAGATCAAGGGCACCGACTACCCCAACCTGGAGCTGCTGCCCGCCGACTTCTCCTACCGGCACATGGACATCGTGCTGGACGACGCCAAGAAACCCACCAACCGCCTGCGCAAGCTGCTCAGGCCCCTGGGCCCGCAGTACGACTACCTGGTGCTGGACTGCCCACCGAGCATCTCCCTGGTGTCCGAGGCAGTGTTCCGCGCCGCCGACGTGCTGCTGGTGCCGATCATCCCCACCACCCTGTCCCTGCGCACCCTGGACCAACTGCTGACATTCCGCGCCGACAACAGCCTGGACGGGGTGGCGGTGCTGCCGTTCTTCTCCATGGTGGATCGCCGCAAGAGGCTGCACCGCAGCGTGGTGGAGAGCCTTCCGGCCGAGGTCCCCGACCTGCTCGCCACGGCGATCCCCTACGCCAGCGACGTGGAGCGCATGGGCCTGCAGCGCGAACCCCTGCACGTCTACGCCCCCCGCTGCCAGGCGGCGCAAGCCTACGAGAAGCTGTGGGGGGAGATCGTGGCACGGATCGGGGAGTGACGGGCAACCCTGTGTGTGGCTGCAGGTTCCGGGTTCCGGGTTCCGGGTTCCGGGTTCCGGGTTCCGGGCTGACGGCTGACGGCTGACGGCTGACGGCTCACGGCTGACGGCTGACGGCTCACGGCTGACGGCTGACGGCTTTGAAGAGGAACGTCCATGGGTACAGAGATCGAGCGCAAGTTCCTGGTGCACGGCGACGCCTGGCGCCCCGACGTCCGGGGGGTGGCGTATCGCCAGGGGTACCTCACCACCGACCCGGAACGCACGGTGCGGGTGCGCATCGCCGGACGGCAGGCCTTCCTGACCGTCAAGGGCAAGACCCGCGGGGCGACCCGGGCGGAGTTCGAGTACCCGATCCCCGTCGAGGATGCCGCGCGCCTGCTCGATGAACTCTGCCAGCGCCCCCTGGTCGAAAAGACCCGCTACACCCTGCGACACGGCGCCCACGAGTGGGTGCTGGACGAGTTTCACGGAGACAATGCGGGACTCTTGCTGGCTGAGGTGGAACTGAGCAGCGAGGGCGAGGGGTTCAGCCTGCCGCCCTGGGCCGGCCGGGAAGTCACCGAGGACCCGCGCTACTACAACGCCAACCTCATCGCCCACCCGTACCGCCAGTGGAAAGGGGGCGCCGGGTGAAACGGCTGGTGTTGGTGCGCCACGCCAAGTCGAGCTGGAAGAATCCCGGTCAGGCGGACTTCGACCGGCCGCTGAACCAGCGCGGCAAGCGCGACGCCCCGGTCATGGCCGGCCGCCTCGCCGCCCAGGGCATCGCCCCCAACCGCATCGTCTCCAGCCCGGCCCGGCGCGCCCGCAAGACCGCCAAGGCCATCGCCGCAGCCCTGGACTACCCCGCCGACGAGATCGAGCTCGAAGAGGAACTCTACGAGGCGGGGGTGGCCACCCTGCTGCACCTGGTGCGCTGCCTCGACGACGCCGACCGGGAGGTCCTGTTGGTGGGGCACAACCCGGGCTTCACCGATCTGTGCAACCTGCTCACCGGGGCGGCGATCGCCAATCTGCCCACCTGCGCCACCGCCACCGTGGAGTTCGACCTGGCCAGTTGGGCCCTGGTGGGACCAGCCAGCGGCCAACTGACCCGGTTCGACACCCCGAAGGACCCCGCCGCGTAACCACCCCGGCGCAGCGGCAGGCCTTTTCTTTTCCCTTGACGCCACAGACACACAATTACACAATTCCGTGTAATTGTGTGTCGCACAGCGCCGCCCCGAACTCCCACGACAGGGACACGCCATGCCCCCGAACGAGAATCCGGTCTTTCCCGCTGCCCACTGCTCTGGTGGGTTCGCGCTTCCCATCGAGCAGCGCCCGCTCCTCACCGAGGAGCAGGTGGTACCCCTCGAGGCGATGTTCAAGGTCCTGGCCAATCGAACCCGCTTGCGCCTGCTCCACGCTCTGGTCCGGGAACCCACCCTGTGCGTGTCCGATATCGCGGCGCGTATCGGGATGAAACCCCAGGCCGTCTCCAACCAGCTCCAACGCCTCTCCGACCGGGGAATCCTGGGCGCCCGCCGCAACGGCAACCAGGTGCACTACTCCATCGCCGACTGCTGCGTGACCCCGCTGCTCACCTACGGGCTGTGTCTGGCCCAGGACAGCGGAACCCTGTCCCGTGAAGAGAAGTCCCACCGTGTGTAACCGAGGAAGATATTTGGTCATCGCTGCCCTGGCAGTCGCCCTGTCTGCAGCCGTCGTGACTCCCCCCCGGGCGGACACCTCGTCCGAGGGGGCAACCACCGGGGTGCGTGAGTTCATGGAGCGGGAGGGAGGGCCACCCGCCGGGGTCAACAGGGTGGACGGAGTGGTGAGCCAAGTGTTCGCCGATCGTCACATGATCGCGCTGATCGACGTCGCAGAGTTCCGAGAATGCCAAGTGGTCACCTGTGCCAAGCTCACCTTGCCCGTGCAGTGGCAGGGTGAGTTGCCCGCCCTGGCCAGCACCGTGCGGGTCACGGGGTCCGTAGAGAAGCAAGGCTCCCGAAACATCTTCACCGCTTCCGCCGTGGAGGTGCTGGAGCCATCCCCGGGGAGCGATCGGTGAAGCGTTTCGCGTCCGCTGCACTGTGGCCGGCTGGGGCGTTCTTGGCCGTACTGGTCCTCCACTTCGTGTGGCTCGGCGTGTTTCCAGAACAGGACGCGGCCCAGTCCGGATGGGTGACCCTTCCGGTCGAGCGGAGCTGGTTTCAACATTACCTGGAGACGCAGTCGTACTGGCTTGGCTACGCCTACGCCCTGTCCGCGGCGTTCGCTACCGCGGCCACGGTGGGGTTCCTGCGCGACCGTTCCTGCGGGGCGCGCAGGGCTGCCCTGGGCGGATTCACACTGACTGGGGGCCTGGCGCTGGCGGGATGCTTTCTGGTGGGGTGCTGCGGCTCTCCCATGCTGGCGGTGTGGCTGGGGTTGTTCGGCGCCGCGTTCCTGCCCTTTGCCAAACCGGCAATCGCCCTGGTAACCACCGCGATGATCCTCGTCGCGTGGCTGTGGATGGGGCGGCGACGGAACCGAACCTTCTCCGGTCCAGCTACCGTCGACTGGCAGCGAGCCGAAGACGCTGCAGCCACCAGGAAATCGCCCGCAGCGGGCGGAAACCGGTAAACCTCTGAACGAACGCTAACACCGCGGGAGCCCCAATGAGCGAGTGCTGTACCCCCAACGGCTGTGCGCCGGAATCCAGGTCGAGAGAGAGCTCTGCACCCGTCGTCCTCCAGATGGCCGCCGAACCGTGCTGCGAACCTCAGCAGACCCCGGGTTGCGAGCCATGCACGCCGATGCCCGCGCCCTCATCCCGGGAAAAGCCGGGCTATCAGCTTTGGCCGTTCGTTGCCGGGTGGCTCGAGACCGCCGCCGGGCCGGTGCCTCAGGTACGCACCCAAGTGGACCGGGCAGACATGCTGGGTCGCTGGCAGATGCGCTGGGGCCTGGGGCGCGACCGCTACCGGATCGCCCCCGGCCTGTACGCGGTCGGCAATCCGAACGCCGATACCGAGGTGCTGGTCACCGCCAACTACAAGATGACCTTCGACGACCTGCGCGCCCAGGTCGCTGGCCACAACCTTTGGATCCTGGTGCTCGAGACCCACGGCATCAACGTGTGGTGCGCCGCAGGCAAGGGAACCTTCGGCACAGAAGAGGTGGTCCGTCGGGTGCAGGCCACGGGACTCGACCGGGTGGTTTCCCACCGCCGGCTGATCCTGCCCCAACTGGGCGCCCCTGGGGTGGCCGCCCATGAGGTGAAGAAGGGGTGTGGCTTCTCGGTGCTGTATGGTCCGGTGCGCGCGGCGGACCTGCCGGCTTTCCTCGCTGCCGGGCGCAAGACCACCCCGGCGATGCGGCGGGTAACCTTCACCATGACGGAGCGCCTGGTCCTCACACCGGTGGAACTGATGATGTTCTGGAAGAAGCAGACCCTGTGGATCCTGTTGGGCCTGTTCGTGTTCGGGGGGCTGGGACCGGGGCTGTTTTCCTTCGGCGCCGCCTGGCAACGGGGCTGGGCTGGGGCGTCGGCGGGAGCGGTAGGCCTTTTCGCCGGGGCGGTGGCGACCCCGGTTCTGCTCCCCTGGCTGCCGGGGCGAATGTTCGCCCTCAAGGGGGCCGTGGTAGGCGCAGCAGCCGGCCTGGTGCTGTTGCTCCTCGGCGGGTTCGCGACTGGAGTCTGGGGCGCGGCAGCGACCCTGCTCGGGGTCGGCGCAGCGGCCTCCTTCGTAGCCATGAACTTCACCGGCGCCAGCCCCTACACCTCGCCTTCCGGAGTGGAGACGGAGATGCGCCGCTCCCTGCCGTTCCAGGTGGGCGGCGGGGTGCTCGCGGCGCTCAGCTGGTTCATCGCTGCCTTCGGGTAACAGAAAGGGTTGAAGATGGAAGGCTTTCGATATCTGGAGAACGTGGTCACCCTGAAACTCGACCAAGAGGCCTGCGTGGGCTGCGGCATGTGCGAGACGGTGTGCCCCCACGGGGTGTTTGCCGTGGCCGACCGCAAGGCAGCGATCACCGACCGCGACCTGTGCATGGAGTGCGGCGCGTGCGCGAAGAACTGCCCGGTCCAAGCGATCACCGTAGACGCGGGGGTGGGCTGTGCCAGTGCCATCATCAAGGGCTGGCTCACCGGCAGCGAGCCTTCTTGCGACTGCAGCAGCGGGGGCTGCTGCTGACCACGGTCGTCCCGAAACCTGCCGGAGTGTTCCCCGGCCCGTCGCACACGCCACGCCCACGGCGGCCCGCAGCGAAACCCAAGGGGCTATGGACCCGACTCCACCAATGCAGTAGTCTCCTAGTCCAATTACGCCCCAACCGCCGAGGGGGTTTACCACCGTTGCCCTTTGGGGGAGACGGTCATTCGGAGGCCGCAATGTCAGGCCACCCGCACATCATCCTGGCACTCGGACTGGCCCTGGCCTTAAGCGGTTGCGCCGCGTACCCGCCGGGCTCGGCGGGCACCACGCCGAGCGGCCCGGGAGAGGGGTTCACCAACTCCCGGCTGCGCACGGCTCTCTACGAGTGGTCCCCCGAAGATGCCTCGGTGAGGCAGGCGTGCCTGCAGAACAGCCTGGTCCTGTTCACGTTGCTGCAAGAATGCGCAGGACTCCCCGGGTCCAAAGAGAACATCAGCCCGGATCTGCGCTTCGATCGCTGCGTCATCCGCCCCGATCACCGGATTGCGACCTTCGCCGTCACCAGCCAGGTCCACAGGCTCTGGACGGTGGAGGTGAAATTTGACAACACCGACCAGCGCTTCTCCCTGACGACAGCCCCCCAGGGCTAGCAGCACCGACCCACACTTCGGGCGCACAAGGCGAAGAGGGGGCCCACGCGGACGCCCCCCTTCTGGGTCAACCGCCGGCGGCGGTCTACGGAGTGATTGCCGCCGAGATGGCGGCCAGCTCGGCAGCCGTGAAGGTGGTCGCGGAGAAGTTTTGGTGGCCCCCACCGAGCTTGGCCCCTAGGGTGGCTGCACTCGTGCCGGTCAGATTGCGGATGGTTCCGCTGCCGAGGCCGTTGCCGTTGTGGCAGTCCCCGCAGGTCGATATGAACAACTGGGCGCCGTCCGGTGGTGCAGGGATGGAAGTGATCTCGCATCCGGCCGCATCGACGTTGGCCCCAGCGGGGGTGCCTGGGCACTGGTCGGCGGCGTCACTGACCCCGTCGTTGTCAGCGTCGCCGGGAGGCGTCACCACGGTGCAGCCGCCAGAATCAACGATGGCTCCAGGGGGTGTGTCGGAACACTGGTCCACGGCGTCCGCCACACCGTCCCCGTCCGTATCCGTGGGCTCGGGGCTGCCACCACCCGCCGGACAGCCTGCCAGGTAGGCAGCAATATCCGCCGCGTGCGCCACGAAGCCGGGCATCGCCGGCATGTCGTCCTCGCCCTCGGCGAGAACTTCGGCGATCTCCTCCGCATCCTCGCCTCCGACCGCTGCGGCGGTGTGACACCCGGCGCAATTGGCCTCGAACACGGCTCTCCCGTTCGCTGCATTCGCGTCCCCACAGACGCCGGTGTCGTCACCGCCCCGGTGGTCCGGGATGCCGTCGTTGTCGTCATCGTCATCGGCGTGGTTCGGGATCCCATCACCGTCGTGGTCGGCGTGGTCTGCATGGTCCGGTTCGACGATACCCGACGGATCGGAACTCCACACATGGCCACTGGCAGGGTCCACCACCAGTTCGCCCAGGGCCACATCCCCCAGGACCCGGAACTCGGACCGCTCCCGACCGGGGGCCCCGTAGCGCATGCCGCCAATGGGACCGGTGTCGTCGCCCACCACCAAGACGTAGTCGTGGCCGACCGGCACCTCGAGCCGGAACTCGGCCGTGACGGCGCCCGCCACGTCCTGGGTGGTGCCGCTCTCGTCCACCGCCTCCACATAGTAGAGGCCTCCGGCGGCAGCAGTCCGCGCCGCCGAAGGGTTCGACAGGCGCCCGGTGATGGTCGCCGTGTCTTCGCCCCCGCCGCCGGAACCCCCGCACCCCGCCAGCCAGGCCGCGGCCAGCACCCCCATCGCCATCCAACCGATACGTTTCATCGCCGTTCTCCTCTCGCCTTGAAGATCCCCGAGAATGGGACCATCCCACTCCCCACACCGGGTGGTGCAACCCTCCACTGGCCCTGCGGAGTCACCACCTAATCCTCATCCCCTTCGAACTCCACCTTCTCAGCCAACAGCACGCCGCCCTGGAACGTTCCCTCCACCTCGACCCGGGCGTTCAGGACCAGGTCATCCAGGGTGCCGTTCTCGAACTCGGCCCCCAGTGCGTCCACCGGAGTCCCGTCCAAGGTGAACAGCGCCGCACCATCTACCGAGGTGACGAACCCTTCCAGTTCGGCGCGGACCCCGTCGTCCTGGGGCAGCTCGCCACCGCCCCCAAGCTCCACCTCTTTGGCGACCAGGATTCCCCCCACCACACCCTGATCGCCTCTCACCATGACGAACTCCCCGGCAAGGGAAACTGTGGTCCCCGCGTACGAGACCGTGAGGCCGTTGATCTCGAAGGTGCCTTGCTCCGGCTTCACGTTCGTGGCGATCCCTTTCAGCTCGATCTCGTCATCCGGGCCCGCGGAGTCCGACTTCTTTTCAACGTAGGTGGCGTGGATGGTACCGGCAGCGTCGGTCAAACCGCTCACCTCGATCACATTGCCGGGTTCCAGTGGACCGCCGCGCACCTCGGTCCCACCCGTCACCAGTACGGTCTGCCCGAGCACCCGGAACTCATCCCCGGCTATGCTGTCGATGGGACCCTCCAGGCTGTCGGAGTACTCCACAAGGTCGGCGACCACCGAGCCGTCGGCGGCGCCCATTCCCGACACCGCGACCACCATCCCCAGGTTCAGATCCTCGGCCGAGGCGGTCGCTCCCTCGACGGTGACCCTGGCGCCAGAAACGTCGAAACGGATCCCGTTGACCCAGATGCTGCCGAACCCGGTGATGGGCCCCCGGGCTGCAACGACTCCGGTCCCGCCTATGCCCCCGCCTCCGCCGTCCGCGACCGTCGTGCCGCCGCCGCACCCGGCGATCGCCAGGGACACCGCGAACAAGGCCAACCAACGCCCACTCTTTGCCGTTCTCATGGGACCTCCTCCGCGGATCGGTCCGCGTCTTCCCCATCCTCGGGCGGGGACGCTTCGTCCTCCTCTGCCCAGAACAGGCCGAACATCACCTGGCGGGTGGGTTCGTCCGCCCGCCCCGGGCCAGGAACCCGCGCCACCTGCCCGGCGAGGATCTGGTCCAGTTCTTCCAGAAGGGCCTGCCCCCGCTGCCTCGCCAGGGTCTGGATACCGGGCAACGCCGCCGCTGGAACTCCGCGGTACAGAACCCGCCGCTGCAAGCGCCGCTCTTCCACCGGGCACTGGAGATTGTGGTCGATGGTGCCGAGCAGGGCGGCGACATCGGTTCCCAGGACGGCCACCCGTTCCCCCTCCGCCTCGTCCCCGGCAGGCAGGTATGCCCGGCTCACGAGCCGGACCCGGTCTCCGTCCCGCTCCACGACCCCCGCCCGCAACAACTCGTCCAGCACGGCCCGCGGCGGAACGTCACCGCCGTGTCTGGCAACCAGCGCGGTGAACGTGGGGCCGGGGCCATCGAAAGCCAGCGACTTGGGAAGGGAGCCACTGTCCTTCGGCTCACCCGCCCTGACCCACGCCGAGACGATCCGAGCACCGCGGTGGAACCTCTCCACCGATCCCTCGTCCACCGGCATGGGCAGGCGGCGCAGGCGCAACACCTCCTTGCGGGACAGGCCCGTGATCACCGCGACGCGGGAGTTGGTCTGCTTGCGGCCCCGGATGGAGAACTCCCGCGCCGCGACTTCGGCGTAGGTCCAACGGGCCAGTTCGGAGAACACAGGGTAGGGGATGCCGCAGCGCAACAGCACGCGCACCAAGGCCCGGAGGATCCTGCGGGTCGCCGCAAGGACGAGGGAAACCTTGGGCCTTGCCAGAGACTGGGACGGGGAAGGCATAAATGGGAATTTATTCCCATTTAATGACGCCGTCAAGAACGATTCTTAAAAGAGATTCCCGGATATCCGGTAACGCGATGGGGCGACACGGCAGACCAGTGGGTCACCCTCTGCACAGAGGGCGAGGGAACCTGTGGGGAAGAACATCCTGGAGGGCGGTCAGGGAGGGACATACGAGGGGCCTGCCGGCGGCCACCGTCTCAGTCTTCCCCTTCCCGGGTGAAGCGGTACCCCCGCCCCCGCACGGTGTGCAGGTGCCGGGGGTGAGCGGGGTCCTGTTCAAAATATTTGCGCATGCGCACCACGAAGTTGTCCAGGGTGCGGGTCTCGGCGTCGGGGGGGAGGTGCCACACCGTCGCCAGCAGGTCGGTGCGCGACAGCACCCGGCCCTCGTTGCGGAACAACTCCCGCAGGAAGCGGGCATCGAGTTCGGTGAGTTGCACCTCGCCGCGCGGGGTGCGGGCACGGTGTTCCTCGAGCCACACCTCGTTTGTCCCAAACCGGTAACCGCCCAACGCCCCGGGGCGGTACCACTCCGAGCGCCGCAACATGCCCCGCACCCGCAGCAGGAACTCCTCCAGGCTGAACGGCTTGGTGAGGTAGTCGTCGGCCCCGGCGGAGAGACCCGCCACCCGATCCCCCTCCTCGGTGCGGGCGGTCAGCATCAGGATCGGCAGGCGCGGGTCGCGCTGCCGCAGACGGCGGCACACCTCGAAGCCACCGATGCCCGGCAGCATCACGTCCAGCACCACCAGGGCGAAACCGCGCCCCTCCGCCGCCGTCAGGGCGTCTTCCCCCGTCTCCACGTGGGTAACCGCGCAGCCCTCCGACTCGAGGTTGAACACCAACCCGCGGGCGATGTGCACCTCGTCTTCCACCAGCAGGATATGGGGCTTCCTCACGCCGTCTCCCGGCCTCCGGGGCCGCTTACCAGGGGCAGTTGGATGTGCACCGTAGTGCCCCTCCCCAGGCCCCCGCTCTCCATCCACACCCTGCCCTTGTGGATGCGCACCGCCGTGCGCACGATGAACAGGCCGAGCCCGGTGCCGCGGATCGTACGTTCGCTGGACCGCCGCACCCGGTAGAACATGTGGAATACCTTCTTCCGGTGGCGCGGTTCCAAACCCCGGCCCGAGTCCGCCACGGTGAGGTGCGCGAAGCGCCCTTCGGCCCGCAGCCCCACGCGGATCTGCGGCAGCCCCACGGTGTAGAGCACCGCGTTCTCCAGCAGATTGCGCAGAACGGTCTCCAGCGATTCGGGGTCCATGCGCACATGGAGATCCGGCTCCACCGTCACCTCCAGTCCCGCACCTTCCGGCAGGAAGCCCCGGCGCTTCTCCAGATAACTGACCACCAGCGCGGACAGATCCCCGGTGCGCAGGCTGAACCGCACTCCGCGCTGTTCCAGGCGGCTCGCCGAGAGCAGGTTGTTGATCAGCGAGTGCAACCGGTCGGTGTCGCCGAGCATGGTGTCCAGAAACCCCTCCAACTGCGCCGGATCCGGGTGGCGCAGGCGAATCGTCTCCAGGTGCAACTGCAGGGAGGCCAGGGGCGACTTGAGCTCGTGGGTGACCTGGGAGATGAAAGTATGCTGGGAGCGGTACAGGGAGCGTTGGCGGTTCCAGTACAAGAAGATCACGTACACCCCGACCAGGATGGCCACCAGCAGCAGGATGCCCTCTGCCAGGATGAACCAGTCCACACCGCCGGTCAGCAACTCGGGGCTGTACTGCTCCGCCAACTCGCGCAGGCGGCGGTGGGTGCCCATGAACCAGTACACCCAGAACACCACCACGGCGATCCACACGAGCTGGATGCCGATGAACGCGACCAAGGGGTTGAGGAGACGGCGCAAGAATCCCATGGCCCTTCACCTACCACCACGGCCGCGACCGGGACAAGGGGGAACCCCTTACCGGGGAAACCCTTACCGGCAGAGGACGGGCACCGGGTCGACCTGGGATGCACCCCGGTCGGCATGCCCTGCAACCGCCACGGCAACTACGGAACCGGTTCCACGACTGCTGTCCAAGACTTTGGTTTTACAGAACTATTACATTCCGCCTCAGCGCGCTCTGGTAAGCTGTAAAGGCTTTCTCGTATCCATCACCGGCACAGGAGACACCTCATGGGCCCGTTAACCATCGGCAAGCACACGGTACCGCACCCGCTCATCCAGGGCGGTATGGGAGTGCGCATCTCCGGGGGCAACCTGGCCGGGCACGTGGCCCGCTGTGGCGGGGTGGGGCTGATCGCGACCGCCGGGCTGGGGTTGGATGTCCCGGAGTTCGACGGCCGCAACCTGTACGACGCCGATCAAGAAGGTCTGCGCGAGGAACTGCGCAAGGCCTACGCCATCGCCCCCAACGGGGTGATCGGCGTGAACGCCATGGTGGCGGTGAGCGACTACGACCAGCAGGTGCGCACCGCCTGCGAGGCCGGCGCCAAGCTGATCGTGAGCGGGGCAGGCCTGCCCCTGAGCCTGCCCGGGCTGACCGCAGAGTTCCCCGACGTGGCCCTGGTGCCGATCGTGTCCTCGGTGAAGGCGGCCGAACTGATCGCCCGCAAGTGGCACAAACGCTACCAGCGCCTGCCGGACGCCGTGGTGGTGGAGGACCCGGACACCGCCGGCGGCCACCTGGGCGACAAGCTGGAGAACATCGGCATCGGAGAGTACGACCAGTACGCCACGGTGCGCGGGGTGAAGGCCTACTTTCGTGACGAGTGGAATCTGGACATCCCGGTGGTCGCCGCGGGCGGCGTGTGGGACCGGCGGGACGTGGAGTATGCCCTGGCACAGGGTGCCGACGGCGTGCAGATGGCGTCGCGGTTCGTATGCACCGAAGAGTGTGACGCCGACCCGGCCTTCAAACAGGCGTACCTGGAGTGTCGCGAAGAGGACATCGGGCTGCTCATGAGCCCCGCCGGGTTGCCGGGCCGGGCCATCCTCCCCAACACCCCGATGATCCGCCAGCGCGACCTGGAGGTGGACCAGAAGTGCGGCCTGGCCTGTCTGAAGAAATGCACCTACCGCGCAGACAACGAGCGCTTCTGTGTGGTACGGGCCCTGAACCGGGCCCAGCGCGGCGACGTGCAGACCGGCCTGGTGTTCTGCGGCACCAACGCCTGGAAGGCCGACCGTATCACCACGGTGCAGGCGATCTTCGAGGAGTTGTTCGCCCCCGCAGCCAGGGAAGTGCCTGCCGCCAGCAGACCTACAGCCCGACGCGACGAACCGGCATCCTGCGCCGCCCCGGCCTGAGCCCCTACAACTCCCCCGGGTTTTCCAGCAGGCGCTTCACCTCCCCCAGGAACCTTGCCGCGAGCACGCCGTCCACCACCCGGTGGTCGCAGGACAGGGTGAGGTGCAGCACCTTGCCGGGCACCACCTTTCCCCCCTCCACCACCGGCACGTCCACCACCGACCCAACCGCCAGGGTGAGGGCCGACGGCGGGTTGATGATCGCCGAGAAGCTCTCCACGTCGTAGGCCCCCAGGTTGGAGATGGTGAACGTCGGGTTGCTGCGTTCCGGACCGGTGAGCTTGCCGGCCCGGGCCCGGTCCACCAGGGCGCGCGTGTGCTCCGCGAACCAGGCCAGATCGCGGCCCCGGGCATCGCGCAACACCGCCACCACCAGACCCGCCTCGGTCTGCACCGCCAGCCCCAGATGCACCACCTTCCAACGGACCCAGCGCCCCCGGTCGTAGCTCCGGTTGGCCTCTGGGTGCGCCGACAAGGCTTTGGTGCAGGCCTGCATGAGGTAGTGGGTCAGGGTCGCTCCGGTCGCCGCCTTACCGGCCTGCTGGTGGGCCAACAGCGCGTCAGAGCGCACCGCCTTGGTGACGTAGAAGTGAGCAACTGTGTTGATCGTCAAATCTGAGCCGGTTTTGGGTTCCGCCACGG